>JABWCM010000083.1 GCA_013360285.1 Myxococcales bacterium
ACCCGAAGGTACGCTGAGGATGGGCCGACCGAGGCAGGACCGACGTAGTAGGCCAATGGCTCGCGTAGCTTATTTTTTTCCCAAACACCCTCTAAGGCACGGTGGGTACCCAGCAGAATATTTTTGCGTCCTCAATAAAGCCTTGGGCCACATAGGCATCCCGTTCCAGCAGGCTCGATGTTACAACCCAGTCCGTCGCGGCTGGCCCGTACAGGCGATAAAGCGGCTCGGGGGTGGTGCCGGACTGAGAGGCACCGCAATAACCCAGCAGCACTGGGTTGGCATACTTGGCTCCACCTTCGTTGGGTATTACGTGTGGCATATGGTCGGTGCACAACGCGCAGTAAGACTGATAAAGAGGGACCAATCCTGGAGCGGACTCTTTGAGAACCAAAAAGGTTACACCTTTGTATTGGTAACTCGGGAAAGCGTTCACTTTTGTAGACCAAGCCGTGTCCGTATCTATCTTGTCAGCCCCAACCCAGGAATATCCGTGAATGGGGCGGGTTCCGGGTGGGCACACCCCTTCATCGTCAATTGTTCCGTTGCAATCATCGTCTAGGTCGTTGCAGATTTCCTTTTTACCACCATTGATTGCAACGTTTGAGTCGTCGCAATCACCCCCTTTGAGGGCTGTCCAGGTAGCGTCAAGTGGTTTGCACGTGCATTTGCCCGATCCGGTCCCAAATCCATCGCCATCCAGGTCCGGAAACCTTAAAACGCACCCAGTGGCCCCTTCTTCGTCTACTTGACCATCACAGTCGTCATCTAAGTCGTTGCAGCTTTCTTTCGCCAGCGGGTAAATCGCTTTTTTGGTATCGTCGCAATCGCCGCCGAGCAACGCGTTAAATGCCCCGGAAGGTGCACACAAGCACTGGGAATTGTTGGAGCCATAACCATCTTTGTCGGCATCTTCGTAGTAATCGAGACAGCCTATTGCCGGCGCTTCGTTGAGCTGACCATCACAATCATCGTCGATCGCGTTGCAGGTTTCTGGGACCAACTCATTTTCGGGTTTCGGGCCCGCCACACATCCCAGTTCCGGGTCGCATAGGTCGATGGAACACGGGTCTCCATCTTCACACGCTTTGGTTTCGGTACATACAACGCCCGTCTGGAATGCAACCGGAACTTCGGCAACAATTCGGGTGTTGTTGTCGACATCGGTCACCGATACCGAAACAATGTGTTTACACTTGGTGTATCCCGCCATGGACGCGGCACCGACGAATCCTACGTTCGGGCAATTGGGGTAACCCGGATATTGTGCGCAGATATCGTCGCGTTTCTGATTCACATACAGATTGGATACTTTTTTGCCGTCAATCAACAATTCCGCCGACTTAATTCCAACATTGTCCAAGGCCCATCCCTTTATCTTAACGGTTTTCTTTGCGTCGACGTTGATTTGTGGCTCCTCAAGCGCCCCAAATGGAGGCATGGACTTCTTTAAATTAGCGATACTTAGTTCCAATGAAGAAAATGCGCCAATGAGCAGGTACGCACGCATTCGGACGGTTGCTTTGGATCCAATGGCGAATCCATAGGCGCCGGACAACTTGTTAAACGCGCCGTTAGCTGTTTTTTTTGTGGCAGTAAACGAGATCGCGTTGTTTTCGAACACCAACGCGAGGCCGTCACTTAATGTTTTTGTCTGAATTGCTGCCCATCCGTCCGGACTGTCGAACGATGTGACCAATGATCCATCCGCAAGAGCGACGTCCGGGGTGATGACCACTCCCTTTGATGTCACGAATGTATCCAGCACCTTGGTGCCGTTTGTGCCGAGAGATCCAAAAATTGCCGGCAATTCATGTGCGGTCAATACATGGGTTGTGGTACCGGTATTTTGGAAAGTCATCTGGATTTCCAACGTGGTCGGTGCCACGAACCGAACGGATTGCGAATATTGAATGTTGGAAGCAAGCGATTTCTTTGCATTGTCGAGACAACCATCGACAACGCACCCTTGTGCTTCAAAATCAGGGTTCCACTGCAGTAACTTACCGGATGTCATCAGCAAACCTGCTACCGGGTCCTGAGGGGACAACGTTGGCAACGAACCGCATTCGTTTACGCCTTGGCGCGGGTTCCACCCAAGAAATGCGGATGTCTGCGGACACGCAGCGGCGGGATTTGTGGTGCAACCGGCGTTGTACGCGCACCCCTGCCAAGCTCGGTCGACATCAAACAACGCTACGCGGCTGCCTCGTGTCCCGTTGGACACATCCAAACGATTCCCTGCACCTGCCGTCGAAGCTCCAGTTGCCGGTCCAAAATAAACCAACGAGCCGCCCCAATCTTTACGAATCGCTACCTTATATGTGCCGGCACTATTCGACAGATATTCGTCCTGATAGCCTTCCGTTACACTGGTGTCGACCTTTCCCACAGGCGTGGTAATCGGCATGGGCCCCACGTCCGGCTTCGGATCTAAAGTTACCTCTGAGCATACAAAACTACACTTGCCCGATTCGCAGGTAAATCCCATCTGACAATCCCCGCAGGACCCGCCACATCCGTCGGGTCCGCAGTTTTTTCCGCTGCACTGTGGTGTACAACACACTCCCTGAGGTGAACAAACACCTGCACCAGCACATTTGCAGTCGCCGGCGCAGGTTTTGCAATTTTCCTGCTGATTTGCTTCACACGTCCCATTGCCGCAACTTCCACCGGCCAACAAACACAGTCCGTTGTTGCACGACAACGCCCCGGAACATGCGCCACAGGTGCCGCCACATCCATTGTTGCCACACTCTTTACCGGCGCAGTCCGGCGTACAACACCCTTCTTCCAAGCACACCGACACATCGTCACAAATACAGTCGGCCGGGCAGTTGGCGCACGTTTCCCCCACGGTATCTTCACACGTTGCGTTCCCACATTCGCCGCCGACCTCGCATTTGCCGCCATTGCAGATCTGTTGGCCGAAACATTGTCCACACTCAGCGCCGCACCCGTCCGAGCCACATTCTTTTCCTTTGCACTGCGGAATGCAGATACCCACTTTGTAAAGCTCAATGAGCCCTGTGTCAGCCAATCCGTCGGGTTCAAGACACCCGGTCCACTGTTCTGTTTGGTAACCAGGTCTTTCAAATACAATCGTTGGGCAATACGGGGGCACGTCAATCAACAAGAAGAACCCCTGGGCATTGGTGATAGTCTGATAGGTTGTGCCGGGAATCCGCACAACAGTCCCTTGTTGGATCTCGCTGTCTTTGGCAATCACCTGTCCTTCAATTTCTCCTGTGGTTTCCAGTGTGATGATGCCGGCATTGGTCTTTTTGTCCTTTTGGATTACGACATCCGCCACGGCCGCGATGCCGTTGATCGTCGGACCCACCCAAACTTGCCTGTCTCCGGTTGGTACGTTTGACAACGAAAACAGTCCCTGGCTGTCAGTCTGCGTAGCAATTTCGAGATTTCCAATGATACGCACAGCCGCTTTGTTGATGGGGTTACCCACAAGATCCCACACGACGCCTTCGACCGACCCAAATGTGGGTGGTACGACGATGACGATATCCTCCTCCACGATATCTTCCGGCGGTGTCCCGATATCTTCTACGATATCTTCGATTGGATTGCCGGTATCCACGAGCACGTCTTCAGGTGACTCAACAACGTCTACGCTGTCTTCGGTCTCCGTGAGGTCAATCGGTTCTTGAAAATCATCCGGCTGTTCGGACAAGTCGTCCGGCTGGGTGATGTCTGGGGGTGTTCCCATGTCGTTGGGTGGATTTGATACGTCGTTTATGATGCCGCCCGTGTCTTCCGCTCCTTCGATATCCGGAAATTCCAGCGTGTCGTTGCCCGCGCCGCCGCCGGTATCGGCATTGGGGCCAGCGGTGTCCGAACCGGTGTCGTTGTTTTCGGGGAAGCTGGTTCCACCGCCGTCGTCACCGCACGAGACCGGTGCAAAAATGAGCCAAATACCCAAAAACAGGGCGGATTTTGGGCAACGTCTCATCATGTGCACCTTCTGGGTTTGCACCGCGTTTGCCACACCTGATTTAATGGTATCGTTTGGTAGTGGATTGACTGGAAGTTGGCGTCGCATGTCGGGTTCCTTCAGTAACGGTCGAAAAAATCGATTCGCACCTCTAGGGTTACCATCACATGGGCTCCGCGGCAACATTGCAACCGTGAAACCATCGTTCCGCATTGCTTCGGCCCCCAGCAGTTTCGGTTAAAGCTTGTGAAAAAATATAGGGACGGAATTGGACGCAGGGACTTTGTTTCCCATGCCAAGAGAAAAACCGAGTCATATCGGGAATATGGCGCAGGTTTTTTCTGGACAGGGGGGCAAAAGCACCCGTCCAAGTTCGTTCAGCTATTTTTGCACAAGCTCTTACTACCAAATCAAGACTGTATCCAAACAGCAAGAGACTTCGGCAAATTCCCTTGGTTCATAGCTGGTTGAGATCCCTTACCACGTCGAACAAATTGCCATCGGAATAAAAATCGACCGCAACAAAATTCGGCTTCCGTCCGTAAGTTTGCATACATTGGACGGCCCGGGTGTACAACACGTCGTATTGATTTACCTGTTTTGCACCGTCTTGGGTCGGCAGCGGTGTTGACAACCAGTGATTTAACAGAAAGAGGTCATTTTCTGCATCCCCACGATTCAACTCACAACTAAATTCGTCCACACTCTTAAATGAATACGGTGTGTCAAAAACCAAATCCCACATGTGGTGATACCACGTCGGGGGTGGTCCCTGATTTTCGGCGGTCACGACCACTCTCGTGCCGGCATCGATCATTTCACCCAACGTTGGCCACGGCGTGTTGGGTGTGTGAGTATATACTAGGTTTGTTAGCCCCGTTTCGTTAAACACAGCGGCTGTTTTGTCGACATCGAGGTGATCTTCGATCAGCAAAGCCACAACTTCGTTCGGATTTTCTTCGAGAAATAAAACCAGTTCCGCAAACGCGTCGGCAAGAGGCCGGCTTCCGATTTCACAAATGCCATGGCACAGTACTTCCAGGTCGTTCCAAAAGTATGTGTCGATAAGCATCGCCCGAATACCGTCTTCCAACTGTTGTTTCATAGGGAAATTCTGGTTTGGAGCAAGCCATCCATCCGTTTCATTCGACATCGCGTTGTGGGTAGCGGCAAACACGACTTCGTTGAATTGTGTGTCACATAACGACTCGCTTCCATTACATAAGCGTATTGTGTCAACAGGCGTATCGCCCACAACGTCCTCGTGAAGTTCGTCGGGTATGTCCTGGGTCCATTCGCCGGAATCGGTCGATGAATCCGGCGCGCCGCCGTCCGGTTCCAGTTCCGATGTGTCCACGGGCCGTGCGGTTTTCGAGTCGCAGCCGGCACACCACAATATGGCGAAAAACAACCAGACGTGGTTTTTAAACAACGCGACAGGTCGCAACATAGGGTTCGGACTTCCTCCCGTTACTTGATGACTTTCCCCGCGTACCGCTCAATTTCGGTCGCATGGCTACAAGTGTGGAGATGTTTTGATTTTTTCACAAACCCGAGGAGCAAAGGGTCCGCGATGACCGAAAATGTTCGCGGCTTAGCGTTGTTTGCCACGAATTTGTGAGAAATGCAGGGGTGCTGTGCAGGTTAGGGAGCGGTGGCCCTGATCGGCATACAGGATGGATGTGCGAGTTTCCACGTATCCGGGGCCGGATTGGTGACAAATACCACTACGCGGCGGTTTTTCGCCATTCCTTCTGGTGTCGTGTTTGTGGCGATGGGGCACATCAGACCAAATCCGCGTGCCGTAACCGTGAGATCCTTACGCCCCAAGTGGCTCAACACCCAATCCTTTACCGCGCTGGCGCGTCGGTTCGACAATCCGTCGTTGTCAAACGTTCCCGCACCCTGTTCGTCCGTATGTCCCTGAATCTCAATTGCCCGAATGAACGTGAATTTTTGCAACTCGTCGACCAATCGCTGTAACTCCTTTTCTTCCGATGGGCGAATGTCGTGTTTGCCCGTGTCGAATTGAATTGCCAACGTGACTTCCCCTTCCAGAAGCGGCATATCCGCCGACTCTGGACACCCATCTTCGTCTTGGTCGCCGTCTTTGTCTTCCGGTAAGTTACGGCAGCGGCCATAACCCGACTCATCCGGTGGTCCATCCACTCGGTCTAAGATCCCGTCCCCGTCGTTATCCGCTTCGGGGCATCCATCTTCGTCCTCAAAGGCATCCCGGTCTTCTGCCATGTCTCGGCACCGACCGAAGCCCGAGGAATCCAATTCACCGTCGTGAACGTCCGGCACACCGTCCAAATCGTTGTCGCTTTCCGGACATCCATCGTCGTCTTCAAAGCCGTCAAAATCTTCGGCAACCAGCGGACAACGATCCGAATCGTCGCAAATTCCATCTCCATCTGCGTCCGGACAGTCGATTTTCGCCGCCTTTGCTCGCGGTGTCCATTGAATGCCGACCACAACTCGCCAGTCCGGTACGCCGTAACCGGAAACCAAACCAACTCCCATTGCGGTGTCGATCTGCAAATCGGCCCCCGGGAGCCACTTGGGTCCCAGAAGCAATTCCAACGGGTTGTTGGCGGAATTCTGAAACGGTTCGCTAAAGTTCATCCTCCCGTAAATTTCTGCGCCCGCCTGTACCCACTCATTTACGGTGTAATTTAAGCCAAAACCGTACAGCATTTCATGCTGCAGTTTTAGGTTCGAAAATTCCTCGGTGTCGGTGCGAAACTGAAAGCCAACGTTTGCAAAAAGCATCAGTTGTTCCATCGCTTCGTAAGTTGCCGTTACTTTTGGAATAAAGGCGACGCCGCCGTCGCCGCGAAACCCTTCGGTGTTGCCAAAAGGGATCGTAAAAGCGACCCCGGCGCCCAACCCGAATCCATATGTATCTTGACTGCGTTCCAAAATTCGGAATCGTACCGCCACGGTTGCGTCGGCAATCCCCGCAGAATCCGCTTCCGGAAAACGCCCTGAATCGTCGGTGGAAAAAAGGACCACCGGAAGGCCGATTTCCACTTCAGCAAAGTCGAACAATCCAATCCCCGCAGCAACATGCAGCACCAAAAGGCTGCCGATGACCGTCTCTTCAAAACTGTCAATCGGATTTTCGAACCGCAACGACAACGGCTCGGAAGCATAATCCAGCCACAAGCCCGCGTACGGAGTAAACGCCGGCGCAACATCACTGCCTTCCACCGAAAACACCCGGTTTTCACCGGCCTTCGGATGAAATGTCAACGCCGAGAATCCATCGCGCGCCTGAGTTGTGAACGGAGCGCTCACCACCAGTAATGCCAAAAACGCGGCAATTTGTGTCTGCCGCCGCCGCCGGATCAACACGAATGCTGCTAAGATAAGGATGCCCAGGCCCCAGCCGGTGCCGGGTGTGGTAGCCGATGTTGTGGAGCACCCACCGCCCCCTTCATAGGCGCGGTCAAAGTCATCCGCGGGGTTGTTTTTGGGGTTGGTACCCCAGTCCACTTCATTGCCGTCGGACGCTCCACCGTCGTCGGTGTCGGGGTCATTGGGGTCCGTCTCGTGTGTGTTGACCTCGTCGCCGTCTTTTAGGCCATCCCCGTCGGTGTCCGGATTAAGGGGATCCGTTTCGTGGGTGTTGACTTCGTCCCCGTCGTTGAGCCCGTCGTCATCGGTATCGGGGTCGTTGGGGTCTGTGGTGGTTTCGTTGACTTCTTGACCGTCCGGCAATCCGTCGTCATCGGTATCTGGATTGGTTGGATCGGTGGCTGTGTCGGTCACTTCTTGACCATCCTGAAGTTCGTCCCCATCCGTGTCCGGGTTGGTCGGGTCAGTATCGTGTGTGTTGACCTCGTCTCCGTCGTTTAAGCCATCCCCATCGGTATCCGGGTTCTTCGGGTCGGTGTTACCACGGACTTCGTCGGCGTCGGGCAAACCGTCCCCGTCGTCATCATCATCGGCGCAGTCCGGTACGCCGTCTTCGTTGGTGTCGGTTGGGCATTCGTCGTCCGCTATCGTGCAATCAACGCTTCGGTCATAACAATCTGGGCCATTTTCACAGTCGGGACCCTCCCCATATCCATCCCCGTCCACGTCGATACAGTCACTGGGTACTTCTTCGCAGTCAATGATCCCGTTTTCGTTCGCATCGGTTGTGCAGTCGGCGCTGCAGTTCGGATTTTCGTCGTTGCAATCCGGTCCATTCGGACACTGTTGACCTTCTCCGAAACCATCGGCGTCTTTGTCGATACACGGGTCTTTACAGTCGGGTATCTGGTCGGTATCCGTATCGATATCGCAATTGTCAGTGCACGTTGGGGCATCGTCATCGCAGTCCGGGTCACACTCGGTACCTTCACCAAATCCATCCTTATCTTTATCAATACACGTGTCTTTGCAATCGGGAATACCGTCGTCGTCCACATCGGTGACACAGTCGACGTGACAGGTCGCCACCGTGTCGTCACAATCCACTCCGTTCGGGCATTCGGGGCCGGTACCGTATCCGTCTTCGTCTTCGTCAACACAGGGGTCTTTACAGTCGGCAATCCCGTCTCCGTCTTCGTCCAGAAGGCAGCTTATGTTACACGTCGGTGAATTGTCGTCACAGTCGGGTTCACAGTCGGGGCCAACGCCATAACCATCGTCGTCCACGTCGATACATCCGTCGTTGCAGTCGGCAACGCCGTCGTTGTCTCCATCAGGAAAACAAATGGTTTCCGCACCCACGTCAGGAACAAAGTCCTCGGCAACGGCATCATCGGACGAGCCCATAAATCCTTTTACGTTGAAACAACCGATTACCAGGCTGCAAAAATCGGTCACGGTAAATTCAACATGGGGTGCTGCAAGCGTTCCCTTATAGAGCAAATTCCCAAGGTAATCCGGGGCCGGAGTCCCAAATGAGTCATTGACGACTTGGGAGAATTGAAATCCCGAGGTATCGGTTGCTGCAGGAACACCCGCGATATAGTCGAATACCCCGTCCATGTTAAAATCAAACTTGACGTAAAACGATTCTGATCCGCCAAAGTTCGGAAAATCGGTGCCGCCTTTGGATGCGAGAGCACTACTGGTGACGCTGGGGTTTCCGTCGCCGTCTACGTCTCCCGCGATTCCGTACGTTGCCATTCCTACGTACAACTCACCGGTCGCCATGTCGACATATAGGCGAATATCCGAAATATCCGATCCGCTGAACACAGCGGGAAATCCCGGAGGCAACAGCACGTCCGGTTCTCCCCCGTCGTCGATAATCCAGCCGTTCGGATCCAGAAAATCGTTCGCGACATTGCCGCTGAACAACGGCGGTGCTGCACCGGCTTCCGCCAGCCCCCAAACCATCATTGCGACCATTACGGCGCAAGTCGTACGCATTGTTCGAATTCGAAAAGCTCCCATAGGTCTATCTCCAACGAGTCGCCGGAACCCGCGTCGTGTCCTAAAATACAGCGGCTCCAGGTAGTTCGGCCCCAATCAACACAAACCCACACCTGATGTCTGATTTTCACGCCCGTGTGAAAAATCAACTTCAGCCTGTGGACTCCAAAGATTCACCGCAAACTACGCTTTCGTCAAAAAAATTCACTTTTTTGCTGTTTATTGCAATTCGACCGATGGACTGTAAGGCACAAAGGCGACAACCAGTGCGGGGATACGAATGCCGGCGCGGCTGCTCACGGGTCTTTTGAACATCTCTCGCAATCACGGGAAAACCGGTAAGAACAATCCTGGTGCGTCTCCGGATTTGATTTCCACGGTACCGTCTTCGTTGACCTTGATTTCTGCTTTGCCGGACAACCCCAGTTCTTCCTCCAACAAGCAGGTCGGCGCCCCACTTTTGCCCTGCCCGCAAATCAACGCGATTTCGGTATCTTTTCTGTCAAACTCGTCTTTGTTGGAGGTCGGCAACATCTCGCGATGACGTACTCGTACCACCGCTCCACCCTGGCTCCCGTCCGGTGTCCAGTTGTTTGCAACTTCGGCAAGAATGTACGTGTGGGAGCCTTCGGTGTGGGCACGTTTACCCGGCATGCCGTACCAGCCTTTGTTGGACAAAACAGCTAAGATAAACTTGCTTCCCGCTTTTTTACCAGGCGCAAAATAAACCAGCTTCTGAAGCGGTGTGTGCAGCTCGGCAACCGCTCCCAAAAAGTCTTTATCGGTCGGATCACACGTGACCCCCGCCGGGGCAAAACCGGTTTCGGCAAGGGCTCGACACAAATCCGCCAACGAAAGATGAGGCCCGATCATCGCGGTGGCCGCTCGTTTTGGTAATTTTGCGAAGGCTTCCTCGTCCAGCATCGCGGTTCCTACCGGTGGTGCTTCCGCCGGGGCCGCAATCAACAACCGTTCAATCACCATTCGTGGGTCGGCGATTTCTCGAATCGCTGCGGATTGTTCCGAGTACTTTTTGGCGTCATCTGGTTTGTTGTCGGCCGCCGCAATCCGGCTCATCGTATGAAGCAGGTCGGCGATGACTTTTTGCGCTTCTTTGGTACGCCCGTGGAGGGATTTTTCAGTAACTTGTTTTGCTTCCAGGGTTTTTCCCAACTTCAGCCAAGCCTCGCCCAAATCGGCATGCACCGCCAGGTCGTCCGGTCGTAACCTTAACGCAGCTTCCAGATGTTTGGCGGCTTCTTCCGGTTTTTGAGTTCGCAGTGCCAACCTTCCTTCGAACACATGTTTGTCAAACAAAACTTGCTGTGGGTCTTTGTCCAATGTTTGGGAGTTCCCTTGGCTCGCCCACGTAAGAGCAGGGGCCAAGATCATCAAAAATTTCATCACGTTCCACTGTTGTTTTTTCATCTCCGTTCTCCCTGACGCCTGTTCTGAACGCGCCATTGTGGTTCGCGTCATGTTTGCATATCCCAACGCGCTAGTCACGTTTGTCACACTTAGCCCAAGTTTTGTAGGGCAAAGGTTGTAATTTTTCGCTGATTTAACTAAAACCACCACCGGACATTCAACTGTAGAGGCGAAACGATGACCAACGATCTGCCTTTGGACCTTATCACCGCCATAGAACGTGGTTTGCTCGGTATGCCGAAAGAAGAACTCCGCCGTTGGTTTGTTCAGCATGGCGAAACCACGAACGACGCAGATCGGTTTTTTCGGTGGCTCCATCAACGTGCCGGTAAGTCGAATAGTTATTTTCGGGCAAGAACAGATTCATTTCAGCCGACTGCGCATACGTCACCCGTTCGAGACCAAAATTCATTTGCGGCGCGATTGCAAAATGCGGCGGATCGGCACGGCGGCGGCGGGTTGACCCTGGACGAACAGCTCGTTTCGACCGACGGCACACGTAAGCTGTTGTTTACGACCGAAGACGGGCATCGGGTTGAAAGTGTGCTCATTCCGATGGGGGATTATTACACACAATGCGTTTCGTCCCAGGTCGGCTGTCGAATCGGGTGTACGTTCTGCCTCACCGCACAAATGGGGCTTATCCGGCATCTCAAGTCGTCGGAAATTATTAGCCAGGTCTATTGGGCAGCCACGATTCCATTACAAGGCCTCGCCGTCCGCAACATTGTGTTTATGGGCATGGGCGAACCGCTGGACAACCTTTCTGAAGTCATTCGTGCCTGCAACGTGTTGGTGGACAACGCCGGGTTGGGATTTTCTCAACGCAGAGTCACGGTCTCCACGGCGGGCGTTATTCCCAAAATGCGCGAACTGATGGATTCCACACCTGTCCAGCTCGCCGTGAGCCTCAATGCGGTCACCGACGAAAAACGCGACGAAATCATGCCGATTAATCGTCGTTGGCCGCTGATTGAGTTAAAATTAGCACTAAAAGATCTAAAGTTGGCAAATCGACGGCGAATCACAATAGAATACGTTCTGTTACGTGATTTTAACGATCAACCGGAAGATATACAGGGTCTCATCCAGTTTATTTCGTTTGTCCGCCATGGAAAAGTGAACTTGATCCCGTGGAACCCCTTTGGGCCTTCTCGGTGGAAAAGGCCCGACGACGATGTTGTTGTGAGGTTTCGTGACGAATTGCTTGCAAACAATGTGTCGGCCACGATTCGGGAAAGTAAAGGAGTCGATATTGGCGCCGCCTGTGGGCAACTAGATGGGGCTCCGAAAGAAGTCGTGATCACAAAACAACACCGTCACCACTATCCTTCACCCCTGCCACATATCGGACCAAGCAAAGGAAATCGCGACGATCTCGCTCTAGGAGGATTGCCTTCGGCGTAACTTGTCGATCGGAGAGCAACGTTAACGTACAGGTAGTCCGGTATGTCGGTCGATTACCGCCGGTGGGCGTGTTGTTGATGATGTTTGTCCAGCAGACCCTTCGCCTTTGTGTCCCGACAGCAATGCAAGGGTTGTTTCCAGTTGGCTGACCAAAAGCACTTCGTTGTCGAGTTCTGCATCTCCGGTTTGTTTTAGAACCGCCAACACGTCCCGAACCATCCGCCACGCATTCTCTTGGTCGTTTTGTTCGTGATGCAACCGGGCGGACTCTCTTGTGGCCAACGCCTGGTTTATGAGGGCAACCCCACGCCTTAAACCCACCGACGCTTGATTCGGGGACACCCAGGGAAGTTCAAATCGATCCGAACGAAGTGGTCCGTTGGCTTCCTGATACGCCAGCGTTACGGTTCCCACCCGGTCACCGGCAACGGGAGAGGGGCGCGGCAGGCCATCGGTGGTCGCCGGTTCAAATGCCACGTAAATCGCTCCTTTTTTGCGGCTCAGAAATATTGTAGACACCACCAACTTCAAACCGCCGTTGGGTGTCCATTCCACCAAATCACCAGGCAGACCATAGAGTCCCGAAATTTTCATCCCTGGTGCTGGATGAACCTCAAAAACCAAATCCCAGGCCAGTTCCGTAACCATCGTGTCAAATTCTTCGGAAAACGCGGTTTCCATTTGGGGAACATTGGCGAAAAAAAACAGATTTCCGCCACGAACGCTGCTGATTTTGGTGGCCAGTTCGGCACCAAACTGCACGCCGACCCCGATGGTGGTCATGCCGATTCCGGCTCGGGAATTCGTTTCCGCCATCCCCATAAAACTATTGGCGTCGGTGGCTCCTACGTTGGGTCGTTCGTCGGTAAACAGCATCACCCGGGTGGTACCCGAAAAGGATTTCCCTGTCGTACGCGCCAGCTCGAAACCGGTACGAAGCCCTTCTTCCATCGCAGTGGATCCGGCTGATTCAATGGAAGAAATTGCGTCAAACAACCGCTGTTTGTGGCTGCCTTTTGTGGGCGCTAAGTGAACGTGGGATCGGTCGCCGTACAAAACGATGGCGAGTTGGTCTTGGTCGGACAACAACTCAGCTACTTTGCTGAGGCTTTTTTTCACGGTTTCAAGGGGTTGCCCCGCCATCGAGCCGGATTTGTCGACAACCGCGACCAAATTCAGCGGCGCTCGTTTCCATGTGGTTGGATTGAGACCCGAGGAGAAGCCGATTTGTGCCAATGTGCGCACCGAGGGTTGGGTCAAAAACGATGCGGCTGTTGCTTCGCCACGCACACACAACAGTTGGGTGCACGGCGCGGTTTGCTCATTTAGCGGCAGATCGTGTTCACTAAACAGCCCTTCGGCAGTAAACACGTTGGGATGCGGAATCTCACCTGCGGCGACTCGATCCCTGAAAAATCGAATATCCTGCGCCCCGCCGGGTGTCGCTCCGAAACTCGCTGCGGCCGGGGCAACCAACTCGCCATCTACACTCAAATCCGAGAAATTGTACATTCGAGGGCTGGCCGCAGGAGACATCTTAGGCTCCTGTTCGTCGTCGTCGTCTTTTGGGGACCGCGCGAGAGCCACACTGGAAACCAATCCTGCCAAAATCAACCAAATCACAACAGCACGCATGACAAACCTCCTTTACAAACCGCCATCAACAGTTCTGTAACGCAACAAAACGATGTGAACGCCGCGTATTCGGAAAGGATCTAAAATTGTTGACAGCGAATCAGCCCGTGCGAGTCAGCCAGGAAAAGCAGGAACTTTGCTGTCCGACCAGCCGGTTTGTGGATCCGACGACCCGAACTTGGCCGCCCGACCTCCCGTTGATTTGGACATCAACCCGAACTTGGCCGCCCGACCTCCCGTTGATTTGAACGACAACCCGTGGTCGGACGGCCGACCTATCGTTTTGTGGATGGCAAACCCCTGGTCGAGTATCCGACCTGGGGTTTGAGGTTTACGAAAATGCCAAGTCGGGTGTCCGACCAGCCGTTTGTTTCGATCACAACCCGAGGTCGGGTGTCCGACCAGCCGTTTGTTTCGATTACAACCCGAGGTCGGGTGTCCGACCAGCCGTTTGGTAAACGAAAAACCCGAGGTCGGCGGCCCGACCTCCTTTTATTTCATGCGGTTGAATTTATACCGGTGACACCTGTGTCGACACAGTGACGATACAACGATGGCCTGGACTAGGTGATTTGTGGTGGTTGATCGGTCCGGGTCGCAAAAAAACCAAGTTATTTCGTGGTCTTTGTTGTGGAAAGCAACCTGGCACGACTGTTGCTGTAAGGCCTTTCAACACCCAAATGTCTGGGCAGAATGACAAAGGAGCGACCATGAAATCGGTTTATTTGATGTTGATGAGACGTTTTCGTTTTTCACTTTTAACACTGCTGGTGTTTGCCGCGGCTTTTTCAGTCTTGGGAGGGTGTGAACAGCCGGAACCAGAGCAGTCCGAACCTTCGGCGACACATTCAGTCGATGATGGAACACTTGCCATTACCACAGGAGCACTCAGTTCAGACAGCACAGACTTCACGTTGCCCGTTACCCAACTCTCGTTGGTGTTTGCAAGATCAACCGGCGAAACCCTAACCCAGACCATTCCCTGGAGCGGGGCCAAACCCACCTCCAGCAGCGTGTCGTTGCGTGCAGGAAACTGGACTTTGTCGGGTTCGGCTCAGGACGGATCCGGTGAGGTGATTGCAACCGGGTCGACCCCGTTTTTGATTTCCAAAGGAAAAACGACTCAGATTGTGCTCCAACTTACAAAAACAGCCGTATCTCAGACCGGAAGCGGCAAAGTCCAAATCCAGATCAACGCCCCGCCGGAAGTAAGCGCGTTGGTCGTGACCCCCGACGAGTTGTACGCCGGGGATTCGTTGTGGGTGTCGGCAACCGTCACAGACGATGTTTTGGCCGCTCCCGAAGTGATGGTCACCTTTGGTGTTGTAACAATTCCGATGGTGCCGTCAGCTTCAGGAACCTTCGTTGCGCAGTTTTTTGCCCCGGAAATCCCCGGAATTTATGACGTAGTTGTGGCCGCATTCGACGCGCAGGGTGCGTCGTCGTCCAGTTCTGTTCCCGTCGTGGTCATGGCCGGGGCTTCGTTGGACCCCGATCACGATGGAGATGGGGTTGCCGGTTCCATGGATTGCGATGACTTTGATTTATCGGTGTTCCCCGGCGCTCCGGAGATTTGTAACGGCTTTGACGACAACTGCGACGGTATTGCAGATGAAAATTGTGCGCCGACTTTGCCACGGCTGACTTTGGCAGGATTCCAGCAGACCTTACAGACACCGTCGCAATGGATGATTCCGCTTGTTGACCCATTATCCGGTGCGCCCGACATGGCTGTGATCAGCGATCCGTTTGTGCAGCAACAAATCGGTGCTCAAATCCTGTTCAACACCTGCGAACCTGGTCACTTAACGCAGGCAGATATGTACCGGATCCAGATCTCCAAACAGTCCGGTCCGGCTGGTTATGTTACTGTCTCGACCTGGGGAGATCCCGAACAAACCACCCTGTTTATTCAATTCGCTGACGTGTTTTGCAAAGCGGATTCTCAAGCAGGTGGCCAAATCACCGAGGTCACGGGAGGGAAGGTGACCGGTAAAAAAGAAAAGATCGGTGGCTCCGGTACGACGGTGGCCGCCGATGCCACGACGACCGTTGAAGATACCAGCGCCAACTGCGAGAAGTTTGAATCGATTACCGTTTATGTTTACAACGACAGCCCTGGTGACAGTTGGAATGCGGAATATGCCAAAGCGCGCGCCAAAGCTACCGGCGGGGTGGCGATCGCATCAACAGGTCCCAACTCGATTCGTAATGCCCTGCAGCAGCTAAAAAATCAGTGGAAACTTGTTTCCAAGATCGTGTTTATGGTTCACGGCAACTCCGCTCTCGTCGCGTTGTCTTCCGGGGGTGCCGACGGTACGTATGTCGGTTATGGAGAAGGCGAAATGACTCCCGAAGAGTTTGGGGAAATGTTGAAACCCTTTCTGACCGATCCGGCGGAGATCATCTTGGGAAGTTGTAATACCGCGGATACGGATGAGGGCAAAGACTTTATTCAAGACCTTGCCGATGCCAGCGGGGCATCCGTGACCGCCTCGGACGGAACGGTCAGTGTCGATGGTGACGAAGCGAGCACCAACGATTCCACTTCCGAAGGCGCGGGCGAAGGTGATTTATGGAAAGCAACCCCCGGCGGCGACGCGCCGGAAAAAGTGCAGGACGGTCCGGTTGACAATTGGACGCCGTAGTTCGGTGCCCCAAAAACAACCTCAATTCCGCCCGAAGTTTCCGACCTCGGGCGGTGGAGTTTTGTATGTTTCCGAAAAAGAGGGACTTCAATCGAATCTGCACACCTCTTTTAATAGTTGTGGTCTATGGAATGTGGATTTCTTTCGCGGCAGGACAAGAAAAAATGGACATCAAACGGGCGACCGCCATCGACCTTACCCAAGAAATGCTGAAAATAACCGGTTTTTCGTTGTTGCCGGAACACGTTCCGGTTGATTCTGCGGGCGTTGCTGCCCCGACATCCCCCGTGTTGTGGGACCGAGACCCGGAAAAAATCAGTAAGTTAACCGGTTTTCTCTGCGCCGGCGCAGCAAAACGTGGACATTTGAATCTTTCCGGTGTGCGTTTTCTGTGGCTGGAAACCCCTCAGGGAATACGCCAACTTAAGTTAAGCAACCCGAAAGCCGGGTTGGCCACGTGGATAATCACCACTGAAGATTATCGATCTGCCCCCGTGGGTATGGCTGAATTGTTTGCCGAGTTCGGTGTTCGTCCAGAGGATTCGAAGTAGGTAACGGACTGACTCGAGTAATATAACATCGCAGAAAGACCCATTTTCGCCCCCCCCTTTGCTGGTTAACTAACTTGCCACCGTTCTATTCTCATTACGATTGATTTCCGCAAAAAAAAACAATGGTTGCATCGTTGCCCGAAGTGCTGTTACGAAGGCCTTTGTACAACAATTGCATTGTCTCGACCCCAAAACCACAGACGGCAGAGGTCGACATGAATGCCATTGCCGCGACCGTTGTAAGGAGATGTAGCATGATGTTTAGGAGTGGATCATTTGTTGGGTGTTGTGTGGCAATTCTGTTGGGGGGGGTACACCTGGTTTCAGCCGCCCCGGCAGGTGTGGCTTATGTCGGTGAACTGTCGGGCTCGAACGGGGTTCCGCTGAATCAGGATGTGGCGATCACCGTTGCGTTATTTCCGAGCAGCAGCGAAGGTTCCGCCCTTTATCTGGAGGACTTAGGCACTGTCGAAGTAACTTACGGACGTCTGGATGTCGTTGTGGGTACGGCCGACCCGGAAGGATTTGATGCGGCGTTGCTCGCTTCCGACGATCTGTGGATACAGTTTACGGTGAACGGAGAAACGTTGCTTCCTCGGCAAAAAATTCTGTCTGTTCCCTTTGCGCGGCAATCCGCGGATTCGGGTCGTCTGGGTGGTATGCTGCCCGATGATTTTGTGCAGTGGGGACCCGGCGGGACGATTGACTCCGCCGGTTTGACCATTGGGAACGTACCGGTCGTGAATGAAACAGGACAGTGGGTCGGGGATCCGACCGGATTGGTTGGTCCCGTTGGACCGCAGGGGGATCCGGGTCCGGCGGGTGCGGACGGGGCAACGGGTCCGATGGGTCCCGCAGGACCAACAGGACCCAAGGGAGATACGGGTGCGACGGGAGCGACGGGTCCGATGGGCGCCGTTGGACCAACCGGACTCACCGGACCCAAAGGAGATACCGGGGCCACAGGCGCCACCGGTCCAATGGGTCCGGCGGGTGCGACGGGACCGACCGGCCCTAAAGGGGATACCGGGGCCACTGGTGCAACCGGTCCGATGGGTCCAGCCGGCTCAACAGGACCGACCGGTGCAACTGGAGCGACGGGTCCCATGGGTCCGGCCGGTCCCACGGGTCCCACGGGTTCTTCGGGTACCAGTTCTTGGACCGATGGTACCGGTCAGGTGACTACAACCGGCAAAGTAGGTATTGGAACCACCACTCCAGGTGCCAAACTGGAGGTTCAGGACGGAAACATTTCAATTCGAGGTACAGCCAACCCCAAGGTGGAGTTCAAACACGACGATGCAACCGTTCATGCCAGCATCTACCGCAACAGCGTGGACGGCAAACTGTTTATCAAAAACGACCAAGGTGGGGATATTATCTTGGACAACGGCAATGTCGGTATCGGCGTTACCAGTCCGCAGGCCAAGCTGGAGGTCAATGGGTCGGTTCGCCTGGGCCACAACCGCCGTGTCCAATATGGGTGGTACCATTGGTCCACCGACTTTCCGACCGCTTCTTATCTTCACATCAAGACCAATCTGTGGGGCGGTGGAGCCCCGGCCGGTAACACACAATACATCATGGGTGGATTTCGTGCCGTGGGGTACAACTACACTCCCGGGGGTGTTATCGACAGTTATTGGATGTTCCACAACTGGAGCGGAGGGTTTCCGGGGCTCATCGTACGGAACCATGGTAATTTTGCATTTGCTCAGGGAACGTATTTGTCAACGGACGGTTATGTGGTGCTCGTCGCCAACCTTGCAGGTGCAGCCTACGTCGGTGCCACTTTTGATGTGATTCAGTCCTTTGGTGGCTATCCGTGGCGGGAAATTTCGGTGACCGGCGTCACCCAAAGTAATCTAACGACGGGTGCCTATTAGTTCGACGCTCTGCCGACGCGGCCCCACCGCCCAGCATTCTTCCGCCGCTTTTTGCCGCTTAGTCTATTGATGTTGTGACAGGTTTCTTTACGAACACGTTTATTTGCCGGATAACGCCACGGCGGTGTTGCACACGCGGACTCGAAAATCGTGGATTTACTGGACTGGTCACATTCACGGCGGATTGAGAAACATTGAACCGGTTATTTGCAGTTGTTGGCGCCATTTGTATCTCATTCGCTGCGGTATTCTTCCGCTACGCTGAAGTCAGCCCTTCCACGGCCGTTTTTTGGAGAATGATTTACAGCATGCCGATGCTGGTCGTTCTTTCTTGGATCCTCGGAACCAAAGACACACGTTCAAGACGGGCCCGGGTCATTGCGTTGACTGCCGGTGCCTTGTTTGCTTTGGACCTGGTCATGTGGCACCAGGCGATTTTGGATATCGGGGTTGGATTGGCTACGGTGTTGGCAAACACCCAGGTATTGTGGGTGGGTCTTGCTGCCTGGGCGCTGCTGCGTGAACGGCCGTCCAATTATGCGCTGATTTTGGTGCCCCTGGTGTTGGTTGGTGTGATGTTGATGTCCGGACTCGGGCGTGCCGATGCGTTTGGCGCCCATCCGCTGCGCGGGGTCACGTGGGGCGTGGGAGCTGCCTTGGCTTATTCGTCATACATCCTCACTTACCGGTCGGCGGGTTCACCATCTGGGGCCGTGATTCCGGTATTGTTGGATACCTGCGTGGGCGCCGCCGCAGCGTCGGTATTGTTGGCGTGGACATTTGGCCAACCGATCGACTTTACAGTGGTTTTCCCCAGCCATGGTTATTTAATCGCGTTGGCTGCCGTCGTTCAGGTAGGGGGCTGGATGTGTATTGGAAGGGCGTTGCCGCGGCTTGCCGCATTGGAAACGTCGGTCATCTTGTTGTTGCAGCCAATCGGGGCCATTGGTTGGGGTTGGTTGCTGTTTCACGAACGTCTTTCCGTGGCGCAATGGGTGGGTGCTGCATCCGTATTGTTTGCGGTGGCAACATTGTCGATTACCGGAGCTGTTCGGCGGAAGCCGGTCTCGTGACACACCGCCGGGCACCCGGCCCAGCCTGCTGGTTAATCATTGTTGGCGCCGGCCAAAATCCAATCCTTTACGAACTGGATCCGTTCGGGTTCCAACTCGCCGTTCAGCGGCATCTTTTCTCCCATGGCCGGCGCCGTTTGTTCCAGTTTTTCGATAAGATAAGAAGCGGCTGGGTCGCCCGGTACGACAAGGATTTTTCCCGGGGCCATTGCCGATTCCACGTCGACCAGTCGGTCATAAGACGGCGACGTCAAATCCAGGTCGCCCGCGGCGTTGACCCCATGACACGATGAAAAAGTACAACTTTTTGCAAAAATTTGTGTTTCCACGTTTGTAAATGTGGGTTCGAAGTCTTCTATGGAAGGCTCGTTGCTTCCCTCGGTGTTTGTGTCGTCGCCGTCGTCCGATTCGCAACTTGCAACAACCGCGACTACAAAGATCATCAATCCAATCAAGTTTCTGTTTTTCATCGAATACTCCCAACTAAAAACATTGAAGGTGATCATTGTACGGCAAAGCCTGGTAAACACCAGCAAACGATAACGGAGGATGGTTTTTGGTGTTGACTAAATGCTCCGAGATCGATGGAATGGCGTTACTATCGCCACGATGTGGCACAACGGAGACAAAAACATGTTGCGCAGATGGTTTTGGGTATTGGGAATCGGATTGTTGGGGGCGTGTGACAGCGACGGTGCTGCAGAAATCGAAACCGATTCGGCGGCCACGAGTTCGGAAAATACGGATGACGAGGTGACCGATCTGCGGGTTCCGATTCCCGAGCCGGACCCGAAGTATGTCGATTTGATTGGCCCGGAGCGGATCGTTCAGCCGGGTGAAGATGCCATGTATTGCACTCACCTAACAAACGATTCCGATGACTTGGCGGTGCATTATTTGGACGTGATGCAGGGTAAGTTTGGCCATCATGTGGTGTTGTTGGCCACCACCGACCCCAAACCGGCCGGTACGACTGAAGATTGTTCCGATGATGCGTATATGGAAAACGTGTCGGCTTATGTCCTTCCCGGAACGGAATTGCCCGATGGGTATGCGGTCCACATCCCAGCGAACACCAGTTATATCATGCAATCTCATTATGTGAACGCCAGTCTGAAACCGATTCGGGTCCGGGACGTTGCTCGTATGGAAACTTTAAAACCCGACGAAGTGAAGGGTTGGGCTGCCACCATGACGACCAATATCCGCAATTTTGATATCCCGGCCGACGGCACGGAACATGTGTTGTCGTTTGATTGTATCGCCGACCAGGACATGACGGTTCATCTTGCGGGGCCTCATATGCACGAATGGGGTACACGATTTGAGTTTTCGGTCGGCCCAGACACCGACAATTTGTCGTCGGTGGTTTATGTCGATCCGTGGAAGCCGGAATACCGCGATCTTCCGCCCATCAGCCTGTTTCAAAGTAATCCCCTGATCATTCCCAAAGGCTCGATTCTCCGTACCACCTGCGTGTATGCAAATACGACCGGTAAGACGATCGAATTTCCGGAAGAAATGTGCTCCGCGTTTGCATATATCGTAGGAACCAAACAACGTTTTATGTGCGACATGGTAAAATAAGAGATGAGAAAACCAAGTTTACGGAAACATTCTGCCTTGATGATTGCGGTTTGGCTGCTCTGCGGAATCACCGGTTGTGAATCCGGTGAAGACATCAATCACAGTGCGCAAGTATCGGACACCACTCAAGCAGACATCACATCGACTGGCGGCGATACGACAACGGGTGATACCGAAGCGTCTGGGAAGGGTGGAACCGTACAGTTGACGTTTTCTGCGACCAATGGGGTCAAAAAAAGTCCCAACCTGAAGGATCCTCTTGTGGGAGTGGTGTATGGGGCTCTGTGGAAATCCGAAGACGTGGCAGTATTAGGTCCGGTAGACGGTGCGATAGATGTTGGCGGTGTGGAGGTAGCCAACGTGGATACCAGCGGAGACGGACCGAGCACCGCTATGTGGACCAGTGAACCACTCCCTCCTGGTGAGTACATCTTTCTTGGGTTTTTTGACGTCGACGGAAACGGTTCCGAATCCAAATCCCCGGATCCCGGTGACCCGGTTACGTTGCCGTTTACCAACAAATTTGTGATTGAAGAAACCAAAACGACGCCGTTCGAAGTCGTTTTTGAACTTGTTTATAACTGAATTTGTGAAAACATGGCGAAAACGTATTTCGAATTATGGAAATACCCCACGGATCAGCAGGTCTCGGGGAGTGAGTCGACGGTCACAAAACCGCACCACGTCGACGGAATACCCCATTTCCGATAACGTAATGGCGCGATCCAACACATGCAACATTTCCAAGGAACGGCGAAACAGGCTGCGAACCAAACTCAAGGCGGTTGTTTCTCGCAGTCGGTCTACGGCTCGCCGTTCATACGCAACCCAATCACAATGGGCGGGAATTTCCCACCCTTCGCGGTGGGCCAATCGGTCGCAAAATTCAGGAAAAGAGAGTTGAACCAACTCCGGAGCCAACATGCCGGGACTTTCGTAGGTGGTTGCGCCCACAACGTCTCTCCGAAGCAAATCCCAACCAAGACGCCACTGTTGTTCGCGGCGGCGAAACCTTCGTTGGCGGTCTGGGGCCACCACTTCATCGGCAATGGCCAGACGCAGTGCAGATTTGCTAAGATAAGGTCCGTGGGACACGCCAATGGACGACAAATACCGGTGTTTGCCGCTACTACCGGTGCGGTGATAACAACAGGGAGCCCAAAATATCCCGGCGACCTTGTTCCGGCCGCCTCGTAACAACAAATCATCCCCCAAATGTCCACACGCATGTAATGCGACGACGGTCCGGTTGGGCGTCAAACAACGGTCGGTTTGCAAATCAAGCACATCAGCGACCACCGTTTCACAGTCTACCCCCATTCGTTTGGCGAGTTGTGCCCCCATGTTCGCCAAAATGGGATCGAATTCGATAAACGTCGCCGGAAGGTCTACCGCCCAAGCCAGACATCGGCCCAAATGGCCTTTGCCGGCGCACCAGTCCACGATACGTTGGGTGTTTGCGGGCCATTTTTCCAATACCGCAGACGTAAAACTCTGCAACTGTTCAAGTTTTCTCCCTTTGATACGCCAATACCACACCACCGGATGGCGTTTTGTCGGCATAGATGGACCCTCTGCCAACGGTGTCGTGCACAACGATTGCGCTTGTTGTTGTAAGGACCATAACAACGGCGGGCAATCCGTTTCCGGAAAACCCCCGTCCCAATATTCGTCGACGCGGTCATCGGGAAGCTGCTTTAGCCATGTTGCGATTTCGGGAAGGTCGTGCTCCCATGGCACCACCAGTTCCGCAAACGGTCGCACTTGCCACAATGCCTGGTGCTCGGCCACAAACCGGGCCAACGCCACAAACCGCGTTTCCATTACATTCCGGTTGTCCAAAGGTCCCATCGGTGATGTCCGGTGTCGGCAGCGATTGATCAATGAGTCAGAGGGTCAGCGGAAATAAGGAAGTGACCCTGAGACAGCTAATTTAGCGCTGAATTGGCCGAGACCCGACTGAGGCAATATCGAGTATATGCCGCAAGGAGGGAATTGGCCAAGGCAGCCTAAATTAGCCAATCA
>JABWCM010000084.1 GCA_013360285.1 Myxococcales bacterium
GGGCGATGTTGGCATGGTGGCGAAATGGCGGTCAGAACGTGACGAAACCAGGCTAACATATCCTGTTTAGCTACTTAGTTATCGACCATAGGAAAAAAACATGCAGTTTCCCGAATTGAGAATGCGGCGGCTACGGCGTACCAAAACGATGCGGCGGCTTGTGCAGGAAGTGGTATTGACCACCAACGACTTGGTGTACCCGTTGTTTGTTATACCTGGTCACATGCAAAAGCACCCGATTGGGTCATTGAAGAACCAATTCCACCTTTCACCGGACGAGGCGTTGACTGTCTGCAAACAGGTCTGGGATCTGGGTATCGGCTCGGTGATATTATTTGGTCTGCCCGAGCACAAAGACAGCATGGGCACCGACTCTCATTCCACAAACGGACCTGTACAACAGACGATTCGGCTTATCAAACAGCAGATCCCGGACATGGTCGTCATGACCGATGTATGTTTGTGCCAATATACCGACCATGGACACTGCGGAGTGCTTTCCGAACAGTCGGGGGTCATTCGAAATGACGAAAGTTTGGCTTTGTTGGGGCAAATGGCATTGAGCCATGCCGAAGCCGGGGCCGACGTTGTCGCGCCGTCGGACATGATGGACGGGCGGGTGGCCGCAATTCGGGATACGCTGGATGATGCCGGCCTGACCGACGTGGCGATTCTTGCTTACTCCGCTAAGTTTGCGAGCGCTTATTACGGTCCGTTTCGGGAAGCGGCCCATTCTGCGCCCCAGAGCGGAGACAGGAAAACCTATCAAATGGCCCCCCCGAACGCCCGGGAGGCGTTGCGAGAAGTGGCACTGGATATTCAAGAAGGTGCGGATATGGTCATGGTCAAACCGGCGATGCCTTATCTGGACATTCTCGTCCGGATGCGCCAAGAATTTGATTTGCCGCTGGCCGCCTACAATGTTTCCGGAGAATACGCGATGTTGTGTGCCGCAGCCGATGCGGGGCTGATCGATTACCGCCAAGCCATGCTGGAATCGTTGGTGGCGATCAAACGCGCCGGCGCAGATCTTATCTTAACTTACTTTGCAATCGACGCGGCCAAAACGTTGCACCAAGGTGGAGCCTTTGTATTCTAAGGAGTTCTGGTTTCCACCGTTTCTGCCGTCGGACGACGACCCGCTCCATATTTTTGCGGAAAAACACCTGTCCGTGCTCCCGGCGTCAGACTGGGAAGTGTTGGCCCATTACGAGTTGCCTGACACCCAAAGGGCTGAATTGCAGGCGTTGTGGTGGGAACACGCTACCGACGAATACCGGGCATTAAGCCAGTTTTCGTATCTGTTGGCCGACATGCTCCAAGTCGGGGCACCGTTGTCATGGTTGGGATGTGCGTCAAGACTGATAAGGGATGAGACGCGGCATGTCGCGCTGTGTGTCAAGGCTGCTGCGGCCTTGGGAATGGATCCTTCGGCCCAACATTTCTCGGCGGTACGTCCGAATACCGACGTCACTCCCATGGCGCGGATCGTTCGCCACATGTTGACCACGGTATATTGCAGCGAAACGGTTGCCCTGGAACTCATTGGCTGGGCGAGGGAGCGAGAAACGATCCCGCCGCTCAAGTCGGTTATGACTGCGATCCTCGCCGACGAGTCGTTTCATTCGCGGTTTGGTTTTTTGTGGTTGCGGGACCATTGGAATCATCTGGACACCGTGTCTCGTACGACAGCTTTGGACGCATTGCCGGTGGCATTGTGGCGTCTGTCCAACGGTTTACCACCTATCCTGCGACCGGTAGCCGATTCGGCGATCACCGGCATCATCCTACCGGCTCTGGATTCCCTCGGCATCGACGCGCAGCGGGCATGGGAACAGCGGTCGGAAACCCGCTGAACCTGCACAACTTGTGCAAATACTCCACACATTTGACAAAAACGGTGTCCGGAACCGCTGAGCTTCGGGCCAAACCAATACGCCGGTTCATGTAGTCCCTTCCCAACGGCACGATTATTGCTTTGTTTGAGGGCGGTAGCGGCCAGTTAACGCCCCACCAAGGAGAAGCCATGTATAGTTGGAAACTGGGTCATCTGTCGTTTCGGCGCATCGGTTTAGGGATCGTATTCGCCGGCCTTACGGCGTGTTCCGGGGGCAGCAGCGATACCCACAGCGATGACAACACGGTCAAACCACCCGGTGACGTAGGCGTGCCCGACGTCCCGGCCAACGGCACCGTGACCATCAACGAATCCGCCATTTCAGGAACCATTCAAAACAATCAACTCCACTTCAGCATCCCGGTGACCACGGTCGGCAACGAAAACGCCACCGGTTCTCTGGTAGTCGCCATCACCGAAGTGGACGGGGACCCGATTGTGAGCACCACGCGGGTGAATTATTCCGTAGCCAAAGGTGCCACAACAGTGGTGCAAGGTTCGTTAAAGCTGCCGGACGGTTTGAGCGACCAAGCCGCGTTGTCCAAATACAACCTGGTGGTCGATGAAGCGATGATGGGGCGGCTACATCTCACAAAAAGCCTTTTTTACGTTGTACCTGCCTATGAAATTGTTCTGGAAGGTCCGGCATCCACCCTACGGGAAAAAAACGCGGCATACCGTGTTCGGGCGGTCTCGTCGGTTGGGAAACAACCTATGGCGGATGTTCCGGTGAAACTGCTGGTGGTTTCCGACGATGGAAAGGTCGAAGAGTGGACTCAGAACACATCGGCAATGGGAGATGCCCTGTTTGATGTATCGCTCGAGGATCCCGGCGAATATGAAGTGGTTGCGGAAGGAAGTGCGTACGGTACCACAGCAGTGGTATCGGGTATGCTGAAGGTGGAAATCAGCCCGAATAAACTGCTGTTGACCACAGACAAACCGATTTACCAACCGGGACACACCATGCACCTGCGGGCGCTGGCGCTTGAAAAACCGGCGTTGGGACCCGTGGCCGAACAAACCATCTTGTTTGAAATCGAAGACGGAAAAGGGAACAAAATATACAAAGAAGAACGCACAACCGATGAATGGGGTATTGCGCACACCGAATTCCCAATTGCGAATATCGTTAACTTAGGGACATTTAAGGTGCGGGCGATTTTGGGCGAAACCATCGCCGAAAAAACCGCCGAAGTATCGTTGTACGCGCTGCCCAAATTCGGGATCAAGGTTTCGATTGAAGAGCCGTGGTACATGCCGGGAATGACCGTAGCGGGTGTTGTCGATGCACGTTATTTCTTCGGAAAAGCGGTGGCGTCGGGATCGGTCACGATCAAAGCGTCGACCATCGACGTGGAAGAAACGGTATTTGAAGAAATAACGGGCCAAACCGATGCCGAAGGCCGATTTAACTTTGCGATTAAGTTACCGAACTTTTTTGCGGGTTTGCCGCTGGAGCAGGGCAACGCCGTGGTCCAGTTGGAAATCGCGGTTACCGATTCCGCGGAACAAGAGGTAAAAAAATCGGTTGGGGTCGTGGTGGCCAACAAACCGATCCGGATTGTTGCCGTACCGGAAAGCGGTGTGTTGGTACCGGAAACAACCAATCATCTCCATGTGTTTGTGACTGACCCACTGGGTTCTCCCTATGACATGGCGCAAGTTTTGGCACAGGCGTCATGGCTAGAGTCCGACCTGGAATCCACAACCGACGAGTATGGGTATGCCGACTTAGCCTTGGCAGTCCCGAATTTGGATACCACGCCGTCGTTAACCCTCACGGTAACCCCCAAGGTAGGGGCATCGGTGACTGAAACGCTCAGCTTCACGTTGCAGCCGGGTAAAAATTTCGTGTTGGTACGTACCGATAAAGCCGTGTACGAGACTGGCGAAACCGTACTTGTCGAAATCCGTACGTCGAGCCCCACCGGCCATATCTATGTAGACTGGCTCAACGGTGGGCAGGTTGTCGACATGCGTACCTTGACCGCGGAAGACGGGGTTGCGACCTTTTCAATGGACGTAGATGCTTCGCTGATGGGAGACAACCGTGTTGAAGCCTATATAGTAGACCTCGACGGAAACGTAGTGCGGGCGGGCCGTTCACTGTTTGCCCGCAGCGGCAAAGATCTCGTTGTCAAGTTGGAAACCGACAAGGTGACCTACGGACCAGGCGACCCCGCTAAATTAACGTTTTCGGTAGTCGACGAAAACGGCGACCCCGCACCCAGCGCATTGGGAGTCCAGATCGTTGACGAAGCGGTGTTCGCGCTGATCGAAGCCAAACCGGGGCTTTTGAAAACCTATTTTGAAATCGAAGCGGCTTTTGCGCAACCCAAATACGAAATTCACGGTGCCAACTGGAACGTGACCGATCTCGTTTTTAACGACACAAACTCGGAAGATCCGAACGAAGCATCGGCGGCGCAAACCAAAGCCGAAGCCGCGTTCGCCGCCATGGAGGATTCGGGGATGACTGGGATTTATGCAGCAAGCTGGGCCAAAACGTTGCAGCAAATCCAGTCCGAACTGGCGCCGTTTTATACGGACAAACAACAAAAGTTGGTGGACCTTTACAAAGCAGCAATGCCGCAAATCAAAGCCGACTTGCTGGAGTTGGGTTGCCAAGAAACGAATTGGTGTCAATCGCTTGGTAAAGAATATTTCGCGGCGGTGATCGAAAAATTAGGCGAAGAAGTCAAAGCCTACGATTTCTGGGGTGGCGGTTTTGAAACATCGTCGCTCGACTGGTCGCGAATGCGGGTGCGCTCCAACGGCCCGGACGAAGTGGGCGGAAATACCGATGACTGGTCATTTACCGTCGACGCGGAAGATTTGGGACTGAGCCTTTACCAGGAATGGAATGAAGGCGGTAACGGTGGTTGGGCGGATGCCGCCGCCGGCGGTTGGGACGACGACAATATCCAAGAACCGCCGACAGAACCTGATGGAAAAGGAAATGAACCAGCGGGACCAAAAGTTCGCGATGACTTTCCCGAGACGCTTTACAACAATCCTGCGCTGATTACCGACGGGCAAGGTAAGGCGGTAGTCGACCTGGAAATGGCCGACAGCATTACGGAATGGCGGGTTACTTCGCTGGCGCACACCAAAAATGGTCGGCTGGGAAGCGGATTGGCAGGGATTACCGTGTTCCAGGACTTTTTTATCGATATTAACTTCCCAGCTAAGTTAACACGAAACGACGAAATTTCGTTTCCGATCGCGGTTTACAACTATCTGGCTGAACCACAGACGGTTACGGTAGAACTGATGTCGGACAATTGGTTTACACCGCTTGGGGATACGACGTTGACATTGAATTTGACACCGGGCGAAGTGGCGGTGGCCAAGTTCCCGGTGCGCGTAGATAAAGTGGGTTTGCACTCACTTTTGGTGAAAGGGACCGGCACGGAACTCAGCGATGCGGTATCGCGGATGGTGCGCGTCGTTCCCGACGGCAAAGCATTTCCGTTGGCTCAATCCGGCGCGTTGGCGCAGGGCGAAGTAAAACACGAAGTTACGTTCCCGGAAAACTCGATCGACGGGAGCAACGTGTTGTACATCAACCTGTATCCCGCTTTTTTGAGCCAGGTTGTAGAAGGTCTGGACAGCATGTTTGCCGTTCCGTACGGCTGCTTTGAACAAGCGTCGTCAACCACATGGCCCAATGTACTGATTTTGTCGTATATGAATGAAACGGGCCAAATCACGCCGGAAATCCAAATGAAAGCAGAGAGTTTGATCACCGCGGGTTATCAATTGCTGCTCACTTACGAACACAACGGCGGCGGATTCTCCTGGTTCGGTGAGCCAGGCGACCCGTATCTTACCGTGACCGCATTGGGATTGATGGAGTTTGCGGATATGGCGGAAGTCTATCCGATCGACGCGACGTTGATTCCGCGAACCCGGACGTGGTTGTTGAGCAAACAGGAAGCAGACGGTTCATGGAAGGGGGATATCAGTGAGTTTTATTCCTTCCAGACGGGAACATTACGTAATACCGCCTACGTGATCTGGTCGTTGGCAACAACTGGATACGCGGGACCAGAATTGGACAAAGCCATCACCTACGTGAAAGGGGAACTGGCCGAAGATACAGACCCATACACACTCGCGACAGTGGCCAACGCAATGGTCATGGCGGCACCCGATGATCCGAAGACCGACGAGGTTCTGCAGAAGCTGGACGCGCTAAAGGTGGTGGAAGGTGACCTGATCCATTGGGGTTCGGACAATACACAGACGTCGTTTTACGGATACGGCGACAGTGCGGCGGTCGAAACAACAGCGATTGTGACCCATGCCATGCTGTTGCGTGGGGGGTATAAAGCAACGGTGGACGGGGCGATTCAGTGGTTGTTGACCAAAAAAGATACCAACGGAAACTTCGGCTCGTCTCAGGCATCGGTGTTGACACTCAGAACACTCATTGCTGCGGCCAAGTTGGGTACCGAGGGGGCCACCGGAACCGTAGAAATTGCCATCGACGATGTCACAGCACACAGCGTGGTCTTGTCTGCTGACCAATGGGATGTGCTAAAGACCATCGATCTGGTCAATTACGCCACGACAGGTCAACACAAAGTCGGATTGAAATTTGTGGGTGAAGGCCGAGTCAGTTATAACCTGGTTTCCAGCCACAATATCCCGTGGACGGAAACCCCTGCCGAACCGCCGGGACCCGCAAAAATCACGTTAACTTACGACAAAACTCAGATCCAGGTGAACGAAACCGTCACCGCGACGTTGACGGTGGAAAATACCACAACCGCCAACCTGAACATGGTGTTGGTGACTGTTGGAATCGCTCCGGGATTTGAGGTATTGACCGAGGACCTTACACCACATATCGAAAGCGGTGTTTTGGCGAAGTTCGAAACAACCGGTAAACAGTTAACACTGTATATCGAGGTCATGGAACCCAACGAAACATTGAGCTTCGTGTATCGGCTCCAGGCAACCATGCCGGTCAAGGCCTCGGACAACGGTGCGGTGTCCTACCTGTATTACGAACCGCAAACCACACGAATGGAACTGCCGTCACAGACCATGGAAGCGGTTGAATGACCCTCACAAGACGTTTTTGGGTTGGTTAACAACCCCGCGACACAAAAAAGTCACCTTCGCCACCTTCGTTTACTTCTCAATAAAACGATCCATCCACAAACGATTTCCCGTACAGGTCTTGAGACAATGCCGCGGTTTTCCTATAGTCCGCGCTACGGAGGTGAGAATGTTGACCCCAAACGCTGGCGCTCTCCCGAAAATACTTATTATTACGCCAACATATAACGAACGGGAAAATATCGCTCGGCTGCTGGGAGCGATTTTCGAAATTGTTCCCGAAGCACACATCCTGATCGTAGACGACAACAGTCCTGACGGTACCGGACAATTGGCCGACGAGTTGTCGGCCGCGGATGTACGGGTGCATGTGTTACACCGTGCAGGAAAACTGGGGTTGGGCACGGCATATATCGCCGGATTCAAATGGGCGATTATGCACGACTACGACTTGATCTTTGAAATGGACGCGGATTTTTCCCACCGGCCGGAACATCTTCCGCAGTTTCTCACGCTGGCTGCGGAATACGATTTGGTGTTGGGATGCCGTTATATTCCCGGCGGCGGCACACGGGATTGGGGGCCATTTCGGCAATTTATCAGCAAAGGGGGGAATTTGTACGCGAGAACAATATTGGGTCTTCCATACCACGACCTGACGGGCGGTTATAAGTGTTTTCGTGCAGATGTCTTACGTACAATTGACCTGGACGCGATTCAAAGCGAAGGGTATGCGTTCCAGATCGAATTGACCTACCGTGCTCATCGAGCGGGATTTCGGATTGCCGAAACACCCATTGTGTTTCCGGACCGGACTGCCGGAAAATCCAAAATGAGCGGTCCGATTTTTATGGAGGCGGTATGGAGGGTCTGGAGCCTGCGCCTTGGTGTCACCCCGAATCGCTGACTGTCCGACGCGTATCCCTTCCCGCCACGAACCAGGCGGCAACACCCCCCAGAATATTCCGTCGTTCGCGACGTTTGGTCATCTGTTCTGTTTCCACCACGGAGAACCCCCATGAAGAAGTCCAGAATCGTTATCTTAGTCGCGCTGTTGGGATCATTCCCGGTATCCGGATGTTTGTTTGACAAAGATTCACCCTTTTTTGTCGAGCCGACCATCGGCCTTCGGGCGGTTAACATGGTTCAGAGTCCGTCCGTCGGACAGTTGGCAGCCTGGTTCTGTCCGGATTATTTCGGGCTGGCGTGTGCACCGTTTTTGGGAGCTGCACCGGACGAATCGGCGATGCGATTTTATTTTGAAATTCAATTGGATGCGGGAAACAACGGCGACGTTCCAATCCCGCTTTTGGATATGCTGCTCGGACTCAATCTGTTTGAGGGCGAGGAACAGGCGGCGCTTGGAAATGCGTGTATTTCGTTTTGCGGAGAAAGCGACGTAAACTGTACCGGCGCGCCACAACCGGGGGCGTGTGAAGAAAATGCCTTGGATGACCCGTTGGGGACTGGAGCCAATGTAATTGGGGACCTGATCCACATTGCGCAGGGGGGGGAAATTGCGGGAATTGAAGACAATCTGACGATTCGGACGATCCCGGCACGTGATAAGATAATCGCTAAGTTTGTGTTTGGACTGGACCCCAATTCGATGCTCGACATTTTGACAACCGCGGGAAAAAAGGCGGCTCAGAACGCATTGGCGGGAAAAAGTTACGGTTTCGACATCCCGTACAGCGTAAATGGCAATGTGGGCGCCAAAGTGCCGATCGTGGGTCGTATTGCCCTACCCTACGGTCCGTTGTCCGACGTGTGGAACCTCGCCGACTGAACCTCAACTCAAAAAGACAATCGGTTCTGAAACCGCTGCTTTCCGGGCCGTTTCGGCGAACCCGAAACTTACCCATATGCCCGAAACCGCTCCTTCTCCGCATTTGCTCGATCCGGCGCAAAAAATCGGCGCGACCAAGCTCACTTCCTACCGGTCGCTGACCCGCTGCATTTCTGTTCCTCATGCCGATAGAAGATACCGCTTGCGCCTTTTTTCCCCATTCGTTACGTTTCACCCCGAAGCGCGTACGCTGCGGTTAATAATTCACTTAACGGTGGCGCGTGGAACCGAAAACATGTCCATACACCGGTGATGTTTGGTATTTGCTTACCCGTAACCACTTGGGAGAGCCTGGCTTATGGCCGCGATTTCATTTGAAACCCACCCCAATCAATATCGCCACTGGAAGTTGGTAGTGGACGGACCAATCGCCCGCCTGTGGATGGACGTGGTCCAAGACACCACCGAAGACGACGAAAATTACCAACGGAAGCTCAATTCGTATGACATCAGTGTTGATATTGAACTTTGGGATGCGACGAATCGCCTTCGGTTTGAACATCCCGAGGTCCGGGTGGTCGTGATCTCCAGCGCCAAAGAGCGAATCTTCTGCGCCGGAGCGAACATCTTCATGCTTGCCGGCTCTACTCACCCGTTTAAGGTGAATTTCTGTAAATTTACGAACGAAACACGACTTTATATCGAAGATGCTTCGGAAATGAGTGGGCAAACGTACATCGCCGCAGTAAACGGTACCGCGTCCGGCGGAGGTTACGAGTTGGCGTTGGCCTGCGACGAAATCTACCTTGTCGATGACCGGTCAAGCGCGGTGAGTTTTCCCGAAGTGCCCTTGTTGGCTGTTTTGCCCGGCACCGGGGGTCTGACTCGGCTCGTGGACAAACGAAAAGTCCGCAAAGACCTCGCGGATGTATTTTCGACCACTGCTGAGGGAATCAAAGGTAAACGTGCACAGAAGTGGGGCTTGGTGGACGACGTAATCGCAAAAAGCCGGTTTGAAGAATTTATCAGTGAACGTGCTCGACAAATCGCCGGCGAGAGTGAAACCCGGATCGAAACCCCAGTTGTATTGACTCCGCTGGCACCGACTGAAACCACGACGTCCATTCATTACCGTTATGTGAACGTTACCTTCGAACCAAACAATCGGGTCGCTCACTTAACGATCTCGGGACCGCCGGAGGTGGGCCCACAAGATCCAGAGGAAATACGGTCACTTGGAGCGGAATGGTGGCCGCTGAGAGCATACAGAGAATTGGATGATTTGTTGTTACGCCTTCGGTTTAATCACGAAACAATCGGGCTGGTCGTCATCTCGACACGAGGAGATGCCGAAATCAACCTTGCCACCGAAGCGCCGCTTGTCGATTCAGGCAACGATTGGTTTATCGCCGAAGTGCGGCATCATTTACGCCGGGTGCTCAAACGTCTGGAGGCGACAGCTCGCAGTTTTTTTGCGCTCGCCGACAACGGCTCTTGTTTTGCGGGAAGCCTATTTGAAGTATGGTTGGCCTGCGACCGTGGTTACATGCTGGACGATCGGAACAAGCCGACAGCACTGTATGTCTCGGAATTGAGTGCGGGCCTGCTGCCGATGGCAAACGGTTTGAGTCGCCTTGAAACAAGGTTTCTCGCAACACCGGATCGGGTCAACGAGGTATTGCTGGCCGAAACGCCATTCGATGCCGAATCGGCGGCCCAAATGGGTCTTGTGACTTTTACGCCGGATGAATTGGACTGGGACGACGAAATCCGGATCGCGGTCGAAGAGCGGGCTTCACTGAGTCCCGACGCGTTAACCGGCATGGAAGCATCGTTGAGGTTCGCGGGTCCGGAAACCATGGAAACCAAGATTTTTGCGCGGCTAAGCGCGTGGCAGAACTGGATATTCCAACGCCCCAATTCCGTAGGTGAACGCGGTGCATTGTCCTTGTACGGAAAACCGGAAAGAGCGCAGTTTGACTGGCGTCGGACGTAAACCGGGTTTCTCATCGGTCTCGGGCTCCGACCGCCAAACTGCGCGGGCGTTGGGGTCGTGCTCCCTCCACCATGCCTGTGGGCCGGGAGCCCCCTCCGCGCGGGCAACACAATTTAGTGGCCGTCTGATGGTCTCGCGGCGAATTCTAATGAGAAATGCGGGCCAACGTGAAAGAGTGAGTTGAAGCCATGAACATCTCAAGTGAACGAATCCCCAATAACGTTAATTTAAGCGACGACAAACGACTCCAGCGGGCGCTGGAGCAATGGCAACCCCACTTCCTCAACTGGTGGCAGGAGATGGGGCCGGATGGATTTTTGGCGCATGAAGTGTATCTGCGAACAGCCGTAAGTGTAGACGAAGGTGGCTGGGCCAATTACGGATACGTGAGGATGCCTGATTACCGTTGGGGTATCTTTCTCGCCCCCCCGGTGGAGGATCGGCGTATCGGCTTTGGGGATAACCTGGGTCAACCGGTCTGGCATGAAGTGCCGGGAGAGTTTCGTAACGCATTACGACGCCTGATCGTGACCCAGGGAGATACCGAACCGGCAAGCGTCGAACAACAACGGTTGTTGGGACGTACATGCCCAAGTCTGTACGACTTACGAAATCTGTTTCAGGTCAATGTGGAGGAAGGACGCCATCTCTGGGCAATGGTATATTTGCTGCAGGACTATTTTGGTCGTGATGGGCGTGAAGAGGCCGAAGAACTGTTGGAACGGCGTAGCGGTCAATCCGACCATCCCCGCTTATTGGAAGCGTTTAATCAACCGATTGCCGATTGGTTGTCGTTTTTCTGTTTCACTATGTTTACGGACAGAGACGGTAAATATCAGTTATTGGCGCTTGCCGAAAGCGGTTTTGACGCTTTGTCACGCACAACACGGTTCATGTTAACCGAAGAAGCGCACCACATGTTTGTTGGGGAAAGTGGGATTGAGCGGGTGGTACAACGCACCGTGGAGTTGATGGCCAATAATCCGGATACGGACGTCCGAAAGTTGGGAGGAATCGATCTTCTGACGGTCCAAAAATATGTAAACATGTGGTATTCGGCGAGCCTTGACTTATTCGGTGGTGAAATTTCGTCCAACGCGGCCGAATACTTCGCTGCAGGCTTAAAAGGCCGTTATAAAGAAGACAAATACACGGATCACGTTGCCCTCGACGGCACTTACGCGATGCCGGTTGTGGAAGAAGGGCGGCTGATACAACAAGATGTGCCACTTCGAAATGCGATGAACGAAATTCTGCGGGATGCTTATGCACGAGACAGCGACCGCGGCGTACAACGTTGGAACAAACACCTTGAGGAAGCGGGGTTTTCGGTACGAATCCAATTGCCCAACCGCCGGTTTAACCGCCACATCGGCATCTATTCCGGCACCCGGTTTGACCCGGACGGCAACATGTTGACACAGGCCGAATGGGACACCCAAAAAAACCAGTGGTTGCCCACGGCAGACGATTTGGCATATGTCCGCAGCCTGATGAAACCTGTGATCGAACCCGGAAAAATGGCAGGCTGGATCGCCGCGCCTCGGAAAGGAATCAATGGGTTGCCGGTTGATTTCGAGTATGTCCGAACGGACGGATGAGATCTAAAGTGAGTTGAATGGTTCTTTATATTAGATTCCTATTTAAGGACTGACGGTCTACTACTGAAGCCTCCAACAAGCTCTCTGAGTTTGTGAAAAAATATGGGGACGGACTTGGACGCGAGGATTTTGGCCCCGATGCCCGGAAGAAAACCGAGTCATATCGGGAATATTGCGCAGGGTTTTTCGGAACCAAGGCGGCCAAAAGCCACCGCCCAAAGCCTGCGCAGCTATTTTTTCACAAACTCCCACCGCCCAAAGCCTGCGCAGCTATTTTTTCACAAACTCTCTACTTTGTCTTCGATCCATTGTTCGTTAATTGTCGCCGATACAACACCAGTTCCACCTCGTCCGGCCTGCCATTGACATTGGATGGTACCGGAACCGGAAACAATCCATTGTGCAACCGCCTTGTGGCCCCGAGACTGGAGTTCTGGGTATAGCGGATGCGCGGCTCCGTCAACCCGTGCCAAACCCCAGCCATCCAAATGAGGCAGTGAGACCTCGGATGTTCCCTGGTGAAGAGTCATGGTGGGAGTCGTTTGCAGCCAAACCGATACCGACGGACACGCCTGCACCGATTCACCACGCGCCAAGCCGCTTGTTGGCAAAAACCCCTGGTTTTCAAGGATAAACGTCACTTGCGTAACCTGATTTCCAAGTGGTTGGCAAACAAGATGCGGAACCACGGACGGCAGCGACCGCCGCAATGTATCCGCCACCTTCATGGCGCGTGCACATTCGGTAGCCAACAGCGCCACCGGCGGATTTCTTACGGTTCGTAAATAATCGATACCCCCCAGTTCCACGGGACCCAACTGCGGGTGATCAAATGGAGTCCAGGGCATCACCGTGTTGGGGTCTTCGGCAAACCGAACCAACATCTTACGCACAATGTCTGGGTCGGGACGATGAAAAAACTCCGCCGGTTTTTCAATCGTCAACCCAGCATACCCAAAGGGATCCCAGCACTCGAGTGTATAGGCGCATACACCGAAAACCACCACGGCCGTGTCGGCCCAGACCCCTACTATGGCTTTTTTCGGGTCATACACAAAGTCAGGGTACGTCCGGATCACCCGATAGGTCGTTCCGTCTACAGCTTCGTGGGCCAACAATTCCATCAATCGGATGTCGCCATCGGACAACGGGGTATCTTGACGGTAGGGCTGGGTCAAAATGGCACCGGTGTAGGTGTGGTTGCTCAATACACAACCAATATGACGACGGGCTGCGAATGCGTCCACGGTGGCGCGGCTTTCTTCTTCACTGAGAGGATACGCGCCACCATCCATTCCAAACATCGAAAATGGAGCCCAATGGCCTGGAAAATTCCGATTCAGATCCAAACCATATTTTAACGGTGAAGCTAGAGTTCGAATGCCGTCCCAATGCAAAAACACCCCTTCATCGCACGCAAAATAAGCAAGCTCGGGGTCATCACCGATTCGGCGCGGCCGCAGGAACGACGGACACGCTTCGTCTGCGACGAACGGGCCCGCTGGGTCCCGCCAACGCATCCAGCGAACAAAACCATCACCGTCGACGTCCCGCGGATCGAGACCAGATCGCACAGTCCCTTCAACGGTAGGTCGCAGTGACGACCTCACAAACGGAGCCCCATCGTGCATTGCTTGATAGCCATCCGGGCTTAAACAAGGAAGCGCGACGACGGAATTACGCGAAAACCACGCTTCCAGTTCCGGATCATTGACCAATAGCCGCTCAATCCACGAAGATACCGCATAGATAACGGCCATCACGCCGGTCCATTCGGCAGCGTGTGTGCCGCCGTCGATCCAAAATGTTGGAACATCATTGGGATTTTTTTGCTGATCACCGAGGGTCAAAAGCAGAATCGGACGACCGTACCGACTGGTTCCTATCGTGGTCAACGATACCCAACGGGGGCAATGGGCCGCGGCTTGGCGGCACCAAGCCTCCAACTCATTAAAATCCATGTATTCTTCGCCACGATATACCTGATATGTCATGGTTTACTCCGCCAATCTTGTCCCACTGCCAACAAAAAAATAATGGAAGGTTTGACATTCGGACAAAAATGTCTTTTTATGCCTCTACCTTTTGTCATCAAGGAGCATTTCATGAAAACTTGGATCCATACAACAAAACAACTGATGATTTTGGCCCTGATGGGGTTTGTACTGACTACGTCTCTTGGGGCCTGCGGAAAAAGCGGCTCACAAAACAACACCGCGGCTGGCCAACCCAGCGCTGCAGCGATCGCGGAAGCCAAAAGTATTTTTGAAAACCGGTGCGTAGCTTGCCACGGAGCCAAAGGTGCCGGCGATGGACCCACCTCGGCAAGCCTGAACCCCAAACCACGCGCTTTGAATTCAGCCGAGTGGCAAAAATCGGTAACGGACGACCACATTCGCAAAATTATTGTGGGCGGCGGGACCGCCGTGGGGCTCAACGCAATCATGCCACCCAATGCGGATTTGACCAGCAAGCCCGAAGTCGTTGAAGCGTTAAAGAACTACGTCCGTGGCTTAAATGAGTCCATTAAACGGCCCGGCAAATAACATCGCTGATTTTTGTCTGCCCTGACGTTACCGCGTAATCCGCTGCCATCCCCTGAAGCACTGCCGCTCCCACGTCAAAAAAATACGCCCTTAATCGACTCCCTGCCTGCAATTCGACTCCCCGCGCCGAAAAAACCATCGCATCATCGTGCAATGACGTTGGCAACGACATCCAGCGAATTACCTGGTCAAACAGTTCAAAATAGCGGCGTTCCACATCCATTCCGGACTCGGTCGCAGCCCTTACTCCCAAGCTGCGGCGTGTTGCAGCACGAATCCGTGATTTTAGCGCTAAAAACAAAAATATGGACGACCCATTCATATCCGCAAGAACGTAATCCCGCTCTTCTGCCCACATTACGTCGAGTTCGGCGTCCAAATCCGACCATGCCGGGTTTGTCACCGCTCCATACAGTGCCGAAAAAAAACCGACCTGTTCGACATAGTGCTGTGGATCCGCAAATTTCTCGATGTGACAAAGATCGTGAACCACAAAAGCCAACGGATCCGCGTGCTTACCGGTGTTGACTCCGTCGTCCACCAGGCTCACATAACGTTTTCCTTGTGCCTGCAAACCCAACAGTTGCAGCGGTGTAGGTACACCCCGTGTCAATACCGCCGGCCTACAGCCATCCGCCCACCCCACCAGAGCTTGATGAACCGGCAACCTGATGCCCTTCAACTGATGTCCAGCGAAGTATCCAATGGGTCCGTAGTTGGTGCGGCACGGCAAGACGGGGTTGAGTGGCCCCTGATACACTTTACGCCCACTGCCTCCAGCGACACGCCACAGTACGTAATGGGCAACCCACTCGGGGTCGGACAGCTCCCCACTTAGCCAGCCAGCCAGTGCAACCTCTTCGGTGTCCAAAGACGCCATGAGCCGATCTAAGACATTCATGACATACCTCAGAAGTTCACAACCCGAATCGACCATCGCCCGTCGTGGGTCGCACACACGTCCGCCACCGCCGGTAACCCCGCGAGTATCCGCGAGACACACCCCCGTGGTGGTCGCACCAAAATCAGGCCGGACCCATTAAGCCGGTTCCGTTTTAACTCCAATGGGGTGTTGGTCCACTCTACCACCGTTGCCCGAACCCCGGCATCACGTATTCGGGCAATCATCGCGTTGGGCCGTGTGAGACTTTTTAGCGGATACCACAGCACAAAACACACATCGGTTGACGCTGCGTAGGCCTGCACGAGCATGTTGGGAACAGTGATCCATTCCGACTTGGTGGAATACGGTGGGTCGATCAGCACAACCACTGATCCCGAATTCTTTTTGGCACCGACGACACACTCCGTCAACGCACCAATACCATCACCACGTCGCACCGTTACGCGTGTATCTTTTTCAAAACATTTCTCCAGCCGACCACAGGTAACCGGTTCTTTTTCCCAAAATGTCATCCGGTCTTCCGACCCCAATACGGCCGCCGCAACCATCGGTGAACCCGGATAGAATCGTGCACCACGCGAGGCGGAACTCACAATTTCCAGATACAGGCTAACGGTATGGTCATTCACAAAATAACCAGATGTCGCCCATAATTTACCAATTCCTTCAGTCCACTCGCCGGTCGTATCAAGCGCATATCCCCCTTCTCCAGCGTGGGATTCAATGTAGTGGACCCGGTGTGTTCCCCCACCCACACATCGCAACAGTTCCAACAAGACGATGTGTTTGAACACATCCCCCACGTTCCCCGCGTGAAACCGGTGACTGTAATCGTTCGTATCGGTGGTTTCGTTCATGATTTCGGGCGTTGTTCCCCGGTTATCCGGGTTTCGTTAAATCTTCGGAGCGGTGGCGGAGGGTCTCAAAAAAGGCTGTTAAATCGACATTACCCCCACTTAAGATGATGCCGATATGATTTCCTCCGATCTCGTCTCGATGAAACATCAACGCAGCAACCGGAACCGCAGAAGAAGGTTCGATAATGATTTTGGCACGCTCCCACACAAATCGCATAGCCGCAACAGTCTCTTCATCGGTCACACGCACGATCGGAACACCCAACGTCGACAACGTAATAAACGCTATGTCACCCAGGACGGTCAACAGTCCATCAGAGATTGTCTTGGGTGTATGCGCAGTCACCCGAACACCTCCATACAACGATCTCCACGCATCATCGGCACCCAGCGGCTCACACCCGACCACCCTCAGCGTAGGTTTTCGAAGTTGCGCCGCAAGCGCGGTACCCGACAACAACCCGCCGCCTCCTACCGGAGCCAGTAGCGTATCCAAACCTGCAACTTCGTCCAACAGCTCCACCGCTGCCGTACCTTGACCGGCAACGACGTGGGGATGGTCGTAAGGATGGATCAGCGTCGCCCCCGACTCGGTCACCACCCGTGCCGCCGCACTCTCCCGGGCTGCCTGATTGGGTTCGCACGGCACAATGGTCGCACCATACCCCAACGTGGCTTCCCGCTTTATTGCCGGAGCGTTGTTTGGCATCACAATGGTCGCCTTGGTCCCTGCAAGCCGCGCCGCCAACGCCAACGCTTGAGCGTGGTTTCCGCTGGAGTGGGTCACCACTCCAGCGATACGCTGTTCATCGGACAGTTGCAGCACCGCATTGATAGCGCCCCGAAACTTAAACGCGCCTACTTTTTGCAGATTTTCGCACTTCAACACCACTCGCGCCTGACAACGTTCATTGAGTGCCGAGCACGTCATGGCCGGAGTTTGGCGCACCCAAGGTCGGATCCGAATCCATGCTTCATTTACGTCTTCTGGGGTAACCAACCGATCCCACTTGTTGTCCATGACAATCATCACACCAAAAGGCCGGGCAGCGGCCCGGCACCGTCATCACCAAACGTCGTGATTTCGACGCCCAACGCCTGAAGAATGGAAATAAATAAATTGCCCATCGGAGGTGCATCCTGATACGCAACATGCCGGCCCGGAGAAAACGCGCCACCACATTTTCCGGCGAGTAATACCGGCAAGTTATAGTGGCTATGGCTGTTGCCGTCGGCGATTTCGCTCGAAAAAAACAAAGCAGACGAATCCAAAACCGAATTGCCCAATTCATCCATGTCCTTTAACTTCTGAACAAAGTACGCAAACTGAGCAACTTCCCAGGTTCCGATGGCTTGTAACTTGTCGAGTTTGACCGGATCTCCCTGATGATGTGAAAGATAATGATGCCCATCGGTAATCCCAAGAAAATCATAAACCCGCTCGCTTCCCCCATTACCCCACATAAACGTGACAAACCGCGTCATGTCGCATTGGAACGCAAGCGCCATCACATCCAGCAACTGCTGCATGTGTTGTTGAGTATTTGTCGGAGTTTTGGGAATCGTCCCCGGTGCACACGATGGTTCTTCCTGAATGTACAGCTTTTTTTCCAACTCGAAGATTCCGGTAAGATACTGGTCGAGTTTGATATTGTCGGTTTTTCCGAGTTTCTTTTGCAACGCGAGTGCATCATCTCGTACGGAGTCAAGAATGCTTTGTTTGTAGAATAACCGTTTGGCTTTCTGCTCCGCGGTTTCCCCCGGGTCTGCACCCTTAAAGAGGCGATTCCACAATTCCTGCGGGTTCACTTCCTTGGGAAGCGGCGAAGACGGTCCATTCCACGCGATATTCCGCACATAGGCACAACTGTACCCGCTGTCGCAACCACCAACCGACGCTCCTCCTTCACCACCTACTTCCAACGAAGCATATTTTGTGGTCTGACCGAGGTTTGCCGCCGCCACTTGATCCAATGAAATCCCATTTTGGATACTCGCACCTTCGGTTTTATACACGTGGGTCGCTGTTAAAAACGATCCTGTGCCGGCGGCATGGTCCCCCGGTCCGTCCGGTATTCCCGGTTTGTTGGCGATACCCGACAACACCAAAAAGTCGCTTTTTAGGCTCGCCAGAGGCTGTAACATTGGCGACAACGAATAATCTGGTCCATCGTTAACCGGAATCCACTTATCCATGCGGATCCCGTTCGGCACATAAAACGCAAAAAACCGTTTGGGCGGCACAAAGATCGGGTCCGCAAATGCCTTTCTTGGCAACAACGACTCCAGTAGCGGTAGGGCCACAAGTGTACCAAGGCCACGCAGAAACGTACGCCGCGGGATGTTCTCCGTTATTTTTTTCATGGCACCACCTCTTCCAACGGCTCCCCACGACGTGTCCGAAACACTTCACTGAGTACCATGGCAACGATCAAATCGGAAAACCGATGCCCATTCTGTACAAACTGGTCAGCGATATCTGCCTGCAAACACCCATCCTGCAACTCGGTCCCCCGTCCCAACGAATAGGTGAATATTTTTTCTACCATACAATGAACATAAGCCGGGTCTTGCCGAATCAGTTCGGCTAGATCCGCGGGAGTTTCAAACGTCATCCCGTCGAGAAGTTCCCCGGACGGGTCGATGGCAAATCCGTTGACCTGCTCCCGCCAGGCCCCAATTGCATCGTAGTTTTCCAAACCAAAACCGATTGGGTCCATGAGCATATGACACCCCTGGCACAACGGGTCGGACACATGCTGTTTCATAATTTCTTTTAAATCGCCAACTTGGACTTCCGATTCCACCAATGGCGGCACCTCCGGCGGCGGGGGAGGAGGTTCCTGGCACAACAGTTGCCCCAAAACCCATTTCCCACGTTTGACCGGAGATGTACGCGTGGTGTGTGACGTGACAGTCAACACGCTGGCGTGGCTCAAAAGGCCGCCGCGTTTGTCGGGATCTACCGACACTTTGACAAAATCGTCGCCGTTGACGCCGTCGATTCCATAAAGTTTAGCCAAAGGCCCATTCACATAAGACCAGTCTGCGTCCAACAAGTCCAACAAACTGTATCCCTGGTCAAAAAACTCCTGAACAAACAACTCGGTTTCTTTGCGCATCGCCAACGCCAATTCCGCATTAAAATCAGGATACGCAACCGAATCACGAAAAACATTATCCAAATTACGAAGATACAACCACTGACCCACAAATCCTTTCATCAACGCGTCGGCTTTGGGGTCCGTCATCATTCGCTGCACCTGCTCTTTCAAAACTTCGTCGTCGTTGAGCGTTTTGTTTTTCGCCAATTCAAACAACTCGGCATCCGGCATACTCCCCCACAAGAAGTAAGATAAGCGCGAAGCCAGCTCGTAATCGGTCAAAGAATGTGGCACAGACGACGTTGGCTCGGGGTCCAACTCCACCCGGTACAGAAAATGCGGTGACATCAACGTCCTTATCAACGCCAACTCAATTCCTTTGTCAAACGAATCCCCTTGAGACAACGCCAAATCCACAAAAGATGCCAGTTTTTGCGCTTCTTCCAACGTGATTTCCCGGCGCCAAGCCCGTTGGGCAAACGCGGTCACTATTTTTAACGAACACGCGATCAACCCTTCTTTGGCGGGATCACAAATCATGATCGCCTTTCTCATCGGTGGGTCTGGCGGCTCGGGAACACCATACGGTCCTGTCACGGCAATCCAATCAAGAACCAGGTTCCGGTCCTTCTGACTCGGATCGGGATCATCTGGCGCATAATAATCATTAATGAAATCAACACTAAAGGAGTGTGCCCCCGCCGACAGTTGCACATCGACCGCATACACTTCGGGGTTGGCTTCAACAGCCAACACGTCAAAAGTCGTAACGACATTCCCGTCTACCCGAAACCGCATTTTGGTCGGTTCCGGCCCCGCCTGCTGCCCAAAAGCCCGCGCGGACAACGTATAAGTGGCATCGTGGGACAAATTTACAATCCCAATTACGGACTCCACGGTATACAACAGCAAATAGAAACCTTTGTATTCAACGCCTTTACCATTGGCAGCCCCCAGCTCCTCTGCCTGCAACTGGGTCTCTACAAACGGAATTTTGGGCTTAAACAACGCTGTTTTCACCAACTGTTCAGCCGCCAAATCAAATTTTTCAACCAAAAGGGGTGACATCGACAACACATCACCGATATTGTCAAACCCATATCCCGTGTCGTCAGCCGGAAAACTCTCAGCCGGAGTTTCCGTCACCCCGAGCAGATCTTTCATCGTTCGGTCGTATTCAAACCGGTTGAGCCGACGTAAGGTCACCCGTCCTGGGTCTTGGGGCAGGTCACACGGATCGGGTTCAACCCAGAGATCGGGTTCTTGGGTGTCGAACGAGATGTCTAAAGCCTCAACGATGTCCAGCGATTCACCGGATGTGTCCTGCAGAATATCGAAGAACTGGACATCCGGTACCGCTCCCACATCATCGCCGGCGATATCAATACCTTCAGGCACATCTTCAACTGGGTCCAAAACATCAACAACGTGTATGTCTTCGGTATCGGCATCCTCCGAAACCACCGCGCTGTCCGCCACAGTATCAACACTCACGTCACCAAGCGGCGAAACAATGTCCACACGCGTTACCACATCGACAACGGTAGGGGTGTCGGCCGCGGAATCGGGTTCGGCGCCGCCACCTCCATCCACAGCAATGTCCGTTGTGTCCGTTTTGGGATCGTTGGTCGTTCCACATGCCGCCAACCCCAACCATACTCCGATCATGATCTGCAAGATTCGGTTTTTCATACACGCCATCATAAGAGGTCTTTCGGAGACCTTCAATCCAAGATTTCCGGTTCGGCCAAATCCAGAAACGCACGCAGAATCGGGCTATCCCGTTTTCCTTTTACGCGACAACAATAAAACCACCGGTCCATTCGCACCGAGTCAAGCCGAACTTCCGCAAGAAGTTTCGCTTCGATTTCACGAGCGCACGCGACTCGAGACAAAATGGACACTCCAAGCCCGGCGCCAACCGCGGTTTTGATCGCTTCGGTGTGTCCCAATTGCAGCGGAGTATCGATAGTAACACCCGCGCGTTCCAACTCCGTCACAATCACGTCGCGTGTTCCTGAACCTGGCTCCCTTAAGATAACACGCTCCGCCTCCAACTCAGTTAACGAAATGGTCTGCCGCAGCGCCCAAGGATGGTCAGGTCGGCAAACCAACACCAACTCATCCTTCTGAAACCGCCGGGTGACCACTCGAGAGTCATGGCAAGGTCCTTCAATGAACGCGATGGCAATTTCCTGCGCCACCAGATGCTCCACGACATGGTGCGTATTTTCCACAAACAGCTCCACACGTGTCTGAGGGTGTTGATGATAAAATCGACCCAACCATTGCGGCAAAATATAGTTCCCCAGCGTCGTAGAAGCACCGATCCGTAACACCCCGGACACCGAACGGGTACCCAGCCGCAATTCCTCGAGAGTTTCCTCAACCATTCCCAGCATTTCGACCGTACGAATCCGAAATCGTTCCCCCTCGGCGGTCAACGTAAACGTACGCCCAGAACGTTCAAACAGGGCGACCCCCAACCGCCTCTCCAATTCCTGAATCATCATGGACACAGCCGGTTGAGTCACATGCAACGCCGCAGCGGCACGTGTATACGACAAAGTCGCAGCAACAGTCACAAACGCTTGTAATTGTTGGAATGTAAACGGTGTTTGAATCAACGGGCTCTCCTTCACCAACCCACATTTTTTCACGTTTGCGGGCAAACGGGGGCCAACTATAAGTTTTTTGTGATAGAAATCATCATAAAAATTTATTTTCCTTATATAAAAAGACCTGATACGGTGCCCGCTGAAAGTGAGGAGGTAACCTATGTACCGATACAACGAAATTGACCAGACCATTGTAAATCAACGTGTCAACGAATTTCGTAACCAGGTGGCGCGGCGGCTCGCCGGCGAGCTAAGCGAAGACGAGTTCCGTCCGTTGCGACTGATGAACGGCCTGTATTTACAACGTCATGCCTACATGTTGCGGATTTCCATTCCATACGGCGTTCTCAACAGCACACAGATGCGAAAACTCGGCTTTCTGAGCGAACGGTATGACCGAGGTTTCGGTCACTTTACGACCCGCCAGAATTTGCAATTCAACTGGATCAAACTCGAAGAAATGCCAGATATTCTTCAACATTTGGCCGACGTCGAAATGCACGCATTGCAGACCAGCGGAAACTGCGTACGCAACATTACTTCCGATCCTCTCGCCGGAATCGCGGCTGACGAAATCGTCGATGTCCGCCCGTACTGCGAAGTTCTGCGCCAACATTTTACATTACACCCGGAGTTTTTGTATCTCCCCCGCAAATTCAAATTTGCCGTATCCGGAGCCCAAGAAGACCGTGCTGCGATTGCGATTCATGACATTGGCGTTCGCGCGGTTAGAAAAGACGGCAAATTGGGCTTTGTCGTTATGGCTGGCGGCGGTTTAGGACGTACTCCAAGAATCGGTCAAGTGGTCAACGGCTTTGTGGCTCCGGAAGACCTCATCGCCTATTGTGAAGCGATTCTGCGGGTTTACAACCTGCATGGCCGCCGTGACAACAAATTTAAGGCGAGGATCAAAATCCTGGTCGGTGAACTGGGCATCGCCGAGTTCCGCGAGCAGGTTGAAGCCGAATTTGCGCTGATCCGTGACCGCCTGAAACTGGATTTGTCCCGCATCGACACAATCGCAAAATCGTTTGAAGACGTCACATTTGAGCCCGATGCCGCAACGTGGGTACACCACCTTGAGCGTGCCAAAACCGATTTGGGATTTGCCCGGTGGTTAAAATACAACACCAGGTCCCATCGGGTGCCGGGATATAACGTTGTATACTTGTCATTAAAACGACGCGGAGTCCCCCCCGGCGACCTATTTACTCCCGAATTTTATGCCATCGCCGACCTGATGGATCAATACAACCAGGGATATTGCTCAACCACTTACAACCAAAATCTGCTACTTCAATATATCCGGAACGCCGACCTGGAGCCGTTATACGACGCGCTGACCGCGTTGAACCTCGCCACCCCCAACATCGGGACCATCAACGACGTCATTTGTTGCCCCGGGCTTGATTATTGTTCGTTGGCAAACTCCAGTTCGATTCCAATTGCAACAGCACTGAACGAACGATACCAGGATTTGGACGAAATCTACGAAATTGGCCCACTTGAAATCAAAATGTCAGGATGTATCAACGCATGCGGACATCATCATGCCGGTCACATTGGACTGTTGGGAATCAATAAAAAGGATGAGGAATATTACCAAATCGCCATCGGCGGGTCTCCCGGAACCACGGATGACGACTTTGCCGCCGTCGGCACCATCTTAGGACCCGCCGTACACCAAGACGATGTGGTGACGGTTGTCGATCGAATCGTCGACTGCTATCTCGAACGCCGTGTGGGTCAAGAGACCTTTTTACAGACCGTCCGACGAATCGGGGTGGACCCATTTAAGGAGCACGCGTATGCGAACTGAAATGATTCTCGATCGCCAGGTGGTCCCGGCGCGTTTCAACATCGTGGAACACGTCAATGGGGACTTTCCGACTACCCCCGACACGGCGATTCCGCAAAAGGACTGGCTTCGATTACGCAACGAAGGGATGGATGTCCGAGCACTTGGTGTCATCGTCTGCGGTGACGAAGACATTGCGGCCCTGGAACCGGTCATCCACGAAGCCACGTTTGTCGCATTGCGGTTGCCGAAGTTTTCCGACGGACGAATTTACTCCCACGCATACCGCATCCGAACCCTGTGGAACTATCGCGGAACGATTCTGGTGTATGGCGACGTGTTACGAGACCAATTGTTGTACTTAAGTCGGGTGGGGATAAACGGATTTTATATGCGTTCCGACCAGGATCTGGCTGCCTCGCTGTCGGCATTTTCCCTTTACAGCGAGTTTTGGCAGTATCGATAATCGCCTTTCTTTCACGAATTTACCGCAGTCTGCCTGCCGATGAATTCCAACACCGTGTTATACCACGCGATGATATTGTTGGGCCGCAAAATCCAGTGGTTTTCGTCGGGAAAAATCACCAACTCCGACTCCACACCGTGTTCCTGCAACGCTTCAAACATCGCCAACGCTTCCCCGATCGGCACGCGGTAGTCCTTTTCACCATGTAATATAAGAGTCGGTGTCTTGAAGTTAGACACAAACTCTCGCGGCGAATATTTGTCAAAACCAGCTCGGTCGCGATACGGCGAAATCCCGCCCAACTCGAGCTTACCCCACGCAGGGTAATCGGTAGACGCAAAAAAAGCCGACATATCCCAAATGCTGGCATGGGTCACCAAACATTTGAACCGATCGGTTTGCCCACCAATCCAGTTGGTCATGTATCCACCAAACGACCCACCCATCGCCACCATCCGTTTCGGATCAATGTCCGGTCGGCTCGCCAGCGCATCAGCGGTCGCCATCAGGTCTTCGTAACATTGTCCACCCCAGGAATTACGCCAAATCGCCTCGACCAACGCCTGTCCAAACCCCGTAGACCCACTTGGGTTTGGCAAAGCAACGGCATACCCCTGAGACAAAGCCACAAGAGGGTTCCACCGCCAATGCCAGGTATCTCCCCAGGCATGGATCGGTCCACCGTGAATCCACATCAACAATGGTTTGGTGTCCCCTCCCCGTGGAGACACCAGGGTGGTTTGAACATCATGCACCGTATGAACACGGAGATCTTCAATGGTGACCGCTGCTTCGGCCGCTTTGGCGTCAAAATTCGACAAATTGGACACAAAATCGGGCACCTGGTCCACCCCTACCGGCGCGGAAAACACTTCGGGAGGGTGTACAATCCTGCTTTTTAGTCCCACAAGTCGTTGCCCATTCTCACTCACCACCAACCCAACGTGATTTCCACCTGCCGATGGTGACAACAACCTTGTCCTGGCTCCTGTCACAGCATCCAGCAGATAAGCCGGCCTCAGGGCTTGCTCATCCACCGACACCACGATGTGTTTGCCGTCCGGCGTCCAACATTCCGGCATCGGCCAGGCATCCCATTCCGAAGCAAGCTCTGTTGCCACCCCGGATTGTAGATCGAATACCCAACACCGGATCGGCCCATGCTGGGACACAAGACGAACCCCCTTCATTGCCGCAAGTTTGTCCCCCTGCGGAGAAAAACGAGGCACCCCAAACATCGTTTGGCTCTCTTCACCTAAAACATAACTTTGCCCTGTTTCGGTATTCAAGACCCACAACGCGACATCATCCAACCGGTCTACTACAGACAGGCGCGCCCTCGTAATCGCTACCGACCGACCATCGGGAGACAAATCCCAGGACATTTCTCCACGTAGTTCCCTGTCTGCATTTGGAGTCAAATCCTTTCGGTCACCTCCTTCCTCATCATACACCACCACATGGGGTGCTTCGGTCGACAACCAACTGTCCCAATGGCGTACGTTCATCTGAGTATACTTCAACACCGACGGCCCTTTTTTTCGCAAATCGGCAACCCGTTTTCGCTGTTCTTCATGGGGAATGCCCGGATACACATCGGCGATCACGGCCAATCGATTCCCTCGGGATGCAAACTTAAACGCGCTGCACCCCAACGGTTCATCGGTGACTGGCCGCGGCTCTCCCCCTTCGTGAGGCAACAACCACACCTGCATACGGCTGTCATCTTCGTCTTTGGGACTCCCTTCGGCCAACGGTCGATTACTCAAGAAACCAAGCGATCCATCCCGCCGGTAACACGGCGAATGGTCTTTGTAGCGGCCGCGAGTCAACCGCACCGGCGGCTCGCTGTTGTCCAACGTAATCCGCCACAAATCGGAACGATACGACATCGTTTCGGTATCCAGCCGCGAAACGGCAACCGCAGCGTGGATCCCATCAGGAGACAACGCAAATGTTGTCACCCTGCCCAACTGAACCAACTGCTCTACCGAAAATGAAAATGACATCATGAAACCTCCAGCCCTGCCATCATTTTGAGATTGTTGAGTTTGTGAAAAATATGGGGACGGACTTGGACGCGGGGATTTTGGTCCCGATGCCAGGAAAAAAACCGAGTCATATCGGGAATATGGCGCAGTTTTTTTGGGGCAGTGGGGCCAAAAGCATCCGTCCAAGTTCGTTCAGCTATTTTTTCACAAACTCTCGGCTCCGCCACCGCGTGGGGTCATATCACAGTTTTTTTCCGTCGCCTACTGCCGCGGCACATGGAGGGGATAGTCAACGCCATTTCGGAACATCGGGGGGTCAACCCAGGCTAATTACAACTCCCGGAGTTATTACACTCACCACCACACACTTCAGCGCAAGCCGCATCCCAGGTAATATAACAACAGAACGGGTCTACCTTACACACGCAGGCTTCACAGGGGCAACCGCCACACCCGGACGTCATCCCCAGTTCACATCCCCATTGTGGCTGTTTGGGAACACACTCGCCCGCCGCATTACACACTTCACCCGCGGTGCATTCACCACAACTTTCTCCGCAGCCATTGTCCCCACACTCCACACCATCACAACTGCATCCCCCGCCACAGTTTTCCACATACCCCTCACAACAATCGTGATAGGTTTCACACAACGCGTCACAATAACAACCGGTCACCGATAACTTACCACATCCCCCATCGCAACTGCTGCTCGCCCCCAAACAAAACTGGGAGTAATCCCCACAACAATCCCCAAAGCCGGTACACAAATTGTCACACCAACAACCGGCGGGGGCTTGACCACCACAATGTTCTTCACAGGAATCCGGTGCCGGTTCGGCGGCCGGTGCCGGCGGCCCAAAACTACAAAACGAATCCACGTCGGCACAGCAATCGTTGTAGTCTTTGCACGCTGCATCACAATAACATCCAGCCGGCGCCTGCCCACCACAATACCCTTCACACGAGGGGGACACCGTTTGACACTGTCCCCCATCACACTGTTCCCCTTCCCCACACTCCCCACAACTTCCCCCACACCCATCGTCCCCACACTGTTTCGTTTCGCAATAGGGAACGCAGTTGGCGGCAAGCGGCATCACTTGAAGCGGAAACCGGCAGATATAGCCAAACTGAAAATCACATGGCGTATCGTTCCATTTGTTGTCGGGCAAAATCCTCGTACAATCCTGCTCCCCACTGTTGTTCGGCTGTCCATCCGCCCAGTTAAACCACGTAGCCGGTGCGCTGTTTGCCCACACATACGTACCTTCTTTGCCGATATCGTTTAACCCAATCCAATATTCCCCAACGATTCCTTTAGATTGAAGCTGGGTCCCGATTTTTGCCGAATCGGCCGCATCGTTTACCCACAACAACTCCGCCCCCATTTGTTTACAGGCAGTACGCGCCGCCTGCCATGACAGGGTCGCAGCACACACCGACGCTTTTAACCCAGTGGTCACCAGCGTGGTGCATCCCACCGGGCAAGCCGGACCATCATCCGCTGCCCCACTGCAATCCTGGTCCACACCGTCCCAGCACAAATCCTCGACGCCGGGATGAATGGTTTTGTTTCCATCATCACAATCCTGCAAACACGCCGCATACCCGTCCCCATCGGCATCCACAGGAGGTCCAGGGGGGCACGGGTCTTCACAAACAATGGGGCGTTTGTCTTCACAATTGAGATCGTTCCATAAATTCGACGGCAACCATTCGGTACAGTCCTCTTTTCCGCCCCAATCGTTGGGCTCCCCTCCTCCCCAAGCAAGGTATCCGGGCAACGATCCGTCCCACCACTTAAATACTCCTTCCGCAACCGTGTCGGTCAATCCAATCCAAAACGTGTTGGACTGCAACACGGGCGCTTTGGATCTCAAAGTAGCTGCTTCCGTTGCGTCATTTAGAATCAAAGGTTTAGAGCCCGCCGCATCACAATGGGCCGCTGCTTCCGGATACGTTCGGGGGGTTGACGTGATGAGATATCGTTTGCCGCCGATAAAGACTTCGACCCAATCCGGGCACCCCGGGTCATCGTCGGCCACACCGGTACAGTCCTGGTCCAGCCCGTCTCCACATACATCGGTTACGCCGGGATGAATATCCCCATTGTTGTTGTCACAATCCGAAGCGCAGTCGTAACCATCCCCATCGGGATCGGGATTGTCAGACAAAAGGCACCCAAACGTGTTGTTGATATCCGCCGTCCGGTTTTTCAAAAACTCACGCGTCGCCAACACGGAGTTATCGACGGTGTCGATACCATAAGGTTTCCGTGGGTCTTTTTCCGCCCATGGACGTAAATGAGTCGCCAGATCGGCCACAAACGGGTCGAGGTTCAAATCCGACACGACGACCCCCAAGTCGGCGAGCGCCTTGTCGTACCAGGCTTTGCAGGTTTCCACTTGAAGACACCTGGCAAACATTTTTCCGTTCCCCTGATACCATGGCAACCACGAGTCAAAGGTTTGGTCCGTTCCCCACGGCAGCATGGTGAATATCCCCGAATCGTCGCTGTGGAGAAAATAATTGTTGATGGTCGGGGCGTAACCATCCCAATGCCCGGCAAACAACTCCATGGCCCAGTTCCGGGTCATTTGCTGCAAATTCGCCACCTTCCCCATGGCCTCCAGCCAATCGGGACCCGGCGGCATGTCGGCCGCCGCGGCGAGCGCCTGAATGTCCGACAAATCGAGTTCATCTCCTTCGTCGACCTCCAAATCGCCGGTAGACCAAGGATTCACATCCGTCCCATACGCCCCTTCATAAAGGTGCTGGGTGGTCTCATAATGTTTGGACAAAAACACATCGTCCGGGGTTTCGAGATTCAAATACAATCCATAATCGCGATGGTTTACCGTTACCCACGCATAACCCGTACGCGGCGCCGCCAATCCAAAAGCGGAAACGATTTTGTAATAAACAACCTCGTGCAACATAGAAGAATCCTGCACCATGTTGTTCAGCGTCGCGTTTTTCAGCCCCAGAAACCGCTGGCTTTTGTCGATGTGGTTAAACTTGATCCGAAACGCCGACTTTTCGTTTAGTTGCCGAAATGACCCCAGTTTTCCTTTGATACGAATCCCCACCTCCATCACCGGAAACACCGTTCCTCCCATTGTGATGCGGATTTTTCCTTCGACATAAGTATAAGGATCTACAAATAGTTTCTCGATATTTTCCGGCCGCAAAAACAACTCCACTTGAGACACGGTAAACGGTGAATACATCTCCGCCACAAGTTGTTCGTCCGGATCACCCGGCTCAGCGGCATCGGAATCGGGTTCGGAATCGGAATCGGAAGCGGAACCGGAATCAGGTTCGGAACCGGTGTCCGTATTAACATCAAAAGTGTTTGTCATATCCCGTATTTCCACCACATCAGGCGGGTCGTTTGCATCCACCACCCACGTGTCCACCTCCACCTCGGCAACGTCATCCCCGGTGTCTATGGCCGTGTTGGAGTCGACCCAACCTTGCGCGTCGTCGTCTTTGGCGTCGTTTCCGGAAAGGGCAGCATCAACCGCGGTATCCGCGGTGACCCCATCCAGCGATACCAATTGTCCGACATCAGGTGAAGATGATGAGGATCCTCCCGTATCACCGCAACCGCCCATCCACGGCAGCACCACCCATGTTACGATAACCCAATTACTGACGCGCATGCCCTTTCTCCAACAACAACGAAGTAACTTAGCGTGCCCATCAAAACGACAACACGCATCACAACAAAAAAACACCGCGCGTAGTTTGGTCCCACAATGGACGAGGGTCAAGCAGATCCACAGCTTTTGCCACAAAATCAAATTCTTGCGCCCGAACCCAGGTTGTGGCAATTACGGACCAGAAAAGGGGGCACGGAGAGGAACAATGATGAAATCGACAACAATATTAGGGATATCTTTTGTGGTTTGTCTTCTGCCGGCATGGGTTTTCGCCGCCCCTTGTTCGGATGAATCCGACTGTGAACCGGGCGAATCCTGCGAATCGGGGGAATGTGTTTCCGGGTCCGGGGCGCCGTTTGTAGAATGTACGACGACAAACGATTGTGGTTCTTTTGAACAATGTCAGGACGGCATGTGTGTACCCGCCCGGGAAATTCCCGACAAACCGGAAGGCTCGTGTACACAGGATTCGGACTGTACTGACGGGCAGATCTGTGTGTCAAACACCTGTGAAGACAAAGGAGATTACTGCAAAACCGACTCCGACTGCGGCCAGTTTGAAACCTGCGAATTCACCGTACCCGATGCCCCAGGTGGTGACGGCACAAACGAATGGGGCGATTGTTCGCTGGATCCCGAACAAATCCCCGTTGACCCGACGTGTTCGAGTGTGTGCCAAACCCTGTCGAACTGCCCCAATATTATTGAAGACGACCCCACGGAAAACAGCGGCTCTTCTTCCGGGTCGGCAACCGACGGCGCCCAAAAAGCCGACGAAGCCACCGAAAAAGCCGAATTCGTAGCGGGATGTACGCTGAGTTGCAGCTATTTTATCGCCAGCAACCAGGCGGTGGCCGAGTTTCAAGCCACGGCACTTTGTGTGCAGCAACACGCCTCATCCTGCGAAGCCATCGAAACAAACTGCATGGACGAAATCGAAGCCGCGGACGCCCGAATCGATTCCCTCGACGACAAATCCGCCGGCGGCAATGGCGGCGGAGGAACCACAGGAGAAGACAACAATGGAAATCAAGCCGGCACAACCGGCACAGGAACCGGAGACGACGAACGCGGCGGTTGTGTGGCTGCCGGCGCAACAGGGCGTCTCATCCCGTGGCTCCTACTCGTCGTCTTTGGTGTGTTGTGGCGACGAACAACCTCGCGTGTTTCGTGAATTTCCGGTACCCGTTGTGGTTCAGTGATGTGAGTGAAATCCGGAATGAGGGTGACGGTGCGAGTGGCCATGGGGATGGGGACCATTCCGCGGTTCTGTTTTGCCGTGATTTTCTTTTTCGCAACCAGCAGCACCTTGTAGGATAGCGTCCAAATCCTGCACCGTCATGGGGCGTTTGGGTGTTGCCGCGACCTTGGGGGGAATACCGCGTTGCTGGATAGGTAGATTACGCGCGGCTGCCGCTTTGGCGCCAAGTGGTGGGTTGTCGTAACCGCCGCCGTCTGCATCCAGGAACACCGGGTTGGAAAATGCCAGCGGTTTGACGCCGCCGTTACGAAGGACGGGGGCCATCGACGGAATATTGGCCCCTTTGCCCCGCACCATGAACACCACCCACGCATCGGTGGGGGTGGAGCGGGGAATTTCCAGTGGAATCTTAACGGTTTTGCGCCACACCCGGTGTTCATGATTGCCGGTTGCAACGACCTGCCGGTCGGTTTCTTCCCACGGAATCTCTACCTGAAAACTCGGTTCCAATGGTGTGGTTCGCGCCACCCCCGGCTCACCGGGATTGTCCAGCAAATCGTCAATTTCATTGAGATACACATCGATGGTGTCCACCCGCACCCATTCCGCTGTTTGGATTTCCACTTCGGCCCAGGCCCCTCCATTGATAAGGCGCACGGTGTCCCCCAAGCCCCCGTCTTCGCCCTGGTCATTACGTACGGTCACGCGGAAAAACGGGCCGTTCGACCCCACGACTCGGCCCGCGTTGACGGCTTCGACAAATCCGGACGGCTTCATGGTGGCTACGGTATCTTGGTCCTCCCCGACGAACACCCACGAACGGGGGCTGCCCCCCAAATCACCATAGAGACCGTGGGTGTCGGTCACCGCCGTTCCCGTACGGGGTGCCCCACGGCTGACCAAAGTCAGCCACCATCGGGTAATCCCCCAGAAATTGTTCATCGAATGACCGTTTAACACTTCCATTGCCGTAAAATTGTCCGACCACAAACCCGTGTCTCCAGTGATGGGGTCGGGATACCCTTCCGCGGGCGGCATCCGCAACGAGTCGCGGTCCGCAAAGGAATAACCCGTCAATACGTCGGCCTTCAGCGCCCCAATGGTACCCGACCCCGTAGCGTGGTTTATTTGCACAACCTGTTCCCCCACCTGATCGCCGGAATGGTCGGCAATGCTTTGATACAATTGCGCCGGGGTCAGATTGGGGTCGGCGCCATTGCTCCAATCGATGGGCCCCCCTTTGCGGGCGAGTGGGTCGCGGCTTAAGGGGAATGCATTAAAATGACCAATATTGGGGGTGGTAATTTCCGCCCCGATCAGGCTTGTAATGTGTTTGCCAAGTCCAAGGGCAGCAATGGTGGGGCCAAAATCACTGACCGCATCGTGGTCGGTGCTCACCATCACATCGACCCCCTCGGTCAAAAAATCCATGACCCGTTTGGTATTGCTTACTTCGCTGTCGGATGAAGCCATCGCATGGATATGAAAATCGCCGGACAACACCCCCGACAGGTCCAAAACCGGATGAATTTCCGCCTCTACCGACACCGTTTCGCCGGCGGCTAATAAAACCGGCATTCCCCAAAACGACGGATCGTCAGGGGTCAATGCGGTGGGGGGCCACACCGAGTGAGTCATGCCGCGACTCACCATGACCCGATATGCTCCCGGGGGCAGCTCTACCGTGGTTTCTCCGACGGGCCCGACCGCGACAATACGCGCCCAGTTTGTGGGCGGAAGATTGGACACATCCGTTTCGTGGTTCGTGGGGCTTTGGGGACAACCATCGGGACAAGTGATGGTGACTCTGCCGATGGTCGGAACCCCATCGGCGTCACGCAACACCACGCGGAGTTGTGCCGGATGGGGAAATATAAGCGGAGGCACCACCACCGGATCGTCGCCCGCTGCAACCGTTACCGAGGTTTCCACAACGCTCCCCGCAGCCCGTGCTTTGAGCAGGTAACTGCCGGGCGGAACGCGCATTTCAAAGCTGCCGCTGGGGCTACTTTTGGTTTGGTTGAGCGTAAGTGGGGGCGTCAAATGTGTTGCAACCGCCGTTATCGTCACATCTTGAGCGGGTACTCCTTCAGCGGGACCGCTCACGATTCCCTGTAACATCACGGTGGGCACACCCAAATGGTCATAGGCGGGGGCAAGGACGGACTCCAACCGTCCGTCACCGGCAAAAACACTGTGTTCGTAAATGGTTACTTCTCCGGGCTGCAACAAACGAAATCCTGGCGCTTCCCCTTTGCGGGCTGTTTCTTTGGAAGAAAGCAGCGAGAGAAAGTTGTCGATATCAAAGGTGTTGACGACAATACCGCCAACGGCGATTTGAGAACCACCAAAGGGCAGACCGGAGTTTGTCGGGTTAGGAAGAGGTTTAGGGACATAAAGATAACTTGCATTATCGGAAAGATAACCAACATAAGGAACCGGCGCACCTGCCAGCAAATTATCAAGCGACAAAGAAGTGGTCCCAAACCCACCGGTGCCGCCGAGCGGGTTGAAGAACGCCCCTGTGCTGCCGGACATGATAAGATGGCTTGCGGCAAAGTACTCCGGCGATGATCCGTCGTTACGAAGTGCGGTCAACACCGTCAACCCGGTATCGTTCGGCCGCAGGAGGTAGTAGATGGTTAACGAAAGAGGCGGAATGTGATCCAAATCGATGGCGATTTGTTCCAGATCCACAAACGGCGCATAATCCCCCACCATCTGTTTTAGGTTGAGAAAATCCAGGATTTCCAGGCGCCCGGTCACGGCAAGCGCCGCCATTTTGTCGGCACCCGAAGAAAGCACTTCGGCACATTCGGGAGCAAAGGTAAGCCCGCCGTTTAACAAAAAACAGATTTCGCCCAGGATATCTCCCTGCTTGTGCGCTTCGGGAAGATCGATTCGGGTCATGTCCACCAAATTGCCGTCGTACGAACAAGGGCTGATGGCCTCGTCGCCAAGGCCAATCAAAAACCGAACCTGGGAGTTTTCCAGTACATAATCGCCGATCCGCCCTTCGGGAACCTCGCCGGAGATTCTGTCTTCCAACGTGTCCACCGTCGTGAGCCGCACCATGCCCGAATCGTTGGTTTCCCACGGAGCCAAATCAACGGGTACCCTAGGACGCCCCGGACACCCGCCGGCAACATGGGTGTCGGAAACCGAAGCGGAATCGGCGACGGGGATACCTCCATCGTCTTGCGACACGTCGGCCGCCACATCGGACGCCGATAGATTATCCGTCTGTACTTCGGGTGACCATGAAGACGTATCCATCACATCGGTTGCTGCGAGCGTCGTATCCTTTGATTGGGTGTTGTTACCGTCATCGCCACATCGACAAGTTCCAACCAACAACAGAATACCCAGAGTTTGCATCCATCGGGTGTGTTGCTTCCCCAAAAATCGATTCCAAACCATGTGACCCATCCTTGTCCAAATCCGGCAAAAACCAAGCAGTACCAGTATCAAAACATAACGGAGACAACCGGGAAAAGAAAGCGTAGGTTGCCCAGGCGGCGGCTGAGCACCTCGCCAAATACGATTGGCACCATCGCCCTAGGAAGACCCAGTCGTTTTACGAAGGGGTATCAACCCGAATCCAGCCTTTCCCCAACTTGACCAAAACCACCAAGACCACGATTATCAACACGACACCTTTTCGGAAAAAGTTGGTCACGATTTCCGGAACCGACAATTCATACTCAACCACACGGGAGCTTTTCAGCCATGGCAACATCAAAACAATCTTTTGGAGCAAGATCATTTGCGGTTTGTACCGTCGCGCTATGCCTCGTCGCAGGGTCTATCCCTACTTTTGGCCAGACCACCCCTCCCCAAGAACATAAACAACGGGCGTTGGATGAGTTGGCCGCACTCAATTGTGCCGGTGCGAAGCCGTATGTGGACATGTACCGTGAGCAGGTTCACGACAAAAAGGGACCGGTGGTGCTGGAGCTGGAAAAAAGACTCACACTCTGTTTTGAAACAGACGGAAAAGCCAAAAAACTGACGGAGGATCTCGATCTTGCGATGCGGACTCAACAGTACGGCCAGGCTGAAACGGTGATCAAAGAGTTCGAACGTCAGGATAAACGTGCGTACAAAAAATACGGACAATCGATCAGCGAAGCGGCGACAACAATCGAAAAATATTGGCAAGAGGTTCGTACCAATATCGAAAGCGCATTGGACCGGTACGAGTTTCAGGCGGCACGGGAGTTGCTGAACGAGAGCAAAGTTCATCTGGTGGGAACAGACCACCCCCGAACTGGGTTTGTGCAGCGCCTGGAGACGCGGATTTCCGAGAAAGAAATCGAGTTTAAGACCAATCCAAGGTAGTTTTTCTCATCTGCGTTTGCAGCCAGGTGAATTTTCGGCAAGCCGAATTTGCGCCGGAACGGACGGAATGTTTTCCCATTTCCGCTCAGAGGGTCAGCTTCAAGCCGGAAGTGACCCTGGTCGAGCTAATTTAGCGCTGAATTGGCCGGGGCCCGACTGAGGCAATATCGGGCATATGCCGCAAGGAGGGGCCGAACAGGGTTCACTTATCTATTTTCGCTGACCCTCTCAGAGTCGTTGTGCCCACCGCCTCTTGCGTCGCTTACCTTGACCCGATCCAATTCGTGGGTGATAGTCGGATTCATCGTTTGGGGCCAACCCTGGTGACCAGGCGGCGGGAACACATATTTCATGGACCAACAGTGGAGGTTTCGTCGTGATGAATTGTCTGACCAAGTCTATTATATCATTGGTGTTTATAGGGTTTCTCTTTGCCGCCGGGGATCTGCTGGCGGCACCACCCCCGCCGGTGATCACGTCGGCGGAGGTGTTGCCCAGCACGGGAGAGATTGTGATCACGGGCCATGATTTTGGGGCATCTCCCAAGGTCTGGTTTGGAGACGACTTACTGGTCTTGACGACGGTCACACCGGATTTGGTGGTGGCCGAGCTGCCGAAGGCGCCGCCGGCGAGTTATCCGCTGAAGTTGCAGTCGGCCCCAACGGCGCGGTATACCGACGAAATCAGCGTGACCATAGGCGTGCAAGGCGAAATGGGTCCGGAGGGGCCGCAAGGACCGACCGGCGATACTGGAGCCACCGGTCCGATGGGAGCCACCGGCCCGGCCGGTCCGGCCGGCCCGAAGGGAGCCACTGGCCCGGAAGGTCCGATGGGAGCCACCGGCCCGGCCGGCCCGACAGGCCCCGCCGGTGCTACAGGGCCGCAGGGGCCACAAGGTCCTTCGGGAATCGTCGCAACGGTGTCATTCGTGGGAGTTGTCCCGGCCATCACCGGAAACTCATCGGTGTATGTGTTTGCTGGCCCCACCGCGACAGTGACGACGACGGCGGGCCAGCGACTAACCGGCGCCGCCGAAGCGCCGGTGGGACTGACCGTAGGCGCCGCCTCACAAACTGCCCAGATTGGGTTGTGTTATAGGCCTCAGTCCGGTGGAACACTAGTGAACTTTGTGGGCGGCGGTTATTCGATTCACTCTATGTTCGCAGAAAGGCGGTGCTATTCCGTAAGTGCGACCACTGTACCCGGTGCGGGCACATGGCAGGTCGGAATGTGTATCATGAACAACGGGCAAGCTACGATCAGCAACAACGACTATGTGAACGGTTGGGTACAAGTGACGAACTGATGGGGCCTCCGGCTACTGTCCCGCTCGCCGTTATTTTTTCCCAAATACCTTCTAAGGTGGACGTGGATCAGGTTAGGCAAAACGACCGCGGGAACGCGGTGTAACACCGGCGGAGCCGACTGTTACACCGACAAGGGTTGAATTTGTTGGAACCAAAACGCAAAGCGTGACACCGTCGTGACGATTGTTACAGGCGGAAGCCACCAAATCGTCGACCTTGGCGCCCAATTTTTGGGCGACGACACCCGTGAGGCCAAGCCGGACAAGGGTTTGGGTGGGGGAAAGTGTTGCAACGGCATCGGAAGTACCAAAATCGGCATCGGAAACACAAAAATCGACATCGGAATCACGAAAAATGAAAAACCCGGCACGCGCATTGCATAAAGTAACTACAAAAACGCCGAGCAAAACACAAAAAACGCCGAGCAAAACACAAAAAACGCCGAGCAAAACACAGATCACGAGAAAGGTGGCACGGTTTTTGTCAAGCAAAACACAAAAAACGCCGAGCAAAACACAAAAAACGCCAAGCAAAACACAAAAAATGCAAACCGAAACACCGATCACGCCAACCTGGCACGCAATTTGCTTTCTGTGTTCGCGCGGAACGAAACCGGGTGAACGAGTCCCCAGGGCGGTCCGCAAGATGATTCACCATAAGGAGTAACCAGAATGATTTGGGATTCAGAAAACTTGACCCCCGAGGTGCGGCGGCGTATGCACGGCCTCGGCCGCCAGTTCACGTCGGAGCAGACACGAAATCAGGCGACAGCAACGCTCCAGGCGTACGCCGTGCACAAAGACACGATCGCTGAGTACGGATTTGGCCCGGAGATGGGTGAGGCCCTGCAGAGTAACTCCAACAAATTGCAAAAGGCGGATTTGACCAAGTTGAACGCCAAAGCCGGCGGCAAGAACACGTCCGTACAACTCCGACAATCGGTGCGAAAGGCCAAGAAAACCCGGCGGCGCGCCGTGGGGGTGTTGCGGGCCGTGGCGGATAACCTCGATCAGGCGGGGACGAAGCCGGAAGCCGAAGCGGCCACGGAAATTCGCTCCACCCTGGAGAAAATCGTGCCGACCGGCGACGACGCGACGTCGCTGCAAACAGAACTGGAAACGCTCGAAGGCACGTTTGCGAAGCCGTTGGTGGCGGAACACGCCAAGAATTTGGGTGGCCCGGGGACGGTAGTTGCGCTGCAAGAGGCCATATCCGAGTTGAAGGCGAAGGTGGCGGCACACAAAAAGGGCGTACCGCTGCACATGGAGCAGGAAACGCTGGACGTGATCGACGGCCTGACAGCAACCCTGTGCCGCCACGCAAGAGCCGCAGCCCGAGCGGCGGCCTCGGACCTGGAACAGCCGGCCCTGGCAAAAGACTTCGAACTGACCCACCTGTACTATTGAAGCTGTTCAGCGCCTGACAAAACCATCCTTCCTGTTCCAAGAACCACAACAGCCAAAACGTTTGTAAACGAGGGGGCAAGGACCGCAGGCGTCTCGGATACGCCCAACTTTCTTCACAAACTCTCGGCGGTAGCTTTCAACCAGTTGTCCGTATCGGTAAACCGTAGAATTCTTCTTGATTGTGGCGATTCGAAGATGCATGCCTTGTTTCTACGATAAAACCCCATCAAACCCCAAAAACTATCGCTAATCATTTCTGTTTGTAGCTACATGGGATACTTAAGTTACTCTGTCGATTGGCTGATAGTTGTTTGGTTTCAGGTTGTTGAGCGATAACGCCTTGGGATTGCTGGTCAAGAGGAGCTCTTAAGCACCGATTAGGGATCCGAGCGGAATACGCATTAGTCGGATTTTAGGCGGATCGGACGAAAAATCCCCTGTCATATCGGGAATATGATGTAGGATTTTTGCGGACGACGCGGCAAAATACGACCAGGGCAGAAATTTCATCGAAAGAATTTCGGAAGTAGTAGATCAGGAACTGGCGTTGTGGCTAAGGCCCATCCCACTCCCCGCAGCGTCTCAGGAATTCCTCCACAAGTTTGTTGTCGAACCAATAACCGCCGAGCCTTAGCTGTTCGATGAGCGGCGCGACATGGGAGATCAAACACCACTCCTTCGCCTCCCGTAACAGCCACAAAGTTCCATGCACACGAAGCCCGTTTGCCCTTGCTGCCTTTCGTCCGCGTTGTTCGTCGATCAAGACATCCGGAATCCCCAGGTCCATTGCGAGTTGGATCACGGCCGCCTCTCCTTCATCAAGCGTACGGTCCTGTTTAGGTGGCAATTGGGTCTTCAAGGATTCTACGCGGATGACGTCCGGCCAAACCACGGAACCAGCGCCGCGAGGGCCTTGGTCGAATTCTCGCCGCACTTCGTCGGGAGCAATCAACGCATGTGGGAAATTATTCAGCCACGATGGCGTTCCACACAACGTCAGTGCAATCACTGGGCCGGTGTTGATAACCAATTTATGGGTTGGTGGGTCCGAATTCATCGTCGATATCCTCCACCGTCAAATTGCTGGTCGCAACCCTAACCGAAGGCAACTTCAACAGAAATTCAGCCCGGCCCACGCCGCATAATTCGGCCGCGTTCCCCGAGGAAACCAGACCTTGCTCGTACAATTTCGCGGCCAATAGAAAGGTGGCATGCCGCGAAAACTCCTCCGCTGTCCATCCCGTTTCTCGCAGCAAAGTCGAGTCATAGGGAATGGTCAGCGTACAAGTTCCGGAAGGATCACCGTCCCTCGGTGTTACAAGTTGGAGCAGCCGTTTCGGAGGTCGTTTGTGTGGCGCTCTTGGATTCGCCTTCTGCGCGGTGGTGGTCATGACGATATTTCCTTCACAGCTCGGTCCAAAACGGGTAAAAAGTCCGGGGGCAGCATCACTTGGTCGATACCCTTCTCTCCAAATAGTGGAATGAGTTGGGCGTCTTCCGATACCACAACCCATTTTTTTTCCGGTGCATCGTGCTTATAAATCGTGTTTGCAAACCGATGCCGAACACTTCCTACAAGTCGCCTCGGCGCCTCGGTCACACGATTGATGACAGGTACCAAACCAAAGTCATAATAGTTGAGTTGGCTCCACGCTTCGAGCGAGGCCCAAAGGTCGCCGCGGTTTTGACTGGTCACCAAAAACGGCTTTGGTACCCATGTGGCGACTTCCAACAGATCGGAAAGCGCCTCCTGCGGGCCTTCTTGGGGGTGCTTCAGGCGAACCAACAAACCCAACACTTCCTGGGAAAAAGCATAAATCCCCGGCGGAAGGTCCAAAACAATGGCTCGGATGTCCGGATATTCGACCACAATCGTGCGCAAAACGGCTCCGAGGTGGTTCGCCCATGTTTCACCACCGTCCGCATAAATGGCCTGCAAAGCCACATTCACGTGACCATGAATGGACGACGACGGCAAAAACCACGGTCCTTCGTCTAAACCCTGGTGTTTCCAGAAACCTACATCCGCCCTGGATAACGGCGTACCCAACCCATTCGCCTTCGACAACAGATCATTCAAAAACAAAGGCGGCGGCTCACCCAGGTCATCGTACGTGCTTTGTACAGCCCGCCTATCGCGCAACAATACCGTTTCTTCGTGGGTATACCAAGTGTTTGGCTGCATCCCAGGAGCCAGCAACGGCAATGCGTCTGCCAGGGATGTTCCAAGCAGGTCGCAATCCAAAACAACCGTGCCTATGCCCCGTTGTGTCAAGGCCTTCGCAGACAAGACGGCCAGGGCGGATTTTCCTACGCCTCCTTTGACCGAACAAAACGCAAATACAAGTACCTTACGTTTCATCATTGGGCTCCTTGACATGGATGAGTCGTTTCAGCTCCTGAAGTTTTTCGTTTGTGGCCAACGGTGGTTCTTGGATCAATGCAAGAAAAACACGTCGCGCTGCAGCGGCCGCGGACGAATGCTCGGACTGGAGCGCCGGAGCGAGGGCCACCAGCACTTCCGCACCGTCTTGATGGTGCTCGTTCGCCAAACTAATCCAATGCTGCACGGTATCCAACAACTTGTCGGGATTCCGTTCCGCCAGGTAGCGCAACAGGTCCGCCACGACATCAAACTGGCCGACTTGGATCGCGTCGTTGGTGATTCCATCCGCCAATTCGTCGGACCATTTCAAGTAGCCCGAAGACATCAAAGGACCCCCCAACCATCGACGGTGCCAGGACCTACGTTCGTTCTCCGCCGGGGTGTTGTAGTAGGCGTACCACAGGGAACGTTCCTGGCCGTCGAGGCGATCCCAATGTTCAATGGCCGTCCGAATAAGCAGGTCACCGATCACAGTCGGCACCCGTTTGCCTTGCGTTGGGTCGGCGGCCATGGATTGTATCCAGCGCCGCCGGCTTTCGGTGTCCAGTTGCAAAAAGAGATCCGATTGGTAACTTAACAAGCATCCCAATGCCAAATCGGGAACCGTGGCGGCAAAGCCCCACCCGAGACAGGAATACTCAGGGTCTTTCATCCGCATTTGCTCTTCGGCGTCCGTGAGCGGCAATTGCGCTAAGTCCAACAAGAGCTTGATCGAACGGCTCGACAAAATCGACGGAATCACGCGGTCGCTGGTTTGGGCGACAGGGTCATCGGTGCCTCTATTCTGAGCCTTGGAATGAGCCCACGCGAGTGCTCGCTTCATATCAGCCAAACCTGCCGGGTCTTCCATGTCGCGGATCACCTTGAGAAGCAACAACAGGCGGAAACGCAGGTGCTCGGACGAAAATCCCCGCGGGGCCACCACGTCCAGCGGAACAAGTCCTTGTGGCAACGATCCGGGATCGTGTTGTTTTACCGCGTTCAGTGCCGCGGTCCTGGCTTCGGGTGTGGCGTAGGCCCATTGGGCCATCCACCAGGAATACAGCCGCCAGGTTAACCAGAGATTTTCGGCAATGCTCACACGAGGTCCGGGACTCCTCTGGGCGAGAATGTCCACAACCCACTCACACCATCGAACCAGGGCGGGTTCGGTTTCGGCGAACTGATTTCTGATGGGGGGAGGTGGTTGTTGCCGCGTGGAACTGTCGGAAAATAGCTCCGGGCCTTGGGTGTTTTTCGGTTGCAACACCGGTTGAGCCTCGGCTTCCAGGATCTTTTCGACGGCCAAACGGATCTTTGTGGTCCAATCCGCGGCACGATGCGTATCCGTGTCCGGCGCCAACGAAGCGGCCCGAATCCAGAAGAGGTCGCGGGTCACTCGGCCGATGGGGTGTTCGTCATGTTGGTCGAGTCGTAGCCCGGCGTGGGCAACAAACGTATCGTAGTGGTCTTCACTCCAGGTCATCGGCCTCAGCACGGCAGTGGTCTGACAGTCGCCCGGAATTTCCGATACCTGGAACAGCAGGGAAAATGGCGGTACCGTGTTGTGCCAACCCCCTCCGGGTCGGATTCGTGCGGGCAAAACTTTCGAGATGGGAAGCCCCGCCAACCCATCCGCGGGTTCATTCAACAATCCGCGCAGATCGTCGAGGGTTGTTATGCCGAGGTTGGCGTAGGGGGCTCCGCTGACCCACCCAAGCAGCACCGCCGGATCGTCCCGCACCATACGCCATGGCGAAAACGCGGCGACATAGGCCGTTTTACGAAGTATGTCGTGATTGCCGGGTTGTGCGGCAAATGTCCGAAATGCGGTGGCCACCCGCCCGTCGAGGGCGTCATACGCATTGGCCACAAAGGTTCCGACTTGTGCCCAATGGTCGGGAGGAAGCCGCAAAACAAACGCCTCCAGTGGAACGGCGGTAAGAATCCGATTTGCGGGTGGATGTGTGGGGTTGACAATGAATCGGATATCCATGTCCATGACCCCCACCGCGTCTCGTTGTTTGAGAAAAGAGTCCACGCCGATTTGGGCGACGGTTTCCCAGGTCAACACCGTGGTGTGCTGTTCTTCACCCAGTTGAAGTTTCTTGTGCCACAGTTGAGTCCTTGTATCGTCATCCCATGCCGCGGACGCGATCAACCAGTGGTGGATCTGGGGGTCGGGAATGGGCAAAAAACCATGAAGCGGCCCGTCCGGCGGAACTTGCTGCACCATGGAGTCGAGCAATGGGAACAAACAAATCCTGTCCGGTGTCTTCGGCTCAAATTCTTGGCACCATACTTGGAGCACGGACACCACGGCGCGAGTCACCATGGCTTGTCGCCTTGAATGGCGCTGTTCCTGTTCAGCCCAGAGAGCGACTTCTGACCACAGGCGGTCGATGATCGACGCCAGGTCTGCTCCGCTGGACACGTTCATGTTCCCGTTTGGTAAGGACGCAATCCGCGCTGGAAGCGACAACGCGAGAAAAAACGTCACCGCCGTTTGCACGTTCACTGAACCGTTGAGGTCCAACGAATTCACAAAGACGAGCCAATTCTGCAGCCGCTGGACACGGAGGTCCAGAGATTCCCCGCCATCGGCAAACCATACATCGCCAATGCTCTGCGCAAACTGCTCGGCCAATGGGGCACGGAGCATGTCATGCCGGGACAAATCCTTTGTCTCGAGTTGTTTTCGAATAGCGCGAAGCGTTTCTTGCGCCACGACGCCGTTCAACCTGCGATCCGCCGCTCGGAATTCGCGGATCCATTCGGCAGTTAAGACATCCACAAATCCCAATTCAACGAGCTTCTTACGTTGTTTATAACGTTCCGTTGGGTCGGTAAACAAACAATCCACGAGATCGGTCAAATATAAAGTACGGTCGTCCACGCGGCCTTCCACACACCATGGTGCCCACGCGTTGCGTCGTTCGGGGAGCGTGCGGCGGATGAGTTCCGTCTTGGGCCCGACGTCAAGCATCGACATGGCTCGTTCGGCCACGAGTGCCATGGCATCGGTTATTTTTTCGACCCGGTCCCACCATCGGACAACGGTGTCCATCAACACCGATTCCGCACTTATTTTGCGTGGCTCGGCGTTTTCGGTGGGCTCGCTGTCGTCAAATGTTTTCAACCATCCTTCTCTTATTCCCAAGGGCAGCCATGTCACCGACGACGTGTGTGTTCGGAACGCCTGTTCGAAGATTTGCCGTCGTCTGTATTCTGCCTTCAGCGTTTCCTCTGCGTCCGCGTGTATCGTAACGGACGGAAGGGTGTTGAGCAGCGCATAGAATTGGGTCAGCCACCCATACTCCTGGAGCTGAATAAGCACCTTTGCCCCAACAACCCCACTGAGCGAATGTTCGTCGAAGGTATCCAGCGCGATATTTTCGTTGTCATAAATTGGCTCACCGTCGACCCAGTCGATATGACCCATCTTCACGAGGAAGGCGACCACCATGCCCAGGGTCACCGGATGTGCCGTGTTGGTTGGGTTCGTAGAATCGCAGCGACTCGGGTTGTTGGTACGAAGCGACTCGAGAGCAGCCTTTGCTGCGGCGGAAGGTTGTTGTGAAACGCGAATGGGTAACTGGAGGCGATCATAGGCAGATTTTGGCAACCGTACAGTCATGTTGTTGGTTTTGGCGAGTTGTGCCAACGGCCCCAACCAGTCCAGCCATACCAGCAGAATCCACTCCCACGGCCCCAAGAACAGCGCTTTGTTTTGGAGTTGTGGTGTGGAGGGGCCGCCGATAGCGTTGACCGGGATTGGGAGTGATACCAGTCCTTCTTTGGCATCATGAAGCCATGCACACGCCAACTCGATTTCGTGGCCTGGGCACGAGCGAGCCACTGCATCAAAGTGCAAATACCCCCCCGCCCACCATGTCTGACTTTCGACACAACGGGCGTTGGTTTCGTACAGTTGCCGGGCCAATTCGGGCGTGCCGCGGCGCACTACACCCCGACGTTCCAATCTTTCCAAGTGGGAACGGTAGATGTTTGGCCAGTGAGACGGTTCTCCCATGGCGGAATACAACCGAATGTAGGATTCGAGCGCGTCATCGTCGCCTTGATTGACGAGAACCTGCAACGCTTTGGCGACACAATCCACATACGTGCGGTTGGTGCGCTCGGGGTTCGGAGCATTGCACACCAGATCGGCAACAAAACACAATACATCACCGGAAAATTGGGACGGATCGTGTGGCTCAAACCCGTCCAATACGAGGCGTCGCATTGCGGGATCTTGACCGGTGAGCGCCATAAGCTCACTAACGCTCAGATGTGGTATTTTTGCGCGTAGTGATGAGACGTTGTCCGCTCGCAATTCGCAGATCCGCCGGACCAACTGAGAGACCTTTTGCGGTGCGTCATCATACGTGTCAAAAGGAACCAGCGTGTACCCAAAGTCGTTCGCCTTGTCATTCACATCGTCGGACTTTTTTTCCAGCCAAATGGGGCCGCTGTCCCTTTGCAAGACTACCCGCACTTGGTCGATCACGTCCCGAAAGTGGGGATCATGACAACCGTAACCGCAGATCAGGATTTCACCCAGCGTCGCATGCGCCGACAGCCGTGTTTTCCAGGCGCCCGAGTTGCTATGAGCCACCTGCGAATAGTCCTTGGACGAAAAAACAATCTGATCGGGATGATTCACATCACCATGCAGTTTTAAGACATCCCCAGGATTCAGGTTTCCCACACCTTGGGGATCATTGGGATACACCACGCGTGGTGAACCGCCGCAATTCGTCAGGGCTTCTTCCAACAGGGTGTCGTAGTTGGTCGTCAGATAGACCGCCCATGGCCGCAATTCCGCCAGTTTCTTGTGGTACGTCGTCGGACGAAGAGAGGAATCGCCAAGCAGCTCCCGCAACTGGGCATGCACCCAATCCTTGTGTTTCCACTCGGCAAGTCGGGAGGCTGCTCCAAGCAAATCACCCTTGCATAGATAACTTTGGACGCGCTGTTTTTGTTGCTGCGCGTTTTGCGAATCGTTTTCGTCGTTTTGCGCCCGTCTCAACAACTCCTGTAGTAACTCACTCCACGTCCAACGACGACCATCCGGTTGCACCGACACCCCAGCACCGACCACCACAAGGAGCTTTCCATTGATCGCAGCGCGGGCAACCCGATTCAACACGTCTTGTGGCCAAAGATCGTTGTCGACACAGTTCGAACCGCCGTGTTTCTCGGACAACACCACACCACCTTTTTGTAGGCTCCATGCCGCGGACAACCATAGTTCGCGGTGCCAACTTCTATGCGTGAGTATAGTCCGTTCCCGTTGTCCCTGACAATCAATGGTCGCGGAGTTCCCAGATGGGCGAATACCGGCGCCGACGGATGTCTCGTTCGCCTGAGCAAAAGGCGTGCCATACCATTCCATGGCTATCCCATAGGCGTCTCCGTTCGATGAACCACGTTATGGCATGTGGCGGCTGGTGATACGACACTTCGCTTGAGCCAACCAAGGGGGCATACCAATGGCTTTACCCATCGTGCTTTGTGGCAGAAACGAATGGACGACGAAACAAATAGCTGGCGCCTACAAGGCGCCTATGAGGTTTGCGCCGCACCCCGGAGTCCGTAGTGTAGGGGCCGTGTGCCAACGCCTGTCCCTCGGCAGTGGGCAATTCCAACTGAACCTAACAATCACAGGCATCGAACGACGTTCCAGGTAAACTTAAGATTGGCGAGTCGGCAGGTAAGACCCCTTACCTCATGTTTTTTCCAGACAAAACGTCAGGTAAGGGGTCTTACCAACCAAATTTTCCGGATAAAACGTGACGTAAGGGGTCTTACCTGGCGTTGCACCGCGATCACAGTGCCAGGTAAGGGGTCTTACCAGCCGAATTTTCCGGATAAAACGTGAGGTAAGGGGTTCAGCCTAATAAAATCAAGGGTTCGTGGCGATATGTGTTCCCACCGACTCCACCACCAACGGCCTTTCAACCCAAACAAGTGCCTGGCAACGAAACAGAACAGAGATAAGATAACAAAAAAATCCCCTGGTTCCGCGGGCGTCCTGCCCACACTCCGTCGGCAACATGGTTTCTGATTAAGTGAGTGAGATAGTCAGCAACGAAACGGTAAAGTCATTGAGCCGTTCACAAACTAACCAAATCCAGTAATTTAACGCTGCGGCCGCGGGCGCCCCGCCCGCACACCGGTGGCAAGATGGTTCTGATAAAGTGAGTGAGTGAAATAGTCAGCAGCGAAACGGTAGACCTGCTGGATGGTTTCAAGGAAAACGCCTGGTAACGGTGAGGCTCCTGCCCAGGCTAGTAGGTGGCAGCCATTTGTTTTCGGTGGGTGGCAGCCATTTGTTTTCATTTGTTTTCGCGAAAGCGCGGCGAAACAAATGGCTGGCACTTGTTATCGGACCGAGTTCGGCGAACGCACAAAATGAACTTCATACAGTGAATTCCTTTATTGACAGTGAAGATCCGACATGCACGTCTGTCCAAAGGGACAATCCTGGGAAGACGAACAAGAAATGAGTCCATCGATGGAAACATCCAATACCACTTCAGATTGCAGCACCAACTCGATACAACCCAGCTCGGTTGTGGTCGATGAGGCACTTTCGCGGCTGATAGCCACGGTGGGAAAACCCGAATAACCGATGTCGAGCAAAGCCGCCACAAGGGTTGCAGGAATGGTGAATTCACCCGAGTCGGGGGCAACACATTCGATGCGTGCGGGAACCCCTCCGTGATTGGCCAAACTTGCGGTCACAAAAATCGCGGTGTTGGTGCTGGATTCGGCTTTTTCCCACAGCAGCGTGGCGGGTTTGTCGTTGTGAAACAACAACGATTCGCTGACCATTTTCAACGGTACCACCCCCATTACGGCAATGGAAAATGAACTGTGCTCACCGAAATATGTTTGTAAGGTTACAACGTGGTTCGGGGAAAAAGCGGGGTGGGGCATGCTGCCGCGGTAATAATAAATCTGCTGCGGCGGAATCGGCTTGAGCGTAAAAGGAGCCCAAAGCCCCAAAAACCCGACCAGACCGACCGATTGGTTCTGTGGGTAGGGGATACAACTTCCAGAAACATCGCAGGTAAAGTTGGGCTCACACGCCGGTTCACAAAACAAGGTGGTCGGATACAACAAGGAGCACCCGCCTTCACTGAGCGTCACGGTCGGCACGTTCTGCGGCACGACCCCATCGGCCACCACGCCGTCTATCGATGTGGAGGATTCTTTGAGGTCGACCGTAAACCGCCCCGAACGAGTCGAGTAGGGGCACCGAGCATACGGAAGATCCGGGGTTTCGCCATCGGGTTCGTCGGTGGAGTCGGCCGTACCCTCTTTCCCCACATCAGAGGAGACATCCGGTGCCGATTCTTCTCCCAGATCGGCAACATAAGCAAGGTCCAACTCCGCTTGAGAGTCCGTCGACACTCCGCCGTCGTCATTCACCTCACCGCAGCCGACCAGAAGCCCTCCCAACACGGTGGCGATGCCTGCGGCAAAAAAACCAGCCATACTGCGCATGTCGATCGAGTTCATCACGTCCACACCCAGTTGGGTCATCAAATCGTAGAAACCAAAAGCCATCCACAATCCCCATGCGGATGCACCACGCTCATGACACCAGTCAGTATACGATTCCAGGATCGGCCTGCCACAAACTTTACAAAACAGAAACATTTTTTGCGGATGAGAGGGTGCTCCATAAATAAGAAAACAGGCCCCAAAACGGGATTTTTCGCCGGATTGGCCGAAAAAAATGGCTGGCACTTATTACGGCTGGCACTTATTACCCGGCTTAAGTAAACAGACGCGCATCTTGTGTTTGCGAAGGGTCGAAAACACCCGAATCGAGGGTCGCACACCGAATATTGAGCATTCACCGACCATCCTCGCACCTCCCCGAGGTTTTGACCGCCGACACGCCAGCGTTCGATGGCATCGCCGAGGTTTTGACCGCCAACCGCCAAAAAAATGGCTACCACGCATGAGGCGGTCGCCACTCAAAAACCCGTCCCCGCGATCAGGTAATATTGGAAAATCCCAAACTCGCCCAAACCGTGGGCTATGCCTAAGCGGAAGTTTGCCGGGGTGTCCAGCAGAAATTGGGCGCCTAAACGTAGTTCCGCCCCTAGTCCTACTTGCCAGGGATCGTCGAATATCCCTGCCAGCGTTGCGGTTCCCACGTCCACGAAAATCGCTCCGTGTAGTCTCTCCAGAAATACCGGCAGGCCGCTGATTCCATTGTGCAGATACCAGATGGGAAACCTGTACTCTAGATTTAATAGGTGGATCTGATCACCACGAAACGCGTCCGGATTAAACCCTCGCAACAGCCCCGCGGCCAGCCCCCTTTCCTCCAGGATGTCCTCTATCAGGTCCCTTTCAGGGATTCCGCCCAAGCGAACTCCTTCCCTGCGGTCCGGGTCGCCCCCCCGAAATGCCTCCATTGAAGCAACCGGTAACGTTCTAACAATTTCAGGGGTTCGACCTAGATGGCATACACTTTCCATCGTCCCGTTGAAATCCAGAAACCATGACAAAACAAGAACTTGGCGCTTAAGTGATCGGCATTGGGGCTAATACCGAGTTGGCCAGACCCATACGCGGCGCCGCACCGAGTCTGTGAACACGAGAACTCGATTGGTGGATCGTGGCACTCACGGTGTTTTTGCTTTACTTTGTGTGCATCTGGTTTCTGGGGAGGCGTCCGCCGCCTGAAATCGGAACCCTGGTAAGTCTGGCACAGGCCGAGCTGACCGAGACGGCGACTGAAGAGCTTCGCAGCCAGCTTCTGAACCTTGACTATTTTCACTATCGCTCAGGTACCGATGCCCAGTGCTTGGCAGACGTTCCGAGCGTTCAGGACTTCCTCCAGCGCGTGCGCGATCACGAATATGACCAGATAGTGCGGGAGCTCAACCTGTGGTTGAATCGCTTTGTCGACGCTGAAAGAGTCAACGGCAACATGGGGCGACCGGCACTGATTGACTATGATATTTGGATTATGGCTTGTCTATTGGAGTTACAACGCCGATCGGGGTTTCAGTCGGGTGACTGAAGGGAGGCGCACGGCACACCCGTGGTTGAGCTACATCGGGTTCCGAGAACATGGCAGAGCGACGACGAGAACACCGGCCTCAGACGGGTCCATCAATTGCTGGCCGGGGGCCAAAACCAAGTGCCTGGCACCTGTTCCCCTGGCCAAGCCGCCCAAAACACGTGCCTGGCACCTGTTCCGCACCTATTCCCAGTTGGCACGTCCTTCACACGTCCTCGTCGTTGCCACGTCCTTGCGCATGAATTAAGCCGCGCCGCGAAGCGGCGTCGGTTTAATGACTTGTTAGGCTGCACCCAGCGCAGCCAAAATTGGGCGCCAGTTGTTGATGCGGCCACGATCAGCCTCGGTAAATGACACCTCGTCGAACCAACGAAACCCTACCTCTTTTCTAGGTTGTCCGTCTCGCCTAGGTTTGTCGATGTACGAGCGATAGACGGATTCTACGCGCTCCACCAGGGTGGCATAGTCATAGACATGGAAGTCCGGTAGGCCGGAATCTTTGAGGTTGACCAGGACCACGAATAGATTCTCTGGGCTTCGCCCAACGCTGAAATGTGCGCCCAGCTTCCACCCTTGCTTATTGCGGATGGAGCGAGTTTTTACTTGGATGGACACAGAAGTGTTGCCGTCAGCGGTCGTAGCCACCACGTCAAAGAGTGGATTGTTCTTTGGCGTGAGAAGCGCGAGATAGCCGAGCCTGCAAAGCTCAGCGCAAACGAAGTACTCGCCAGCGGTGCCGATAAGATTTAGCGTGATTAGCGATGACATTTGTTGTGCAGCCTACCGTGAATTCGACAGCCCAGCCTAACCCACCCTCGCAGCCTATCTAAAGCACACCCCAAAATCAAAACAAAACCCAACCGAATTGAAGACACCCGAACTTCATTTTCCGTGACCCCAGTGGAGTCTCTTTTTCGTTGAACTGATCTTTTTTCAGATCAGACGGAATGTTCATCCGCCACCATCAGGATTCGTTGTTGCTGCGATATGGACTGACCCCTAACCCGCGTATCACCCACTACTTTAACGCCGACAAAATCTCATTTTGCCTTGTTGTTATGAAAGATAACAGACTCCCTTCACCTTTGCCCGACACGTCTGTTTGTTCAAAATAGCTTGTGGTATCCGCAATATTTGGGTCCGATCCCACTAGCGGTGCCAACAGCGCATTCAATTCGGCGATCCATGTTGCATGGGTTTCGGCGGTAAATGGGCCTTCCACCAGTTGTTTCATGTATTCGCGATACTGGTCCTTAAATTTCGGCACGTTGAGAATCCGTTGTATCAGCGGTCTTTCACCCGGACCCCAACATTCCAACCCCACCGGATCGGGGTTACATAACGGCCCTTCGTACGTCAGGTCCAAATCCCACGGTAGCATCATAAACCGTTGGGTGTCTGGCCGATAATACAGGTAATAGTTGTGCCCTTTCCCGAAATAACTATCCCAGTTGGACGTCGCCATGGCCACGGCGGTCAGCCGCAAAAAGGAATCCACGTCAAACACCTGTGGGATAACATCCGCAAACTGTTCATCCGGCGTATGATTCAACACATCCAGAAACGTGATCAAATCCGCATAATCATTCATGGTCGCGTCGTCTTCATTGGTTTTTAACACCAACCCACACGCCTCATACCCCCCAAGGCATCCGTCGGCCTGAATGTAATCCTCTTTTTTGTCCCCCCGCCACTTCAACGAACAGATGTCCAAACCATTGTGGAGGCATTTGTACAGATTGCCGTCATCCGCGTGCGCCGCTGTTCCAAACCGTTCCTTCAGATACCGTTTGTCGATCACCTGTACCATCGTATACAACCCCACCGGATTTCCGTTGATCACCACATTTCCATAGGCGGACCGCGACGACGGCACACCCATGGCGGCATACACTCGTTCCGCCAACCGCTCACGCATCAACGACGGGTCGCTGATATTGACGCCTAAGTTAATCTCATCCACCTGATGAAATCGTGGCCCACCAAACGTATTAAAGTCGATTTTAAGGGGATATTTCCCATACACCGGACTACCTGGCTGGCCTGCGCCACCTATGGAATTGAGCCCTTTAAGACGCACTCCGACCGAAGTTAACGATTCATCGTCAAACGTAAACGCCGCTTCAAATTCGTTCTTAAGTTCCTGAGTTGCCCATTCAGACAACAACGTTTCCCAATCTCCCGGAGCAAACTGAAGCGTTAATGACACCACATGGTCTTCGGGAAACACATGGTCAAACGCCTCGTCCCAGGATTCTTCGGTATCCGGACCAACCGTGATATCCCCACCCCCGTCCAGTGTGTCCACGGTAGTATCTGTTGTTATCCCATCGTTCAACGAACCCAAATCGGCATTTCCGGAACTATCTACGATGTCATTACCCCCGTCGGATCCACTGTCAAAGCCACCGCCAGTATCCGTCGCCAACGTGTCATCATATGTATCGAAGCCATCCATATCGGCGGGACCCATATCTTGCACGGTGTCTCCAAAACCAACATCCGTGGGATCATCCCCGTTGGTATCGCCACACCCAACAGCCATCACCACCCCGATGCTAACGGTAAGATAAAGAACACACATCGCCATCATTCGCATAACACCTACTCCCGTTTTTACACCCCGCACCCCGATTGAAGGGGCACCGTATTATTGTCCAGGGTATCGACAAACCCGCCCGGCCACAACCGAGAGCGGCATTCGGATATCCACGATTTTAGTGTCGGAAAGGGCCGAACGGGCGTGAGATAACACCGTGTCCATGGCCATGGTGGCGTCCAAATCCTGACGGCTGAGTTTAAACTCGGTCTCTTCGGGAGGACACGGCAGCAGTGAACTCACAAAACGTTTAGTGCGAAGGAGGCCGTTCAGTCCAAGGTAAACCACTACCAACCGGTCATCATCGCTCGCCAACCTCACCGGCGCCCTCTCTCGGGCGTTGGCCGGTTCCAGTTGTCGCCCAAACACCTCCGAAGGGTAACCTGCCTGCGCCTTGAACCACTCCGCCCATCGCGGATTCGCCTGAACCGGACAGTCCGACCAATCGCCATCGCGGTTCCAATCCAACCGTTGATTGTTGGGGTCACAGGGATCAACCGCAAACGAAAATCGGTCCGCAATGATATCCGCCTACCGCAAACGAAAATCGGTCCGCAATGATATCCGCCTTTCCCCCCGCACCCGTTGTTTCACACAAATCCGTCGGATCCAGCGGACCAAGGGTTCCATCCGAAAATCCTGTCGACATTGGATAAGCATAATTCATCATGCTTGGATAGTTGGGTTTGCCGTCAAAACCTTGTTCTCCGCCATGCGCTAGTCCAACCGTATGCCCCAACTCTTGGGCGAAGGTTCCTGCGACAGAATCGTATTCATTCCCGTTGCCGAACCCAAATCGAAAACTTTTGGCATGTCCTCCACAGCCGGTCATGCCGAGCCCATACCGAAACACCCGCAGCCGCCACGCATCCATCCGTTCTTCAGACGCCCACACATATTCCTGACCCTCAGAGTTTGTGAAAAAATATGGGGACGGACTTGGACGCGAGGATTTTGGCCACGATGCCCGGAAAAAAACTGAGTCATATCGGGAATATGGCGCAGGTTTTTTTCTGG
>JABWCM010000085.1 GCA_013360285.1 Myxococcales bacterium
TACCTTCGGGTACGCCTCCGGTGGGCCTCGGTCGGCAGGCCCGCCTCGCTACGGCCACTGTCTCGCTCGCCGTTATTTTTTTCCCAAACACCCTCTAAGGAAAACTCGAATCAAAATGGCCCCCATATCTGATCGTTCCGATAGCTCAGGGCTTCTGCACCGATTGTCGCGATTTCTTCTCACAAACCCAGGTCTATTGACCATGTTACGCGGTCACTGCGGCACCCCCATAGGTCGCTAACGAGGTCCGAAACACGGCTCGAACACCGCAATTTTACGACTATGTTGTCTCCGTGACGTGTTCGAGAGGCCTAGTAGTGACCTTGATGACATATGGGCCACACAACGGCGATACCCACCGACGTGTCATGAATGCCGGAAACACACGCCGATATCGACTTCCGGATGTGTCGTGAAGGCAACCAGTGGCCACCGAATGGTGTCCAGTAGGCCACTCGGTGGTATCGCTCCGGTGATCGAGTCGTGTCGCGAGAGTATTGCAACGTATCCATGACCCTGCCGTGCCACCTGCTGGAGGTTCGTATAGGTCGGTCGGTGCTTTGAAATGACGGCGTGCGGCGTGCGAGAGAGGTTTGTTTTCAACCGAGTCGCGATTCCCAACCAATGCGTGGTCTTTGCGCGCCCCTCCAGGGTATCCCTGGCATTTTGTGCGAGGCCTTTCGGGGACATAAAGGGTCTTGACCGGAAAAAAAGCCGCCCAAGGTGCCACCGGCAATGGTTTCCCTATGGTCTACACATACGTAGGTAGAACCTTTGGTAAATAACTGTAACTATCAATAATAACTTTATGATTCGATGGTGTGTAACCCCGGGGTGCCCTCGTGACAATGCGCCAATGGCACATTCTGACCGCGTCAAACGGCGAAGGTTCACAGGGACATCGGAACTATCAGATTTCGCAGACACTCTGATTTATTGGGGAATTGGCCTTAAGAACTAACCTATGTTGGCCTACTACGTCGGCCGTGCCTCGGTCGGCCCGACCGACTCGTTACGACCACTGTTTCGCTCACCGGCAATTTTTTCCCAAACACCCTCTTAAAGCGAGGTGGGCTACCGTTCGGTGGCCTTGTTGTGGTAAACAACCGGTGCGTTGACGCGGTAACCCGGTATGTTGCCGAGTCGCTTTTAGCTGTCTCGGGGTCACTTCCGTCTTGAAGCGGACCCGCTCAACCCCATTTCAATTCGGCCTGATGTCAGGCTGAAGCCAACACAAGGATAGGTTGCCCATGTATCAAGCCAAAGCTTATTCCGCAGCAAGTGCTGTTTCGCCGCTTGCTGCCGACGTGATTGTGCGCCGTGAGCCCACTGCATCGGACGTTCAAATCAAAATCCTTTATTGTGGGATCTGCCATTCCGATATTCACCAGGTACGTAATGAATGGAGTGGTTTGCCCACAGTATACCCGATCGTGCCGGGCCACGAAATTGTTGGCAAAGTCACTGGAGTCGGTGCTGCCGTCACCCAATACCAAGTCGGCGATCTGGTTGGGGTTGGATGTTTGGTTGACTCCGACGCCACGTGCCCGGAATGCCGCGCCGGGTTTGAGCAGTTCTGCCAAAACATGACGTTGACTTACAACTTTCCCGACAAACATCTCGGCGGAGTCACCTATGGTGGTTATTCCGAAAGCATTGTTGTCGACGAACGATTCGTGCTCCGTATCCCATCGAATCTCGATCCCGCTGCGGTGGCTCCACTGCTGTGTGCCGGCATTACCACCTACTCCCCCATGCGTCATTGGGGGGTCAGCAAAGGCAAAAAAGTAGGTGTGGTAGGCCTTGGTGGGCTCGGTCACATGGGTGTTAAGTTTGCTCGCGCTTTTGGCGCACATGTCGTGGCGTTTTCGTCGTCCCCTGGTAAAAAAGAAGACGCGATGCGCCTGGGTGCAGACGAATTCGTGTTGTCACGAAACGCGGATGAGATGCAGAAACACGCCGGGAGCTTTGATTTTATCCTCGACACCGTGTCGGCAGACCATGACATCAATACGTTTATCGGTCTGCTTCGCCGCGACGGCAATCTCACCCTGGTCGGTGCCCCGGACAAACCCTTTGCCGTTTACGGCTTTGGACTCATCTTCGGACGCCGCAGCTTATCCGGTTCGTTGATCGGCGGAATCGCCGAAACCCAGGAAATGCTCAACTTCTGCGGCGAACACAACATCGTCTCCGATGTCGAAGTCATTCCGATCCAAAAAGTCAACGAAGCCTACGAACGGTTGCTCAAATCCGACGTGAAGTACCGTTTCTCCATTGATATGGCGTCGTTGAGCCGGTGAAAAAATAGCCGCGCGTTCCGGTGAAAATCCGGCTTGCCCAAAATTCTCCTAAAATAGAGATGTTGTGAAAATAGTTGGACATGACCCAAGTCAGCGCGATTTGCGCCACATTGGTTTTGAAAAAGTTAAGTAATATCGGGTATGTTATGAGACCTTTTTCGGGTCCACTGGGGCCAAAAGCGGCCGAAATTGGAGCATGTTGCTATTTTTTCACAACCTCCGATGTCTCACTTTTTATCACAATCCCAAAGTCGGTGATTTTGTTGGGCCGAACCGTTCGGTTACAGTCCCACCAACGTGTCTGCGAGCCGTTCCAATGCCTTGGGACACTGTTTCAGGAACAACGATGGCTCGATCAACTCCAGCTCCATGATCAAAGGATTTCCTTGGTCGTCCGGAGCCATGTCCACCCTTGCGTAGGGTAGTTTGCGCCCGATTTTTTCTAGCACCGCCATTGCCAATGCCGTTTCCTGTGCTGTTGGGACCACCGCTTGGGATACATGTTCGTCATCCCCTTCAAATCTTGCGGTTTTACGTACTGCGTGGCTGACCTCGTTGTCGATTACGACCACAGCGTGTTCGCCTCGCTCCTCTACCGACTTCAGATACGGCTGAACCAGCACATCTCCGCGGGTTTGCAGCAATTGGATGTGCCGAATCGTTTCATTCCGTTGGGTATGGTGAAACCTTTTTGTACCCCGCGAACCTGCCGAGATCGCCGGTTTGACAACCCACTCTTCAGCCTGGGGCCAACCTGTAAAGCCATCCACTGGTTGGGTTTTGCCCACCACGGTGGTTGGAACAACCGGAAATCCCCACTCGAACAACTCCAAAAGATACCGTTTGTTGCTGTTCCAGATCACCGTTTCCAGCGGATTATACAACCGCGTAAGCCCATTCACCTTGGTGGCCCACCGAATAAAGTCCGAATGGCAATCGGGATAATTCCACGTAGATCGTAACACCGCCGCATCCATTTGGTGCCACGGTACCGCCGGGTCATCCCAGGCACACACTTCGGCGGCCACCCCCCGGTTTTGTACGGCCGTTGCCAGCCATAGCTCGTCCGGATCCGGCTCCGGCAATTGAAGACATGTCACCAACGCGATTCGTTTTCCGGACATAGGATTCCTTGATTACGATTTGTTTGTGGGTTGTTTTGCTGCCTGTTGCCGAAAATCTGCGGCCGCAAAATGACGCAGCAGTTCCTGATTCAGCGCCGGAGCTTCTTGGCGGATAATGCCATGCCCCGCGTTTGGGAACTCAACCAGCTTCGCACCGGGAATGTTGTTGGCAAGTCGCGTACACTCGTCGGGCCGAACCAAAATGTCGCGTCCCGGTTTGGCCACCAGCGTGGGAACCCCACCCAGTTCCGATAACCTGGCCCTCATGTCGTGTCGCAGCACCGCTACAAGTTGCGACAAACGATACCGTACGGGTTGGCGATCCACCAAATCCTGCAACAACCCCTCTTTGACCCGTGCCCGTTCCGATTCGTCAAATGCGTCGTCGGGAAACAAGAGTGACATCAAATGATTCAGCCGTTTGTCTACCGACGCCCCATTCGCCGATACAAACCGCCACAGCCCGGCCCCGGTGGGCATCCGCCCCCGAAATCCACCGGCGTGTGTCGCGATCAATGACAAGCTGCGAACCCGTTCCCGATACTTCAGCGCAACATGTTGAGCGATCATTCCTCCCATGGAGACCCCCACCACGTGTGCATCGACCCATCCCAGGTGATCCATCAGTGCCACGCAGTCTCCCGCAAACACGTCCATCGACCACAAGCCCGGCCGGGCTTCAGTCTGGCCCGAACCCCGATGATCAAACCAGGCAACACGATGGTGACGCGCCAAATCCGGAACCTGGTTTTTCCAGGCGCGACCCGGCATTCCCAACCCCATGACCAACAAAACCGGGCTTCCCAATTCACCGAAGGTTTCTACGTGAAAAACAACATCAGACAACTTTATTCGCATCCAAATCTCAATCCGCAGACGGGTTTTTGTAAAACACCCACTCCTCAAAAGCAGGGCCGGACTCCAGTATCCCTTCGATCCGCGCAACATATCCGGCAGCCGTACGTGTCAGCACGATCCGCTGCGGAAAATCGTGTTCCGGGTTTACAAAGGTTACGACCTGATCCGCGGTTTGCGTTAACTTAAACTCGGTCGGCGAAGAACCCTTCGGCTGAGCGATATAAAATACGCCATCAGGGCGCCATTCGATCCGCAAATACTCAAAGAATGTTAATTTACCATTTACGGTGGTGTGATTGACCCCAAACAACGTGTTTCCGGCGGCCGGCAGCCAATGTTCCCAAATGTGTTCAGCCTCCTTGGTGCATGCCCAAGATCCGACCAACCATGCCAACTCCGATGGATCGTGAGCGTACCGATGTGATGCGTCCCGAGCGGATAACCCCCCATCACGTGTCGCTGCACAAGCAAGGGTGTTAAGTAACGCAAGACAAATCACCAATAAAATCCACCTTATTCGGACATCCAACATCTTCATTTGATCCCGTTTGTTTGACCCCAACAAACCATCCCCTTTTTGTGTACAAAAATCCAGGTCTCCACACAATTCCGGTGCAGTTCTTCCATTTCTGTCAGCAGTGACATCCTACGGGCGTATGCTAACAATTCATGAAGCCGTGGACCAAGTCCATTGAATACCTTTTCAAACAAACCGAGTCCACGAACAACAAGTCGCATCGCGCCAACATACGCCAATTTTTGACGAAACTTTGTCGTCGGTGTTCCCAAGATGAGGGCTGTGGCCGGAGATCAACTCATGTACGGAAAATTCTGCCATCAAAGTGCACTGTGTTTGTTGTCGTTTTGGTTTGTCGTGAGCACCAGCACCACCGCTGAAGCGGCTTTGCCGCCGCGACAAATTCAGGATCTGCGTGTCTCCATTGCAGGTGGGCCCGGTCAGGCACAGGTTCACTTCACAACCCCGCTGCGCGTCGGCACGTGTCCCGACGGCAATTCGGCGGCTTCGGCGGCCCGTAGTTGTAAAGACATCTTGGATACCGGCAATTCGGTTGGTGATGGCGTCTATTGGCTCGACCCGGACGGCGAAACCGGTCCGACGGCTCCTTTTTCTGCTTACTGTGACATGACCTCGGACGGCGGCGGTTGGACGTTGGTATTCAAAATCGACGGCAACAAAACCACATTTTCCTATGACGCGGCGTTGTGGACCAACCAGAACACGTTGAATCCCACAGCCGTGGCCCCGGATACCACAGAAGCCAAACTCCCCGGATTTTTGTCGATGCCGTTCACCGAGCTGCGCCTTGGAATTACGGTATCCGGTACCACCAACTGGAAAACATTATCTTACTCGGCATCGTCGTTATATTCGATCTTTTCGAGCAATACCTATATCGCCACCAGCGTAGGTCGCAATTATTGGAAGGGGTTGATCAACGGCTCTTCGTTACAGCCCAACTGCAATAAAGAAGGGTTCAACGTTGCCGGTCCCGGCGCCAGCGTTCGTTTGGGAATGATCAACAACCAAGAAAATGACTGTAACTCTCCGGATTCGCGGCTCGGTTTTGGCGGATCCGGCACCAACTGTGGCCAGGACGGCAGCAACAGTTGCGGCAATTCCGCCTATTGCAGCGGCGACAACGGAAACCAAAACATCAAAGGATTCGGGATGATTTGGGTCCGGCATTCGTCGCTGCCGCCGGTGGATTGTGCGTTGGGTGCAGGCGTGGGCGAATTCGAAGTGTTTATGCACGCAGTCCCGTTTCGGTTGGACGAAACCTGGACCATCGGCGAACTCGCGGATTTTGAGCGCGGTGCCGGTACGGGCACGACCACCGCACCCGCTTCGTCATCGTTGACGTTGGCATCCGGCGTCACCAACGGCACGTGGATTTCCGAAGAATGGGACGCAGGTGAAAGCTCGGTGCCCACTACGTTGTCGTGGACGGCGTCTGTGCCCGTCGGCAGTACCGTGGGGCTTTATGTCCGGACCAGCGAAGATCTCGTCACTTGGTCCCCGTGGTCCGGGCCTTATGTAAACGCGGCAGGCTCGGAACTGACCGTCTCTGCGGGTCGTTATGTGCAGGTTCAGGTTGCGATGACATCTGGGGGTATTGCGCCCACGTTGACCAAGGTCACGATGGCTTTTGCGCCGTCTCTGGAAACACCTACACTTGTGACGACGGCTCCAGCGATAGGTAAAGCCGGGGACCCGGTCTCGGTGGACATCCCGCTGCTGTTGCCCGGCGGCAAGTTGTATTTTGCGGTGCGGGCGGTCAATCCGGAAGGGACAGCCGGTCCCACTTCGGCTTCCGCCATTTGGGACGACACCTCACCGGTGGTGGAAATCACCTCTCCTGCTGACGCAGCCACCGTGTCTTCCGTCGTGACGGTCCATGTCGCAGCGTCGTCGCCCGTAGGCGTTGGCACGGTAGAGCTGATTGTCGATGGTGTTTCGGTGGATGTCACATCCGTAGAATCAGAACACGGGCGGTTTTCCCCGGAAGATTATCGGTATTGGCGCCAAGTCACGTTGACCGCCGGTGGTGAAGCCGTTACCGGTTTGGATACCGTTACCCTGGTTACGGATTTTTCCCAACTACAACTGGCCGGCATGGTGGATGCCTCCCGGCATACTTGGCGGCTTGCGCGGGCGTCGACAACGGAAGTATGGGAAATGGATCGGCTTGTTTCGGGAAACAACACGGCGTTTCGCCCCCAGGCAACTGTGTTGGTGGGCGGATCGGATTCAAAATATCGAGTTTATTATGGATACGACAAAGATCTGTCCCTGTTGTCGTTGCCGATGACCGACCCGGAAGCGGTTTATTTGTTGTGGGACGACTTTGAAGATGGGAACTCCGAGGATTGGCAACCGGTCGACGGATCGTGGTCTGTCACCACGGTGGCGGGACAAACCGCCATGGTGCGCGCGGCAACTGCCGAACTGTTGCCGACAACATTGAAAGCATGGAAGTTGCGCTCGTTATTTAGCGCAACTCCGGCTAACTTTGCGTTGGCGGCCGACCTCTATTCGCCGGTCGCAGCCACGCCGGCATCGCCGGGGCTTTATTTTCGCGCGCCAACGGATGTTTCTTATGATTCCGTTTGGTTAAAGCCAAACGGTGCCACTTCGCTCCTGCAAAGCGGTTGGGCCACGAACAACACATGGACCAATGGTTCGTCGGCGGGGATTTCGGCGTATCCCGGAAATTGGCGGCGGGTTGAAGTGTCCGTAAAGGCAAGCAGCTATTCGGCGACGGTCCAAAACGTGGCGTCGTTGAGCGCTGTTGCAACCCACAGTGCAACCGGCGGGTTTGGATTGTGGGATCTGGGAGACGCGGCTCCTTCGGCCAACATTGCGGCCTTTGATAATATTGCGTTGCGGCGCCTTCCCACGAGCGATCCTAAATTATCTGTCGGGCCGCGTATGTTACGGTCTGAGGCCGCGTTGGCGGCACCACGTAAATATCAATTATATTGGGACACATCGGGAGCGGAACCGGGACCGCATACGCTGGAGGTCGTGGTCGTCACGCCGCTTGGTCAAACCACGTCGGTAGAGCGAACGGTGGTTGTGGTTCAACCCACGTTGGAACCACCCGCCATCACGAGCCCCAAAACCGCCACCACACGTACAACTCCCCAGGTCGATGTGGTGGGATGGGCGCCGGCCGGGACCACGGTTTCGGTGTATGCCAACGATATTTTTGCAAAATCGGCCGTCGCTGTCCCGGCGGTCGGTGGGACCATCGAAGCGGAAAATCCGCTTGCCGATCTGCTGGATACGGTGGTCTCCGGCGACTCCATTGGGCTTGCTTCAGGAAAGCTAACCGGATCATGGACTTCGCCGTGGATTTCCGCAGGCGACACAAACCAGTTGTTGTCGTTACAAACCCAGCACACGTTGGACGGTGGTACCATTTCGGTGGAGTTCAGCGTCCAGGAAGGGATTTGGTTGCCCGAAGCGCAGTTTTCTCAAACCGTGCCGGCAAATCATCAGATCCGGTTCCGGGTTAGCCTGGCGCGGTCGGATATCGCGAAGAATCCGACTCTGGATTCATTGACGTGGACGGGTCACGGGCAAGGGGGCACGTTGGGTGGGGCGTTTTTTGCAAACGACGTTCCGTTGCCCCAGGGAACGGTTACGCTTGTCGCCATTGCCGAGGATGGAGAGGGTACAACGTCCGAGGCGTCGAATCCCGTAACGATTACAGTGGATTCGGAAGCGCCGGCCGCCATTGTCGACCTAACTGCGGCTCCCGGCACCAACCACGGCGAGGTGGTATTGACCTGGACCGCACCCGCAGACGTTGGCCTCAACCCGACTGTTGCGGCCTACGAAATCCGGTATAATCAAGGTCCAATCACCAAAACAGCCTGGCCATACCTCGGGGTTGCCAATGGACCTACCCCGTTGGCTCCGGGAAGTGTACAAACCGCCACGATTACGGGATTGGACCCCACGAAGAGTTATACCGTGGCGGTCAGGGCCAAAGATGCCTCGGGTTTGTTTGCTGCGTTGTCCAATCAACCGACTTCCGTGCCCAAAGACGGTCAAGCGCCGTCGGTTTCGGTTTCCGCGCCGGCCAATAACGCCATCTTTAAGGGATCTCAAACATTCAGTGCGACGGCTTCCGACAATGTTGGCGTGACCAAAGTCGAGTTTTATGTAGACAACAACCTGCTGGTTACGGACACGGTATCGCCGTACCAAACCACGCTGGATTCAACGACTTTGACCGACGGAACCCACACGTTGAAAGTGGTCGCGTATGACGCGTTTAACAACTCGACTTTGGCTGCCATTACGGTGACGACCGACAATACCCAGCCGACCATTACGATTGATCCGCCGACATCGCCGACGGCGTCGGCAGTTACCTTAACTTACACGATTGCGGACAATATTACGCCAACCGCGAACCTGGTGGTCAAAGATCAGTCCGCCAAAGTACCGCCGTTTACGTACCAAACCGAGGGTCCAAATACGATTACCCTGACGGTGACCGACGCCGCGGGCAACAGCAAATCGGCAACCACCAACTTCTTGATCGACAAAACCGGGCCGGCCGCAATCACTAATTTAACGGCATCACCCGTCGGCGATGGAACCACTGTTCAACTCAACTTCACCGCACCGGCGGATGCGTTAACCAGCGTGGCTTCATATGAGCTGTTTTATACGACATCGTTGGGGGACACGGGTCTGTCAGGAACCGACGGGGCATTGACGGTGTCCACCAACCCCTATGTATTGCCCATGCTCGCCACCGCATTGGTGGGTGACGTCCAAGCCGGCGCTACTGTGGTGTCGGTGGTCAATGGGGTTGGGCTTAGCGGTGGGGACGAAGTGTTTCTTTACGGCGTGACGGGTCCATCGGCCGGGATTTACGAAACCGCCGTGGTGTTGCAGTCCGGACCCGACAGCATCACGTTCAAATCGCCGCTGGTGAATGATTACAATGGCACGGGCGGGGCGGTATCGATTACCCGTGTGCCTCATTTTACAACGGTGACGGTTGTTTCTGGGGGGGTGCTGACAACGGCTCCGTGGGACGGCGTCAAGGGAGGTGTGTTGATATTCCGCGCCGACAGCGTCACGGTTCAGCCGGGTGGTAAGATTGTGGCGGACGGAATCGGATACCGCGGTTTCCCCACGAACCTGTATCAATGTGGAAAACAATACGCCGGCAAAGCGGGTGAAAGTTATCCCGGGTGGACGCAGCCGGCGCAGACCTTGGCCAATGGCACGGGCGGCGGCGGCGGCGGCCATGTATGTGGCCAGAACGACAAAGCCGGCGGCGGCGGCGGTGGTCACGCGACAGCCGGAGGAACGGGGGCGACGTACGGGTGCCAACCCGGCGGCCAAGGCGGCGGCGTTGTGGGAACCGCCGATCTTGCCAAGATGTATTTTGGCGGGGCCGGTGGCCAAGGAGCCGCGGATGAAGACGGGGGGGCGCCGGGATACGGCGGGAAAGGTGGCGGAATTGTTTATATTTTGGCCGAAACCATCACCAACCAGGGCGCAATTTCGGCCAACGGTGGTACGGGAGGAAATGGTTGCAACGGGTGCGGGGGATGTGGAGGCAGCGGCTGCGGAATGAGCGGCGGCGGGGGCGGTGCCGGCGGATCGATTTATCTTTCTGCCACGACCCTCAATACTACCGGGGGAACCATGGCGATTGCCGGTGCGGCAGGTGGGGGCTCCAACGGGTGTGGGACAGCCGGTGCCAACGGCGGCAGCGGGCGGATTCGGCTGGACGCGCAGTCGCTCGTGGGTGCCGATGCCATTGTGGCCTACAAAAGCACACCGTCGAGTTCGGGGTTGTCGGGGCTTGTGCAGGTGCTGGACGGAATCGTCGCGCCGGCGGCCCCGGGAACGACCCAAACGATTTTGGTTTCGAATTTGGATCCAAACTTATCTTACTTCTTTGTGATCCGATCCCGCGATGTGGTGCAAAACCCGTCGCCGATGTCCAATGTGGCGTCGGTAGACGGCGAAGCCCCAACGGTATCGATTACTTATCCGGAGGCGGCGGCGGTGCTGACACGGCCCCTGGAAGTGACCGCGTTGGCTGGAGACTCCGTGGGACTTGCGGAGGTTCGATTTTATGTCGACGATGTGCTCGTTGCGACCGACACGCTCGCGCCTTATGGATTTACTTGGGATATTCGGGACTGGCCCAATGGCGAGCACGTGGTGCGGGCCACGGCAGAAGACGTTTCCGGGCAGACCCTCGACCACGAAATCACGGTTACTTTGGCCAATGAGCCGCCGTCTCCCCCGGTCATCACGTCGCCGTTGGACGGAACCGACATTGCGACTTCTCCCATTGCGGTGACAGGCACCGCGGAAGCCTTGACGGCGGTCGAATTGTCGATGGATGGTGTGGTGGTGGCGACCGTACCCGTCAGCGGTACAAAGACGGCCAAGCAGGAAGCCGAGCAACTGGGTAACACACTTGTTAACTTAGCGCTAACGCCGGAGAAAACCGGGTTGATGCTTACCGCCGGACAGTTGACGGGCTCGGTCACTTACACTCCGATTGTACTTCCTGGCATAGGTTTTGTGGGTGGGTTTACCGCCGACGGCACGAGCGGTGGTGGAACGCTCACCCATCAGTTTTTTGCGGCCAGAACGGTATTTTCCGACTCCTTTGACGGCGGGGTCGTGGACCCCGGCGCGTGGATAGGTGCCGGCGTGAGCCTCAGCGGCGGAGCGGCTAAAGTGACGGGAACCGGAGCCTGGGGCAACCAATATCTGTGGGGCAACGCTAAGTTTGCAAGAACTTCGGATACCGTTGTGACCGGGCGATTTGTGTTGAGTGGAACCGGAAATCGTCACGCCATGGTGGGATTCAAAAACAGTGGAACGGGAACCAATTATACCGACATGCCGCATGCGATCTATTTCGACAACGGCGCGATGCGGGTATACGAAGACGGCAACAACCGCGGGCAGTTTGGCACGTTTGTTTTTGATACCGCCTATGACTGGAGGATTCAGTTAAAAGCTACCGGCGGCGCAGTGTACTCTCTTAAATTAGCGACTGCATCCAACTGGACCCAACTGTATGATTCGACCTACAGTTCGGCGACCGACCTGCGGGTCGGCGTCGTGGTTTATTCCGGGGTTGGCTCTCTGGACAACGTGGTAGTACGGGCTCCGGTATGGAGTCCAATCGCTGAACTTTCCGCAGTCGATGTCAACGCCCAGAATCTGACTTTACGAACCACCCTGACCCGCGCTGCGGCCGGAGATATCTCACCCACTATCGATCGGGTGTCGCTGTTGTATCCCACGGCTTCAACCACAGCGGGTAGCGGTCTCTGGCAGGTGCCCCAGGTGGCGGTATCCGAAGGCATTCATACGTTGACGGCGGTTTCTGTGGACGAAATCGGAACGTCGGCGGTCTCCAACATCGTTATCATCAATCTGGACAATGGGCCGGCTGAGCCTATCGGCGACTTGCAAGCCACCTCGTTGCCGGGTGGTTCGGTGGTTCTGTCTTGGTCCGCACCGACGGATCAGCCGGTGGTCAGCTATGCGGTTTACCGAGCGACCACCGCTGGGATCAACCCGGGAACTTTGCTTCCGGTCGCGTCGGTGGTGTCTCCGGGGTATGTGGATACGCCGACCACAAGCGGAACGTTTTATTACGTGGTCCAAAGTGTCGATGAGGTTGGTAACATAAGTGATGTTTCCAACGAAGTGTCCGCTATTGCCGACGGGGTCAAACCCACGTTGACCATCACGTTGGCGCCGGCATCACCCGTGGGTGCCGGGGTTACAACCGTGACCGCGACCGTTTTGGAACCGCTGTCCTCAGGCCCGGTGCTGGCATGGACATTGGGTGGAGTGGTAACTCCCGTTGTGTTGGAACCCACGACGACAGCCAATCAATACACGGGGATGATCGAAATACTGAGCACCACACCCAGCGGTACGGCTACGTTCTCGTGGACAGGTACGGATATCATTGGCAACACTCAAGGAGTTATCTTAACAACCCCGACGTTCGTGGTAGATACCTCCCCTCCGACCGTCGCCATCACGTCGGCACCTGGGTCCCCGTGGGGGCTTGGGAACCATACCGTGACGCTCACGGCCAACGAAAATCTCCTGGAGGCTCCGGTGCTCACCTTCAATCTGCCCAATGCGGAGTCGGTACCGGTTGTGCTTTCCGGCAGCGGAAAAATCTGGACGGGACAATTTGTGGTGGCGGCCGATACCCCGAACGGAACAGCAACCTGGCAGGTCGTGGCCACCGACATGCTGAACAACGTGGGAAATGTGATTACTTCGGGTGGATCGGTGGTTATCGACACCGTTCCTCCTGGCACACCGGGTAACGTTGTGGCAATTGGGGGTATCGGGGGCGTGGTTACGATCACTTGGGTCGCCGCATCAGGTGGTCCCATTGCGAATTATCGGTTGTATCGATCCAACTCCCCTATTTCGGACATCAGCGGACTTCTGCCCATTAAGGCCGGGATTACCGGGTTGACCACAACCGACCTCCCCGGTACCGGCGGAGAGTATTATTACGCCGTCACGGCCGTTGACACGGCGCTGAACGAAGGGTTGCCCGGTATTTCGGCAGCGGCGATTTCCGATCAGGTTCCCCCAGGTAACCCCATTGGATTGTTGGCGAATATCGCCGGAAACTCCGTGCAACTCACCTGGATCGCTCCCGGGGGTGAAGCCGTGGCTCAGTACCGCATTTACCGCGCTACAACGCCATTTGGCGGGTCGGTTGCAGGAAAAACACCTCTAAAAACGGTAGGTTCCGTTACGTCGACCACAGATGTTCCGACGTCGGACGGCAACTATCGGTATGTGGTCACGGCGGTCGATTTGGTGGGCAACGAGTCCATGCCGTCCAATGAAGTGTTGGTCGCCTACGACAAAGCTCCGCCGACAATTGTGGTAAACGGAACGACGGATGGTCAGTTCCACAATACAAACGTGGTGTTGGAAGTCACCATCACCGATTTGACATTACAATCTTCATCGGTGTTGTTAAACGGTGCACCCTATGCCAACGGGCAACCGATAACCGCTGACGGCGCGTATTCGCTCGTGGTAAACGCAACCGATGGCGGTGGATTACAATCATCCAAAACGGTTCAGTTTTCGATCGACAAAACCCCGCCGATCGTCACGGTCTCGGGGGTGGTTGGGGGAGCTGCCTATGAAGATTATGTGACGCCCACGTTCTCTGCAACCGACACAAATTTACAGTCTGTTTCTGCTAAGTTAAATGGGGTTGCGTTTGCGAGTGGTACGACCATCGTTGCCGATGGGTCGTGGTCTCTTGTGGTGACGGCAGTCGACAAAGCGAACAACACAACGGTTAAAACCACCAACTTTACGTTGAACCACGTACCCGACGCGTTGGATTGGATCCAGGTTGACGTGGATGTACCCACGGACACCGTGTCCATTGTGTGGCCGGATAGCGATGAGACCGATGTGGTGTTGTATCAGGTGCTTGTCAATGGCGAGTTGTGGATTGAAACAGCGCAGAACACAACGACGATACCCGGTCTTCCGGAGCCAGGGGCGGCATTTGTCTACGAAGTTCGGGGTATCGATACCTCGTCCAACATCGGTCAACCCACGCAGGTCATGGTGAATGCCCTGGCAGCGACGACGGACCCGGCGCAATCCGATCCGAATGGGGCGCCGCTGGTTCGCGGGTATTTTGACACCCTTGGGTTGTATGTCGAAAATCAAAGCATGACCTCGGTGGGTGTTCAGAAGTTGACATTGGCGTTAGGCACAGGCTCGGGGGAGCCTCAATGGGCAGCAGATGGTTCCGGGTTCGTGGTCGATGCTGGGCAAACGGCGGACGTGGACCGTGTGTTGTTTACGCCCACAACGTTGCCGTCTATGGCCGTGTTGAACTTGACGGTGGAAGTATTGACCGGAGGTGCGTCAACCGTTCGTTGGTTCTACGAGTTGCCTGTGGCGGTTCGATGGCCCGCTAAACCACCGGTACGGGTGGCTTCGACACCATTACAAAAAGGGATCGCGTCGGTTGCGACCTTGGAAATCGAAAATCAGGGCACGGCGACAATGCAAATCCGGACGGCGGCGACCGGCGGTGGGAATGCCGGGCTCAAGGCGCGGCTCCTGGATTTGGATTTGGGTCAACTCGTGTCGATTTCGGTGAGCGACGTTTCGACGCCGGTCATTGGCGGATACCATGTTGTGTCGTTGGCACCAGGACAAACTTACCAAAGCACCCAGTTTATCTTACCAATAAGTGCAGCGGCGACACCGGTGTTGATAACCGAAGGGCAAACCGGCACGGTTGGGCATGACCTGCAGGGGTTGGCATTGATGGGCGCCGCACTGGTGGCGCAGCGTGCCCTGTGCCCCGCGGGTTACACGACGATGGATGGCACCGCGGGTGACGATACATTGGTTGGCACCGCCGGTGATGATTGTATTGTTGGTTATGCAGGAAACGACGTGATCCGAGGTTTCGGAGGAAACGATTTGATCATCGGTGGACCCGGAAACGACCAAATATACGGTGAACTGGGTGACGACATATTGGTGGGCGGCGGAGACGACGACGAATTGATGGGTGGATCCGGCAACGACTTATTACTCGGGGGTCTTGGAGCCGACTACCTGGTGGGCGACGGGGGCTGGGACTTAATTTCACCCGGAGACGGCCTGGATGTTGTTTTTGGCGGTGTTGGCCAAGACACGGTGTTGTCATCAAACGGCACCGACCAGGTGGACGGAGGCGTCGGCACCGACCACTGTGACGGTGTCGGTTGTGAAATTTCGTCGGCGCAGGCTCAAACGGTGTGCTGCCGTCTGTTGGCCGGCGTCAGTCCACAAACGGAAGGAGCCAGCCCTGGTCAATGTGCCGCAGCTTGGGGAACGTTGCGAACGGGCACGGAGTGTTCGCAAATCTGTTGCGGATATGCAGCAGGTACCAAAACGGTGTTGACTGCGGGAAGTTGCGCCATGACCGCAGGGGCCAACGTGGGTGCGGCGGCAACGTGTGTATCGACTTGTTCGGTAAGTACGGGATTTCCCCGCATCGATGTGTGCAACAACACAGACGACGACTGCAACGGCAAGAAAGACGACGCGTTTGTAAACCTGGGGCAAGCCTGTGATGGTCCCGATGCCGACCTGTGCACCACGGGAAACACCGTGTGCGATGGGTCAACCATGTGGACGACGTGTGCGGAAACCGGTGCCGGCAAATCAGAATGGTGCAACAGCGTAGACGATGACTGCGATGGTCTTGTGGACGAAGGTTTCAATGTGGGTATGGCCTGCGATGGCGGTGACGCCGACGTTTGTACGAACGGCGTCACGGTATGCGATGTGGGTTCCAATACGGTGCTGCAGTTTGATGGGATAAACGACTACGTTCACATGTACAACATGAATCTGTCGGTTTTAACCGAAGCCACGGTGGAAGCGTGGGTGCGTTTTGACGATTTTTCGCAATTTTGGTCCCGTGTCGTTGACTTCGGTGCCCAAGAACAATCTTTTCTTGTGGCCCACGCAGCCACCACGAACACGTTGGCGTTTCATTTTTACTCGACGGCCGGCAAAAAAATCATTGAGGTTCCAAATGCGCTGGTCGCAAACAAGTGGACCCACGTCGCGGCGACCTGCGGTCCCAAGGGGATGCAATTGTTTATGGACGGTGTGCTCAAAGGTACGGTCAATTACACAGGATGTTTTGACCAGCTTCCGAGCCACGCCAACTACTACATTGGACGCAGCAACTGGGCGGTGGATGGTTATCTCAAGGGGGCTGTCGCCGGGGTCCGTATATCCAACAAACAGCGGTACAACGGCTCGTTCGTGCCGGCGCCGCTGGAGATCGAAACCGACACGGTCAGTTTGTGGATGCTGAGCGAAAACAAGGGGTTGGTTGCTTACGACAGCGGCCCAACTCAGAAAAATGCCCGTATTTACGGTGCATCGTGGCTCACATTGGGAGCACCGGGGATCGTTTCTTGCGATGAGCCCATCATGACACCGGCGCTGGACGGCTGTGATCCGGGTGACGATGATTGCGACGGACAGACCGACGAAGATTGTGTTTGTGGAGTCGAAGGGTGTCAACCGGCGGAAACCACACCTTGTGGTACTGCCATGACGGATCCTTGCGGGGATGTTTGTCCGTATGTTGGCTCACTTTGCGATGCTGGTCAGTTATGTAATGGGGTTGGCTGTGGGGTTCCCGGAAGCATAACCCACCCCGTTAAGAGCTGTTTACACCTGCTTCAAACCGACCCGGGTGCCGAAAGCGGCACACGTTGGCTTGACCCCGACGGAGGCGCGCCGGACAATGCGTTTGAAGCCTACTGCGACATGGATATCGCCGGTGGCGGCTGGACGACGTTTTACGTAAATTACAACAAAACCCAGTGGGCAACCGTCAGCGCCAACCTTTTTGACAACTTTGACATCAATACCGGTGTGGTTCCAACTCCGGCATTGGTGGGTACGGCGGGATTTGATCCATCCGCTGTTGGAATCGAGTTCAGCCAACTGGCCGTGGTTTATTCCGGGTCATTTAAGGCCGCCAGTACATGTGTTTCTGACTGGAATTACATCGGAAACGCGACGGAACTACCGGGGGACAAAACACTGTTGGGCGAAACGTCAGGACAGGCCCTGGTATGGGATGATGCCGGCGATCCCACGATCCAAACCTGGTGTACCGACCAAGCCGGAGAAGGGGATTCAATTGGCATCAACCAGAGCTTCTGCGCTCCTTACAATTACTCCGGCGGCTGGACCACAACAGGTGGCGGTGCGAACAACATTTGTGGCGGAAGTGTCAATCCGAATACCGATCTCGGGTTGAGATTAATGGTAAGATAGGTGGCGAATGTGATTACTTTAATACGACAACGACGGTTTGACATCGAACAAACATAACGAGGTAGATTTGAACAACTTGGTTACAGCTCTTTCGTCTTTGGGATGGAACGAGGATTGGGACGTCCAGGCGGCGTCGTTTGACAACAAAGAGCGTTTGATTGTGCGGGTGATGGTGGAGCATCGGGGGGCCTACGAAGTATCCGACGGGGGCTCGTCGTGGTGGGCGGAGCTTCCCGGCAGGTTTCATCACACCACCCACAGCCGGATCGAATATCCAGCAGTGGGTGACTGGTGTCTGTGTGTCCCCAAAGCGGGCGGTAAACTGACGTTGGAAACGATTCTTCCCAGGAGATCCCGTATTGTGCGGCAGGCGGCGGGGCGACGTGCAGAACCGCAGGTGATCGTTTCGAACGTGGACACGATGTTCATCGTGACGTCACCCAACAACGACTTTAGTCCGGAGAGGCTTCAACGATACCTTGCCCTGGTGTCTCACCAACCGATCACACCGGTTATCGTGCTCAACAAAGCCGATTTGGCGGGTGAAATCGAGCAGTGGATCAGCGAAGTGTCCGACTTTGCCCCTGATGTACCTGTGGTGACCACCAGTGCGCTGCAAAGCAGTCCGGCCGATGATCTGGCGCCGTGGTTAGGTGTTGGGAAGACAGTCGTGTTTGTCGGATCGTCAGGTGTCGGTAAATCGACACTACTGAACAGGCTCTTGGTCACGTCCCGCCAGTCAACAAAAGACATTCGCCAAGGCGACGACCGAGGGAGGCATACAACAACTAGGCGGGAGATGTTTGTTTTACCTGGCCCGGCCTGTCACGGCGTGGTCATTGATACCCCCGGGTTACGCGAATTGACTCCGTGGTTGGGAGACATTCCGGTGGAGCACTTGGGGCACGCAACTCAGGAGCTGGTTGACCAATGCCGATTTGCGGATTGCCGCCACCGGGGTGAGCCGGGGTGTGCCGTTCAGGAGGCCATTGCCGATGGGACGCTGAGTGCCGAAGCGTTGGAAAACATTCACAAACTAAGCGATGAGCAGCGGGCGCTGCGTGCACGCACTGACGAAAAGGCGCGTCTGACCAAAAAGCAGGCCGACAAACGCCTTTCACGCGCAATTACCCAGTTTTATCGACTCCGAGACCATTAGTATCAGGGTTGTTTGTCGCGGTCGGTTTTTGTTTGTAACGAATCAACAATCCAAATCCGGCAAGGGTCAACACGGATCCGATCCCAATTGCCCACGTGGAAGGGATACCCCGAGTCGGGTCCACTATCGGTAACGATGCCGGCGCCAACACCGCGAGAGCGAGAGACGTATTGTTGAGCACATGAAAAATCATCCCCGGAACAATCGATTGCCCACGAATTACAAGCAGGGCAGCGATTGCTCCGAGGACCGCTGTGCCCAAAAATCGGTAAAGGGAAAGGTGTAGGGCACCAAAGAGCACCGAAGTAAAAAGAACGGACCAGCCAATGCCCATAACCGACCGAAATGACTGAAGAATTGCTCCTCGAAATAGCAACTCCTCGCAAATACCGGGAAGAACGGCAATCGCCGCAACCAATCCCGCAACCTGGAGCGGCGAGTCCACATCCGAAAACAATCGGGTCATTTCTTCGGCCAGTTCGGTTGGCACAGGCAGAAATCGGGACTGGATTAGGTCGACGGTGACGAAAGCGACTGGCCAAACCCCGAACCCAAGTAAGATAGCTGCTAACATAAAACGCCGGGGTGGGCGGCGGAACAACAGCCCATTGCGGAGTGAAACCTGCCGCAGCCTAAGAAACAGTACCGTTGGCAACAAGATGACCAGAAGCTGCGTTCCCGCGACGCCCGCGAGTAGATGTTTCATCTGCATTGCCGAGCCGAGGTAGTACAGCAGCACAAAGGCGATACAGTACAACAATACCGCTTCGGTGGGACTCAAAGACGTGTCCGCGTGTCGGGCGACTGCACCTGGAGACCGCAGGGCACGCCAAGGGGGCAAATCACCTAATAGAACCGCTTCGCGGCGAAACAATGCTGCGGCCGCCGTGATGACCAGGCCCGTATAAACCAGGGTCGACGTAAGAACCCAAAAAATCGCGTCCGGTGTGGCGGTTCCCTGAAGCAACGCTTTGACCAACAATGAAATATTCATTGCCGGAACCAGTGCAAGCGCCGGACCCAGGTGCATACCCGGAAGCTGCGTTAACATAGCGGGGATCACACAAACAAAATAAACCGGTGTCAGATAACTTTGTGCTTCCTTGAAGCTCCTGGCCAAGACAGCAATGGTCATCATCAGGGCACTAAAAAAGAACCCCATGACTACGGCGGAAACCAACAGCAATACCCACTGGCCAAGGTCTAATTGAACGGAAATGTCTGCACCGACGCCGGAAAACGACAACGCGTGGCCGAAAAGCAACGCCATGGAAGCGATGTTGACCGATCCTGCAAACAGGGCAATCGCAAACACCGCCAGTAGTTTCCCGCCCACGATGTCAAACGGCAAAATGGGAGCCGTCAGGAGGGTCTGAAAGGTTCCGCGTTCTTTTTCTCCGGCCGTCAGATCGACCGCAGGATAAAACGCACCGATAACGACTGTTAAGATAAGCAGAAGGGGAAGGATCTGCCCCAGTACATACCCACCCATCCGGGTTGCCGACGCAATGTTTTCATACACAACATCAATGGGATCAATGTAACTTAATTCGATCTGGCGGCGGCTAAGCCGGTCCTCTAGGAGGGTTCGTTCCCATTTTCCCAAAAGCGATGCCAAACGGTCCCGCGCGAGTTGGGACCGTTCCTCCGATTCGTCGTGCAGCACGGTGATTTGGGTGGTTCCAGTGCCGTCGGGAGTATCCGCCGGGTTCTCCCACACCAACACGGCGTCAATATTACGTGCCGCCAAAGCAACGCGAGGCTCCTCCACTACCACCATACGCTTTATCAATGGGTCGCCGTCTAACAATTGAGCCAGGTCGGTGGGCGCGTCGGGTGGAACGAGGGCAACTTGGGTGACTTGTTGTTCCAACGCGGTCTGTTGGACACTTGCGACCTGAGTGACCAACAACAACAGCGCAGGATACAGCACCAACGGGATCAGGATCATCGGATACAGAGTCCGTTTATCCCTCAGTGTTTCGGTGACTTCTTTGCGGAAAATGGTCCAAATTGCTCGCCGATTCATAGGTGTGGCTCCGGCAGCGATTTGGGTTGTGTTTCAATGAGAGCTTTGGCCTCCGGATCCACCGCGGCAATGGCTTTCAACATGGCCAACGGCAACGACGGACACTCGTAATGGTGTAAAATTTCCGCAACCGAGCCTTCAAACAGAAGCCGACCACGATGTAATAGGCCAATTCGGTCACACAATAGTTCCGCTTCTGAAAGAATATGTGTTGAAAACAACACGGCTTTTCCGCGTGTGCGCTCGGCACGCAGGATCTGCAGGATAAACTGAGACGACAAAATATCGAGCCCGTTGGTTGGCTCATCCAAAATCAATACGGCGGGATCGTGAATCATCGCGCGGGCGATGCTGGTTCGTTGCCGTTGCCCCGTGGAAAGTTTGCCGCATCGTCGAGTCGCAAATTCACCCAATTGAAATGCTGCGGTTAACTCGGCGATTCTTGCCGTGATCCTCTGGGGGGCCATTCCGTGCAAATTTCCGAAATACCGTAGGATTTCTACCGGGGTTAGCCGCTGATACAGGCCCGTATCTCCAGTAAGATAACCAAGATTTCGACGCACCTCGACGGGATTTTCGACGACGTCAAATCCGGCTACCGTTGCTTGGCCTCCGGTGGGGCGCAATAGCGTGGCCAATATCCTCAACGCGGTCGTTTTGCCGGCACCGTTTGGGCCCAGAAGTCCATAAATGGTGCCGGGTTCCACGTGGAAGGAAATGCCGGAAACCGCGTCGACGTCAGCAAAGCTGCGGGAAAGTTCATTTGCGGTGATCATTCGCGATTCGACCTGTCGGTGCATCAAAGTGGGTCGAGCAATCTTACCACCAACCCGCTCAGTAACTTAGGCTCAAACCAGGTGCTTTTTGGCGGCATGATTTCGTTGGCGTCCGCGATGGTGATGAGATCCTCCATCGTCGTCGCGGCGAGCGAAAACGCCACTTTGTACTGACCCGAATCGACTCGGGACATGAGCCCATGGGTGCCCTCGATTCCGCCCAGAAAATCGATTCGTTCGTCACGCCGGGGGTCCACGATGTTCAGCATCCCGGCCAACAACTGCGTTTGCAACCACGAAACATCGAGTCGCGCAACCGGATCATTCCAATCAATGGTGTTTGAACGTACCGAGATGCGCGTCCATTGACCGTTTAAGTACATACACACCGTTTTGGGACCGGGTGGAAACCCGTTGGGAGCCGGCGTTACATCAAATCGCCGAGCCAACTCGTTCATAAAAGTGGCGTCATCCAATCCGCCAAGATCGGTAACCAATCGATTGTAAGGAAGAATTCTCAACTGATTATGCGAAAAAGCGACAGCCAAGAATCCATTGTATGGTTCGGTTCCGTCGTGGTGCGGATTCTTTGATTTTCGCAGCGCGCAGGTTCTGGATGCAGATGCGGCTCGATGATGTCCGTCGGCGATGTAAAAAGCATCAATATCGGAAAATTGCTTGGATATTTCATCAATAATGGCCGATTCTTGGACTCGCCAAATTTGATGTGTCACTCCGTTTCTTGTGACCACCAGAGTGGGTGCCGCGACGGTTTGGCGTTCCATCAAGTCGTCCAGCGCGTGCCGTGAGCGGTAAGTTAAGAAAACCGGACCCGCGTTGATGCCAACCATATCGGTATGGCGAGTGCGGTCATCTTCTTTGTCTTGACGGGTCAACTCATGTTTTTTGATTTTTCCATCATCCAGTTCCGATACATCGGCAGTTCCGACAATGCCGCGCTGGCAATGGTCCGATGATCTCTGTTCATAAACATAAAACGCCGGCAGTGGATCCTGCTGCATCACACGCAGAGAAACGAGCCGAAGAAATGCTTTTTTTCCGGCTTCGTACACCCGCAAATCGTAAGGATTGGTGTTTTCCGGCAAAGCGATTTCCGGTTTGTTGACAAACAAAAACGAGTCGGGATTTCCTTGAGCCATTACGCGAGCTTCGGCCGACGAAACGACATCATAGGGCGGTGCCGCTACTGCGGCTGCTTTTTCGGGGCGCGGCAAAACACCGCGTAAGGGTTCAAATTTCATGTGCGGAACGGTCCTCCGTTGTTTTGGCACGGGTGGTCACATCACACTGAGTAGGATTCTGTCAACGCCTCGATGGGTTATGGCAGACGGACCGTAGGTAGTAATGTTCCGACGTTTGGCAATTTTCTTGCGTGTTTTTGTAGTATGTGGGATTGAAACCGCGTTGTAGCCTAACCTTCTGATATTGACAGGGTGGTATCGGGCGTCGTAAAGACCTCCGCCGGTCGATTGAAGGAGTCGGCGCAAGAATTTGGTTAAAAGTGGGGATATACTTTGTGGAGTGGTTTTGTTTTGGTCACTCTTCAGTTTGTTTGTGATTCGATTGTCCATGATGGAGGAGCTATGAAATTGCGTGGGATAATCTCGAGTCGGATGGGTGCCCTGATCTTGGGGCTGTCCCTGGCGCTCGGTGCGTGTGGAGATGACGGCGACGACGGCGGCGGCAACGCTGTGGCCGACACTGGCGGCGGCGGTAGCGATACCGGCGGTGGCGGCGGCGACACTGGCGGCGGCGGTGATGACATGGGCGGCGGCGACGATATGGGCGGCGGCGGCGATGACAT
>JABWCM010000358.1 GCA_013360285.1 Myxococcales bacterium
CCCGTAGATACCCAATGTGTGACGATCAACCTGACCTACCACTTGGACGGTGCGGAAGAGCCTTGCGACGATGGGTGGATTGTATGTGGGCTTGATGCGGGCAAAACCACGACGGATGAAACCACCAGTTGTGTCCCGAAAGGTGCCGGAGAACATACGTTGACCGTGAAAGTAGACACCGACAACGATGTCGCGGAGTTGGATGAAACCAACAACGAACTAAAAAAGACGTTTTCGTTTGTGGTGTGCGGCAAAAAAGAATTGTGTAACGGAAAAGACGACAATTGTGATGGGCAGGTTGATGAAGGGTTTCAAAAGGTGGGTTCCGCATGTGACGGGCCACAAGACACCGATGCGTGTAAGGATGGCGTGATTACATGCTCACCCGATGGTGCTTTGGCGGTGTGCGAAGACGATGCGTTAGGCAAAGTGGAATTATGTAACGGGCTCGATGATGATTGTGATACCCAGACGGATGAAGATTTTCCCAAAGTAGGCCAAACCTGTGAGGGAGTGGAGTGTAAAGCCGCGGGGGTTTATGTGTGCAGTGCCGACCAAAAAGGGGTCGAATGCCAAAAAGGGGATCCACCCGATGAGGTATGTAACGGAAAAGACGACGATTGCGACGGCGAGGTGGATGAAGATTATCCGATGATTGGCAAAGGGTGTGCCGCCGGTGTGGGAGCGTGCCGAACAATCGGTAAATTAAGCTGTGCTGAAGGATATTTAAGCTGCGATGCCAAACCAGGAACACCGGCAAATAAAGAGAGTTGCGGCAATACGATCGACGAAAACTGCAACGGAATTTTTGACGAAGGCTGCGAATGTGAACCAGGCACCTTTCTGCCCTGTGGAACCGACGTGGGCGCTTGTACTTCAGGAATTTTACCATGTCTCGAAAGCGGCGTATTTTTTGACCTGTGTGTAGATGCGGTATTGCCGAGCCTTGAAACCTGCGACGGTACCGATGACGACTGCGATGGCAGCGTAGATGAGGACTGCGATTGCGATAACGGCGAGACCAGGGATTGTGATGACGAAGCCGGGCTTTGCGAAACCGGAGTCCAGCATTGCGTAGACGGTGTGTGGGGATTGTGCGAGGCCAACGGCGTAGCAGTAGACGAAAATTGTGACGAATTGGACAACGATTGTGACGGGTGGGTGGATCCATTGTGCCCGTGTGCCGCAGGCGAGAAAAAGAATTGTGATTTTGCTCCCGATGACTGTGCAGAATATCACCGGGTTTGTATTACGGGCAGTATTTTTGGAGCATGTGTTCCTGTGCCGGGTACCCAGATACCCAACTGCAAAGGCGGCGGAAGCACCGATGATGATAGTTCGGCCGGCACCCAAGACAGCAGCACAGGCAACAACGAGACCGACGTGTCGGACAACCCCACCAATGACGACGCGGTGTCCGGTGGTATTGCCATTGATGCAACGGGGGGAAAACCACCTACCAAGTCGGCAGCAACCGACGACGGCGGGTGCTCAACACGTGCTCAGATACCCGGGTGGCAAACTCTGGCGTTGGGGCTAGTCGGTCTACTGAGCTGTCGGAGGAAGGTGAGAAAACCGGCGTAGTGATCCGTCCCAGCGGATTATTTACGAGTCCAACCCATTTGCACCCGGAGCCCACGCTCCGGCCCTTCCCCTTCAAAAACCAAACCAAAACGAATTCCGGTGAGCCCCTCCACCAGCCGGGTTAGCGGTGAGTTTGCTATGGGAATATCGGGAAAGTTGGGAGAAGGTTCCGAACCGAACAGGCTGTGGACCGGATATCCCCACTTGTCCAACTCGAAGGTGCCACCGTGTACAGAGGAAGGAATCGAGCCCAGAAATGACAACGCCGCCATTTCAAAAGTAGGATCGTTTGGTTTTAGACCTACTTTTCCCCGGGTAAGAGCCTCAATATCGATCATTGCGTGGCCGGTGGCCAACCGAACACCTTGTTCAGCTAACCCCAATACCGCCCGAAGTGCCCAACTTGCATCGGAAAAATGGGCGTTTAACAGTGCTTGCGCGTCGAGATGGTCGTTTACGGCCGATGTACTACCGGAAAAAGTACCGTCCAAAACGTGATCGATGACTCGTTTTAGGGTGTCGAGGTCTAACGAAGCCACAATGACGTCTTTTGGAGTGGCGTAATACAACCCAAGACTACGCGCGCCGTCATCGGGAACCGGAGCGGTGGCAGACGGGCGAATGGCAACAATGGGAACATTTCGCCACGTCTCGCCAGGACCCCAGTCCACCAATCCGGGAGCGGTTTTGTTCACCATGGTGCGAATCGCGGTTAATGTGGTCGCCAAACCAAGTCCGTTTTTAACATGAGCGCCAACGTAGAGCGGGGATTTGGCCAACAGCCCCCAGGAAATGTCCCGGCGGTTGTCGGGTGAAGGTTTTTGAGGAATCTCGCCGGTCATCACCGCCAAATCCCACAATACCGCTGACTCCTGAAGTCCGATACACACCCAGTCCCCAAGCCAGCCGAACGACAGTGTAGAATCTCCGAGGCCCTGCGCTAATGTATCCAACTCCTTCCTTAACTTAGCATCTGAACCCACGGCAAACGTCCATTGCATTGTCTTGTCTGGCTTCGGTGGACGAACCCGTGCTTTGCCGACCATTTCGATCAAATCGTCATATTCCGTCGCTTCAATGAGCGGAATCATCCGGGCGTCCAGCGACAATGTTTTGCCCGAATCCTGACGCACAATTCGGATCGCAATCGGATCGATATAACTTTTCCAATAACTTTGATAAGTCGTAGAAAACCGTTCATACGCATTCTTTTCGGCCTCGCTCACCAATGTAATGTCGGCGTCGAGCAAGGGTTTGAGCCGATATGCGGTACCCCAGTGGGAACTGGCTCCGGTGGTAAACGACAGCGTGATGGGCGAATTGTCGGTATGCCGTAGGTCATCCGTGCGCAGCACTCCCGATTGCAGCAACTGTTCAACCGTATTGGGAGTCGAGCCGTTGAGCCACCCGTAATAAAGAGCCGCAAACCCTGCCGACAGCAGATCGGCTCGCGCCGCCATTCGCCTGGCTTGGAGGATTTTGGTTTTGGGGCTGATGGCATTTCGTACAAATCCGTCGCCGATAAACACAAACCCGGTTTCATCGGTGGCGGAGAATGGATACAAGGTCCGCATGTATTGGAAATCCGGGGATTCGGCTAAAGACGGTGTTTCTTTTTTACGCACCGCCACAAAACGTTCCATCGCCGCACGGCTATTGGACAAAACCAGCACGTCATCCCATTCGGCGCGATGTTGGTTCACGGCAAAATCCGGCGTGGAAAGTTGGCGAACCGCGACGTCGCCGATTTTGTATTCGGATACGGTTACGTCAGCGTGTTTTTTGCGTGTTGATTGCTCGTAAAGATCCAAAGCCGATACCAGCAATTCGCGACGTTTTAACTTAAACAAGATCGTCAGGTCTGCACCTTCACGAAAAAACGGGTCGGACGCTGCAAACGCGATTTCTTCAACGGCCAATGGTCCCAGCACTTCGGCCAACCGCGTCCGTTCAACGGCCAGTTGTTCTTGGTATCGCGCCGCTAAGTTAGCGGCGTCTCCACGGCCTTCGACCAGTTGCGCGATCGGCCACAGCCATTGTTCAAAGTCGTTGAGCAGTGCAACGGCATCACGCATTTCGTGGAAAGTAAAATACAAAAAGTCAGCGGGAACACGATTTGCAAGCGGCTCCATCTTTGGCTTTTTGCCGGATGTTTGTATCATTTTGGCAAACGGATGGTCGGAAAGCGGGACGCCGGCAACATCGCTGATGGGAATGGTCGGTTGATCTGAAGCAGAGCGGGCCAAAAGTAACCCCCGATCTGACTGAAGCGCCTCCTGAATCGATAATGCGCCGGTGTACAGACTCATCATTTCGGTCAAGTCATCAAAACGGCGCTGCTGTTGATCCCAATCCGGTGTCGCCGGGTTGCCGGACAGCAACGCGGACCTCGCGGACGCAAACGAAGCAAACATGGAGGAATTACGAAATCCCAATTGCCCCCAAGTCTGAAAATACATTTGTGCTGCTAAAAAAAAGCGGCTCGGCAATTCGGCGTCATCGGCGGCAACAGACAGATCCCCCACAGTCAGCACATGATGATTCCATGGTTCGTTACGATACGGCATGTACCTTCGACCTTTGTCTATCACATCCACGCTGAAAGACTTAGGAGGCGAGTCGGACAGAAGTCTCAGATACAGGTAGTGTTGTTCGATCCCTTGGTGGGACGGTGCTGCAATGACTGCCCGACCTTTCAATGAAGTACCAAGATGCGCATCGTATACCCGGTCGTAAGAAACACCGATGTCGGGATCTTCCGATGCAGGGACGCTGATCATCAGATAGGTAACGCCGTCTTTAGTGTGGCGGGAAACGGCTTTTCCAACCCACGGTGCACCTGTTTTCAGGTCCAATGTGCCTGTACGCAGGGCCAAAGTTGGTTTGTCGGGGGCAGCGGCTGCCGTACCCGTAGCCATCGCTGGTTTGTCTTTTTTGGATTTGGCTTCCGTGTTGCCGGAGCACGCCGCACCGACTACGAAAAAGCACACCCAACCCGACAACAACGCCAGTTGGACACAACGTGCCTGAAATCCCGAAATGAAATATTTTCGAACGTAGTTGGGATCAATCATCGGTTCCATTCCTCCGCAGTGAGGTGACTAATCGTGTAAAGCACGATTTACCGATTTGTGCCAGAGAAACAACGTTCTGCGGTGGTCTTGTCACATCGGAAAGTTTCGATATAGTCGGCGCGCTTTGATTTGGAGGTAACGAAAAATGAATCGCGAAGTCCTACGGAGAAACCTGTTGAATGCCATACACCAAAGCAAACCAACCAGCAGCCGATTGCGGTTGGGTTTGTGGGTGAGAGTTTGTGAAAAAATAGCTGCGCAGGCTTTGGCCGGTGGCTTTTGGCCGCCTTGGTTCCGAAAAACCCTGCGCAATATTCCCGATATTACTCGGGTTT
>JABWCM010000086.1 GCA_013360285.1 Myxococcales bacterium
AGTGACATGAATTACTACGTACTGAATATCGGCGGCCGTTCGATTCGCAGCCGTGTAGTTGGAAGAACACGCCGGACTATACGCCGCTGAGCTATAATCGGGGGATGCTGGCACACTCGCCCGTGCCGAGTCGATCCGTGCCTTCAATGATGGAACTGGGTGCACGGAAATCGCGATCATAGAGCCGTCTAAAAGTTCAACTTGTTGCGCATTCGCGATCAATGCAAACACATCCGCCGCGTAACCCTGAGCGGCCGCGCCTTCAATGCCGGAATAGTCGGCGACTGCATCCCAGAAGGCCAACAGGTTTCGCGAATCCGCGGCGGATCCAGCGCGCTGCCTTAACCACGCTGCCGCGGCCATTATATTAGCGTCTACAGACACTGCGACACTGGCCTCCGGAACGCGTGCAAATGCCGCGGCGTCACGTACATGCGCACCACGAGAAATATCGGAACGTAAACCCATCAAACCAATCGTTTCCGGAACCTCTTCAGCGTGTGTCCGACGGCTTGGTGAAAAACCCGATTCAGTATAAGCAATTGCACGTAGAATCTCGACAGGTACACCATGAGTGACCGAAGCGGAAAGAAACGCTGCTTCGAACTCAAGAGCAACCGGTGATTGCGAAATCTGACTGCTAGTTGATGAATTCTGACGTGATGATGGAAGTTCAGGTTCTGAAGTGATTGTCGGATTTGGATTGCTTACGTCGCATGCCTGCCCGATCACCGACCCGGTAAGTAGCAGGGACCAAAGGATCTTTCTCATCCGTGTCCTCCTCGTCTTTCCATGTTGTTTTGCGCAATCGTTGGACTCCGGTGCCCCACTCCGAAAGCCTGCGAAGCATAACCTAATCTCCAGCAAAAATCGCGGTTTTTTTCCGATCCAAAACGCGAACTACCAGCATCACGACCACCCACAATAGGACACCCCAGCACGAGCGCGACCCGGTACCAACCGGATTGGATCCAGCCTGACAACCGGAAACTTTCGAACGGGACTGAGTGGCGTCATCATGGTTCGCAGACAATATGTCGCCAACATCGGACGTGTCGCCCAATACGTCTGTAACCGTGGCGGCGTCCCAAGACGTGTCGGAAAGGATGATGGACGTAGCCACCCGATACCCATCGGGATTTTCCACCATGACTTTCAACCGTCCCTCCAACGACCCACCGGGGAAGGTGGGCCAGGTATGCCAATTGCTGTTAGTGGCTTTTACATCCCATGTGCCGTCGTAGTAATCGTCCCACCAAATCTTCCAATCCACTCCGGGCAGGCCGGATTTTGCATCTACAACAGCCACACCCGTATTTCCGTTCGAGATTTCGGGGCGCAAGAGTAGTTCCACATCAAAACTCGAAGGTGTGTGCCCCGCTGTCCCAGCATTAAAAAAATCGACCACTCCACCGCCAACAGATGACTCGTCTGCAAATAGTAGTTCTGCAAGATCTGCGGTCTCAACAAGAAGAGATTTTAAGTGTATTGCGGCAATTGTAGGTAAAAGTTGGCGCAACAATATTATGCCACCGGCTACATGAGCTGATGCGGCGCTAGTTCCTCCAAAAATGACCCAATCCCCGGATCGTAATTCTCCAAATGGGCTCGGGCCGCTTGTCGAAACCAATCTGTCATCTGGTGCAACGACCGTGACCTGCGGTTTGCCATCGATACGAGGTCCTCGGCCGGAAAAAGGCCGCAATTGCCCAGGAATAGACCCGTCTGGATGCACGAAACGCCCGCCAATCGCCCCGACAGCGACCACGGTGTCGGCCGTAGCGGGCGAGGTTAACGTCGTGTCACCGTTCCACCATTCGGGTGGGAACATACTCCCTGCATTTGCCCCAGCGCCAGCATTGTCTGCGATCACCCAATGGGTTACCGAAGTCTGAGTAGAACCGCTTCCGTGAATACATACGGAGAATTTTTCTGCCTTATCCTGAAATCGTTCAACTGAGGCCGCTACTATCGTGAAAATGTGTGTCGACTTTTCGGTGGTCGCCAACAGACCCGTAATTGTCATACCGGCTTCCTCGATAGTGATCGCGGAACCATTTGGCGGCACAACAAAATCGCCATCTGCGTCGGAAAAACGAATTAGAAACGAAGGATTAAATAATGAATCTAACCAAGTTACAGTAAGATAACGTTCAGTAACAGCCGCATTTTCGACAATAGGCACACAAATCAAATCCCCATTACCTACCTCAACTATGGCATGGCGGTTTCCGCGACCGAGATTACCGGTGGGGGCAACAACGACCACATCGGAATCCGACAACTGATCCACCAACAATTCCAGAGGCGACGAGCCATCTAGTGGTTCCAATGCCCATCGTGTTAGCCCGATAAGCAACACTCCGATACCCTGCTTTTCCGCCCACAATGCACCGGTATATGCTTCGAACTCGTTGTCTGCCGCGACAAGCACTAGGTCTGCCATCCACGCCGCGCCAACGTGTCGTTTGGGTACGTCTGGACCGATCCCTACCAGATTTGCCATCGCGGTACCGTGGAATGTTCGCTCCGCGTCGTGGGCCGCCGCCACGGCGAGATTTCGACCACGAAAAAATTCGTACGAACCACGTCGTAATGAACGTACTCGGCTGGTTCCAAGTTGAAACAAATGTTCATTTAATGACCCAACACCATCGCCGTTAAGGTCATCTAAAACAAAAACAGGCTCACCGAGCGCCGGATCCGAATCGGAAAAACCAGCAGCCGCACCACAATCCCGCACGCCGTTTCGATTGCGATCAAGAAACAACCAATCGATAGCAGGTTGAAATTTTCGGTCAAATGACATCTGTATTAGGTTAACAACATCGGTACCAACGAACCCGTCCGGCACGTGTACCGCAACGTCAAGCCAACTCAACGTCTCCGAGCCAAAACCGATGTCGATATCGTCAACGCCAGGGTCCAACACGTTGTTTCCATTTACATCATTCCATGCCCAAACACCGGCGTCGGCCTCAAAAAAACCCGGATTACAGAGATCAAAGTCTTGGTCAATCAGCCCAATAGTCTGATTCTCTCCCGGTTCCTCAAAACGAGTTGCGCGCAGATAGGCCACAAGCGCATTCAAATCGGATTGACTCCAACACACAGGAGTGTGCACTCCGACAATTAACGTCGTCATCAAAAAACCAGCAAAGGCCTTTGCCACACTGCCATGCCTACTTCGATAACAAACCGGCGATATCCATGTGTCTATTTTTCTGGGGGGAACCATTGTTACTTGTCTCTTCGATAAACCAGCATGTAAATGGACATTTGCGAATCAGCTTAGTGTAGACTACCAATGAACCCGTTTTCCACGGGCTGGGTCCGCCCACCCACACCAAGGTATTATGATGGTCAACACCTCAACCATGACTTGTCCGGGATGTGAACAACCTTTGCAAATGGTCGGTGATCCCGGCAAACGAGTATTTAACTGCGAGTCCTGCGGCGGATTGGCCGTTGTACTTTCGGTGCTCCGAAAAATCGCCCCGGATGAGCTTGTAAATGAGCTATGGCGTCACACGCGTGCAACCACCGACCCAGGAAGGCGCTGTCCTTCCTGTTCGCAGTCCATGGCCCTTGTTGGTATGGGTTACGGAAATTCGCTTGAGCTGGACGTTTGCCGTGTCTGCCAAATCGTGTGGTTTGACTTGGGGGAATTGGCTGTGTTTTCGCCGTTACCAAAGCCCGATGAACAAAACTGGCAGATGCCTCAAAACGCAAGGATATTGTTGGCACAGGCCAAATTGGATCAAATTCGCCGAGAAGTTACGCGAAACAGAGATCTCGACGTCCGAACGGGCAACTACGATCGCGGCACAAACACGGTGCGTGGATTGTGGGATATCTTGTTGGACGTCTTTCGTGGTCTCGACTGAAGTCTTTTGACTACCCGGATTAAGTTAGCTGGACGCGGACGAATAACGCGCGAGCGCAAATTCCCATATTTGCCGACTCAAAAACAGAAACACGAATGAAACGACGATACTTAGCATCCCGTCACCCGCGGAGAGGTTACCGAGCAGGGCAAGGGATGGATACGTCGTCATAAGGCCAACCGGAACAACAAACGTAAACACAAACCGTAATCCACCTCGATAAAGATCGACTGGCCACCGGCCCGCGTCCAAAACCGACTCAAGAACATATGAAAGATTATCAATTCGTACAAAAAAAAATGCCAGACTGACAACAGCGAGCCAGAGAGAGTAAATGCAAGCCAATCCGGAAGAAAGCAATAAGAATGCCCAGATTACACTTCCAATGCTTGGTGGCTGGGGCAACTGGCCCGAAGCATAAAACAGGAGCCCGACACCACCCACCACGTGAAACAGCTTGGCCGGCATGGTTTTTGTAGTGGAAATCATCAATTGTGCGTCGACTGGTTTCAGCAAAGTAAAGTCCAGTGTTCCCATTCGCACCTGCTCCACAACCGATCGCAAATTCGGCTCGACGAAGGTGTCAAGTAGCCCTTTAAGAGTCACAAAAAAGCCAACTACAAGCAATGATTGATCATATGTCCAGCCCGCCACGCCCACACGGGTGTCAAAGACCACACGCAAAGGTACAACTGTCCACGCCAACCAGAAGACGGCCATGATCGCCTCGAGGACGAAATTCGACCTGTACTGCAGAGCCGTCATCCACGCGGCCCGCCATAAAGCCAGAATCGAGCGAACCGCCGAAATAGGAGATTTCACGATCCAAACGCCTCATATCGACGAAGTCCCATGCGCCAGACAAAGGACGCCAACAAACCAAGGGTCGTTACCCAAAAAAGCTGCAGCCCAAGTTCAAAAACAACATTTGACCAAGGTAAGCGGTTGGAGAAAACGTCCACCGGCGTTCCCAGCAAAGCGCGAAATGGAAGCCACCGTGCAACGTCGGCCATCGACTCGGGCATTACAGCAAATGGAATCAAATAACCGGAAAACAATGCCCAGATCCCAAACCAAAGGTTGTAAAGTCCCAGAGTCTGCCCAAGCCAGAACGCGAAACTTCCAAACAGCCATTGGATGCAGAAATTGCCTAACCACGCGAAAAGCGTTGAAATCAGAGCAATGGGAACGTAAATCGCATCGAAGTTACTGGCCAGTTCCGGACGCCACCACCAAATCAAAAGCACAATCGGCACCAAAATTACCAATCGAATCGGAATCGCGGCTAGATTTTCAGCGGCAAACCATAGACCGGGGAACACAGGCCGAAGAAGCGCGGACGACAATCCGCCTGTGCGAATCTGATGGTTCAGCTCCCACACCACCCAGGCGCCGCTGAGTTGGCGAACAATGAGAGTCGCAGCAAAGTAAAGAGCAAACTTTCCCTGATCGAATCCGCGCACTGGTCCATCCATCGCGACGCGATCCCATACCGCCAGCATGATGAGCGGCAAAGTTGCACTCAATATCCACAGCACCATTTCCGCCCGATATGCGACCATTGAGGCAGCGCCGACGTTGAGCAAGGCGGGAAATTCGCGAAGCGACCGAAAAAAATGTTTCATTGCCGACCGTTGCGAGTTTCACCTTCGCCGCGTTGGAACAACCGAGCAATAATCGATTCAAGCGAGGCGTCTTCGACGGACAGCTCGATGTCGGGAATGTCGACTAGCAGTCGGTTTACAATTGAATTCACAACTGAAGCGTGGACGGACGCAACGGTAGACCCACCCTCGCGAACAAATGGCCCGTAGGCAGAAAGCGCATCCAAAGTCATTTCGGTATGTGAACGCAGCAGAATCCGTCGATGGGGCGCGATATTTCTCGCCAACGCGCCGAGATCGCCATCATAAACAAGTTTTCCCCCATCAATCACAATCACTCGGTTACATAACGCGGCGATATCTTGCATATAGTGACTGGTAAGTAACACGGTTACTCCGTACCGTTGATTCCATTCTGCGATGAAGGTTCTAACCGTTGCCTGCATGGTCACGTCCAAACCAATCGTCGGTTCGTCAAGAAACAGCACATCCGGACGATGGAGTAGTGCTACAGCGAGTTCACACTTCATACGTTCGCCAAGAGACAAGTTCCGGACCGGTCGATCGAGTAGGGCACCCAAATCAAGCAGATCGCGAAGCTGCCCCACAGTTTCCTGAAACTGCGCGCGCGAAATCGCATACAACGCTCGATTCAGCTCCAGAGACTCGTATGGTGGAAGATCCCACAAAAGTTGCTGCTTTTGGCCCATTACAAGGGTGATACGTCGAAGAAAATCCGGATCGCGGTCCGACGGACGAAATCCGCGGACATTGATCTGACCCGACGTCGGGACCAGCAAACCAGACAACATTTTCAGGGTGGTTGTTTTCCCGGCCCCGTTGGGACCCAAAAAACCGACGCGTTCACCCGGCTGGATTTCGAACGTAACGTTTTGAACCGCGTGAACCTGTTGCACTTCACGGGAAAACAATGATCTCAGGCTGCCAACCAGTCCGGGCGGTTTTTGGGGAACGCGGTAGGTCTTACAGAGGTTCTCAACACGTATCACATGTTTGTCCACGCAAGTTGGGCAATCCAAGCACCAGCCTCAACGCCCAAATTCAGCAACCTGCACAAAATTTGATTAGTAAAACTTAATACCGCACCCAAGTGCCTTGGTTGTCGCCGGATCAATAGTTTTTCCACCAACCAGCGCCAACATTGCATCCCTCAGGTAGGATTTTCTTACGTCCGTGGGTTTGTTTGCGTTGTCGTCTACGGCTCCGTAATAAACAAGCTTCCAGTCCTTGTCGAACAGAAAAATCTCCGGTGTACGACTTGCACCGAACGCTTTTGCAAGCTTAGAGCCTTCGTCTACTACGTAGGGAAACTGAAAATCTGCTGCCTTGGCTCGTTCCGCCATTTTTTCCAAACGGTCGTCGGCGTATTTTGCGGGGTCGTTGGGATTCACAGCGATCGTATGAATTCCTTTGTCTTTAAACTCCCGTGCTATCTCTGCGATCCGGCCTTCCCAAGCCTGCGCCCACGGACAATGATTGCAGGTAAAAACCACAAGACTGCCAACTGAACCTTTTATGTCATCCAGGGAAACAGCGTCACCAACGGCAGCTTTCATTTTTTCTGTCCGAAGTGGGGCCGATGCACCGATAGTCAGTGCCGCGGGTTTGTCTTCGTCCGCACTGGAGTGCGTAACAAAGGATGTCAACGTTAACAACAACACCACCAACACAGAAAGAATCAAGTGTTTTTCAACAATCATTATATTCACTTGTTGTGCTCCTAAGTTAGTTTACTTGAACACGCTGGTCCGAATAAGATCCTGAAATTGGGTACTGGACAATTTTCCCTCACTCATGCCAAGTAATCGACCGTTGCCGTCGAAAACCAGAGTCGTAGGAAGCAATCCAGACCAGCGGGGGCTGATCCCTTCAGCGAAATTCTGGTCATCTTCGCAATTTACGTACGCTGGCCCATGGTAACCCAGATTATGCAATAATGCCGCTGCTTTATCCCAATGTTCGTCAAAGTCCATCGACACAAATATCAACGCGATTTGTTTTTTCTCGAACTCCGACGTCTGGGCAATCAACTCCGGGAGTTCTTCGACACATGGCTCGCAATATATCGACCACAGGTTCACTGCCACGGCGGTCGCTTTCATATCAACAATAATATTCAGCAGTTGCGACGCCGTGACCGGAACAGGGTGACTTTTTTCGAAATGATACGCAACAACCTGGGTGGGTTGTTCGATAGCGGAGTCAATCGGTGCGCATTGCGCTGTTCCAATCAAGAAAACCAAGGAGACCCATAATGAAGCAGCCCTCAGAATCACAAAGTCCTCATGTAACGCGCCAACAAACACCTTTCTTATCCTCACTGAAGACGGCTCAGAAATCAACCGATTGTGCCTCTGATTCCACTTTTGTTATCACGCGATCAGGCACCCAAATAAACCGGTCTCCCGTCCCAACGGAGCAAAGTACACGCACTGGTTGTCTCAATTATGGGCTCTGCTATATGTGTGCGTTTATCGCGATTCAGAACAATATCTCACAAAGTGAAGTCTCTCAAACGTCAAGATCTACCAGAATCCGCATTAAGGAAGCCAAGTCGGATGTAGATATGCGATCATTTTGTCACATTTTATCCGGGCGTGAACTGAGTTACAGTAACCAGGTTTTTTTGAGATACGTGCGGAATCGGACACTCATGAGAGGACCCCATGAACGAACTGCTGGAAACGGCCATCGCATACCCCACGGTCGTTTTTACAATTTTGCTAGGAGTGCTGCTCGTCTATTGGACACTGGTTATTATTGGTGCATTAAGCATAGAAACGTTTCATGTCGATACCGGCGTCGATGGAACGATCGACGGGGCGGCGTCTGCCAGTGGGGACGCCGCAGCCGAGTCATTCGGCGCCGAGTCGACGGGAACAGCGGAGATCGGCGATCAGGGAGACGGTGGAGACACTCATGGTGGCACAACGAACCTTTTGGAAGCATTAGGACTAACCGGCGTTCCGATTACTGTATCGCTTAGCTTTCTGGTTCTTTGGTCGTGGCTACTGACGATTGTCGCCATCGACTGGACACGGAATTTACTTGTCGACACTACCCTGCGCCCTTGGGCTCACACTGGGATAGCTGTTGGCTCGATTGCAGCCTCGATTTGGCTTACTGGCCTATGCATAAGGCCCCTGCGACGCGTCTTTCAAAAACATCCGACCACCGAGAGTCGAAGTTTGGTGGGCGCGGTGTGCCAAATTTCGACGCTGCGTGTGGACTCACGTTTTGGGCAAGCCTCGGTGGAGTTAACCGGTGCAAATCTGTTACTCCCCGTTCGTTGTCTGGAGCAAAACCAACTCACGAAAGGGTCCGAGGCGCTGATCATTGAATTTGACGAAACAAAAGAGGTCTTCCTGGTTGTACCAATGGACCACGTGCTGACGTCGGAGAAGCGTTCGACATCCAGTAACTTGCCATCAAACCAACGCTCCCAGGCGAACAAACAGAGTTAGTAGAACATGTGGTGAGGTAACTTAACACATGTTCAGCGCAAAGAGGACAGTTTCTGTCAGGTATGAGCCTAAAATACGTTAATTTTCGCGACCGATGGCTACCAAAAAAGGAGAAAAATTCGTCATGTCACTTTATGCCGTATTAGTAACAGTTGGGGCAATTGTCATTTTGGTCCTGGGTATGGCCGGCCTATTAATGAAATTTTACAGAAAAGTGGACCAAGGAAAGGCATTGATTGTCAACAATCTTAAAGCCGATCCGGACGTAGTTTTCACAGGCGCCGTTGTTTACCCAATTATCCATCGTGCTGAAATTATGGATATTTCCGTAAAAACGATCGAGATCGATCGACGCGGAAAAGAAGGACTTATATGCAAGGACAATATTCGAGCAGACATCAAGGTAACGTTCTTTGTTCGCGTCAACAAAACCCGTGAAGACGTGCTCAAGGTCGCGCAATCGATCGGCTGTGTTCGGGCGTCCGACCACAAAACTCTGGAGGATCTGTTTGCGGCAAAATTTTCCGAGGCGTTAAAAACCGTCGGAAAACGAATGGAATTTGAAAGCCTTTACGAGGAACGAGATCGTTTCCGAGACGAGATTATCGACATCATCGGCCGCGATCTGAACGGTTATATCCTCGAAGACGCTGCGATCGACTATCTTGAACAAACGCCACTGGCGAACCTTGATAGCAATAACATTTTGGATGCTCAGGGAATACGTAAAATTACCGAGCTGACATCGATTCAGCATGTTCGAACCAACGAGTATGCCAATAACGAAAAGAAATTGATAAAAAAACAGGATGTCGAAGCAACAGAAGCGATATTGGAGTTAGAGCGCCAACAGGCCGACGCTGAATCAAAACAAAAAAGGGAAATTGCAACCGTTAGGGCACGCGAAGATGCGGAAGTGCTTCGCGTACAAGCAGAGGAGCGTTTAAAAGCCGAGTCCGCGCGAATCAAGACCACGGAGGACTTATCAGTTCAAGAGGAGAACAAAAATCGACAAGTCGAAGTGGCGAAGAAAAACCGTGAACGTGTAGTGGCCGTTGAAGGTGAGCGTGTAGAAAGGGATCGTGTAATCGAACAAATCGGCAGGGAACGCGAAACAGAATTGCTGCGGATCGCCAAAGAAAAGGCGTTGGAAGTTGAACGAAAGGCAATTCAAGACGTGATCCGGGAGCGCATCGCGGTTGAAAAAACCGTCGCAGAAGAGGAGGAACGAATCAAGGACTTGCGGTTGATTGCAGAAGCAAAACGCAACAAAGAAGCCGTGGTGCTGGCCGCAGAAGCCGAAGCCCAAGAGTTGCTTGTCAAAGGCATCAAAGCAGCCGAGGCGGCCGAACAGGCATCCAAATACAAAGCCAAAGAACGGCTGGTCCTTGCCGACGCCGACTTGGAAGCCACCGACAAAGCAGCCAAAGCGAAAATCCGGCTTGCCGAAGGCATTCAGGCAGAAGAAGCTGCAGCCGGCCTAGCCAGAGTTCGTGTTAAAGAAGCGGATGCGATAGCGCTCGAAAAGGTCGGATTTGCAGAAGCCCGTGTCCTAATCGAAAAGGCGCAGGCAGAAGCGCAGGGAAACGAAGCGTCCGGACTGGCTCGAGCCCGGGTATTGGAGGCGGAGGCCGCCGCAAACGAAAAAGCGGGACTCGCATCGGCTCGAGTCCGACGCGAACAAGGAACAGCAGAAGCACAAGCCATCTTGGAAAAGGCCAACAGCATGCGCGCTCTTGACGAAGCAACCCGAGGGCATGAAGAATTCCGCCTGCGTGTGGAAATGGAGAAGTCGCTGGGACTGGAGGAAATCCATGCCAAACGACAAGTTGCCGAAGCCCAGGCACGCATTTTAGGCGACGCCTTCAAAACCGCAAAGATTGATATTGTCGGGGGCGACGCGGCGTTTATCGATCGAGTCGTAAACGCGGTCTCGTATGGGAAGTCACTCGACGGGGCGGTGAAGCACAGCAACACGTTATCAACTCTTGGGGCGGACTATCTTAACGGAAAGTCACGGCTGCTGGATGATGTCAAGAAACTCATAGCAACATCCGGACTTTCTGCGACCGACCTGCAGGCATTAACAGTAACAGCATTCCTTACAAAAATGATGCGAAATGCAGACGGGGGAGCCAAAACCCATCTTCAGAATCTTTTGGCAAAAGCAACAGAACTTGGCCTAGCCGACACCAATTTAAGTTAATGAACTGAAGTACAAAATTAGACTATCTCGTTCAGTGTGAAAACGCGACCACGTCGTGGTTGATGCGCGGACACTGGGACTTGTATCCAGCAGGTCGCCGCAAAAGGTCAATACAATGACAGCCGAAGAATCCGAACCACGGAAATCAGCAATCGATACCGCAGTAGACAAAGGAACTTATGAGGTTCTGCGTGACAGACTGGTCAAATCGTCTGCCGATCTTGCTAACCGTGCGGACCGCCTGAATGTGAGCCGAGTGGAACACTTCGGCACAAGTCGGTTTGAAGTCATTAGCAGTGATCGAATTCGTACCATCAACAACTGTGTCCCGCGCGATATTGTCTCAGTGGGAAATCATCTGATATTTGGATACAATGTCTTTATTGGTCTTCGTAAACAAACCGTCATAAGCGATGTTCTATCGGTTCACCGATTCCAGGACGAAGAAGGAAAATTCTCGTTTGAGCCGCTCACATCGGGCCATGAGCCGGATTATTTGGTTGATCCTCGGTTTGTGAGGGATTTCGACGAACTGTACCAGTATTATAAGGATGCTAAATTAGTACAACTAAGGGTTAGAGACCAAAAGTTATTGGCCGTATTTCAAATAGGGCAATCAATCAAGGACATTCGGGTATTACGTTGGAGTATTGCAAACGATTTTCGCTTAAATTACATCGACAACCGCGGCGAGCGTGACCACATATTTCCTCCAACTCACGATTTTGAATGGACCGCAACGACCAGGTCCGATCATCGTCACGGGTCCCACCCTCACGTGTCGATCCTGGACGAAGTCTTCGTAGAAACCATTGGTGGTGACCTTACCGTTAAAATCGAAGACAATACCGCAACTGGGCTAGGCGTATACTCAGAACCCGTGGACGATCCCCGACAGAGTTTAGACGACGCCGAGTTCTTGTACGCACGGGTGGGACCGCTTGTCCTATTGAAAATAAAACCGTATCGCGAGCTTTCTTATCGCTATCTCGTATTCAATACTCGAACTCGCACGGTATCTCGGATCGACGCAATTGGACAATCCTGCGTACGACTGCCGGAAGACCACGGAATTATTTTTCCTGGAGGCTATTATCTCCAAAATGGCGAATTGAAATTATTTGATCTCGATATTTCAGGAATGATCTTCAAACGTATGGTTCGTTCACCCAACGGAGAAGATGTTCTATACGTATTTCATGACAAGGACGGCGGACGACGCATTCTCCTGCCTTACAATTTGATTCGCAAAGAGGTAGTCGCTGCCGTCCCCTGCCATGGATTTACACTGTTTCCGGACGGCAAAATGGTCCTGTTTCGTGCCACCACCGATGAACCCACACGCGTTCATCCGATGCAAGTTTGGCGAACTCCGTTTGTGTCTGACGAAATCGCCGCAATACAGCCAGTAGGAACCTCGTTTCTTGCAAAAATCGGCAACGCAGAACTGGTACGGGGCATTTCCGACGCGTTGTCGATCTGCAGGATGGTGGAGGACAGCCAACCTAGTCTGCGAAAATACGAGGATTTGATTCAAGCAACCCGCCGTGTGTCGGACAATTATCTTTGGTACGGCGACGCAGACGCACATGACCTGAGATCGCCACTTCACGAAATTCAGTCTGTAGCTGACCTTATTGCTGATGAATTTGAAAAGGTTCAGGTGCAACGCCAAGCGACCCGGCAGGCATTGAATGGTGTCCAAGCAGATCAAGCCAGGGTTCTCAACGAGCTACGTCCCCAGGATTTTCGGGCTATTGAGTCGTTTGTGGAGACGTTGGCAACCATCCGCAACCTGCGCGGCCGCATCGTCGGCCTCCGTGATCTACGATATATCGACTTACCTGATGTCGACACACTGGAAGCTGCCAACACGGCGGCGTTTGCGATGGTCAGTAAAGAGACGGTCACCTTTTTGCTAAAGGAGGAGGCTTTAACACCTTATCTAAGTCGAATTTCAGAGTTGACCAACAGCGCAGAGAAATCGCAGACCGTAGTCGACCTTGCGACACAGCAAGAGGCTGTAGACAAAATCAGCCAGGGACTTGAACTTTTGTCGGAAATCGTCGCGTCTCTGAAGGTCGATGATGCGACAAAACGAACCAAGATTTTGGAAAAGACGTCGGAAGTCTTCTCCCAACTCAACAGAACACGTGCTATCTGCCAAACAAGGCGAAAAGAACTGCGATCAACGGAAGCAAAAGCCGAATTCAGTGCGGATTTCCGCCTTTATGCTCAAAGTGTACAAAGTGCCATTGGACTAGCCGATACACCGGAAAAATGCGACGACCAACTTGCAGCGTTGCTGCTGCAACTTGAAGAACTGGAGAGCCGCTACAGTGAGTTTGATGAGTTTCTGACCGAACTTGCGGTCAAACGCGAGGACGTCTACGAGGTACTTTCTGCAAGAAAACAGACGCTTGTGGACGAAAGACAAAGAAGGTCCCAAAACGTCGTGGTCGCCGTAGACCGAATTCTTTCGGGTATCGCGCGGCGTAGCGCAACATTTCAATCGCCCGATGAACTGAACACCTATTTTGCGGCCGACCCAATGGTCGCAAAGGTTTACGAGTTAAGCGACAAATTGCGCACACTTGGCGATGGACTACGAGCTGACGAAATCATCAGCCGCCTCAAGGTGACAAAGGAGGAATCTGTACGCGCGCTGCGTGATCGATCCGATCTGTTCGAGGACGGCGCAAAAGTGATTCGACTCGGACGTCATCGATTTTCTGTCAATACATCTCTTGTTGACCTTACTCTAATTCCGCGCGATGACAAACTTGTACTTCACCTTACTGGTACAGATTATTTCGAAGTGATCGACGAGCCCCAGTGGACCGAAACCAAGGAATTCTGGGCTCAACAAATCGTGTCCGAAACCGACCAGGTTTATCGAAGTGAATATTTGGCGTCATGCATATTGGCAGAAGCAGAAAGTGAACAAAATGGCGTATCCGTCCGCGACCTCATTGAGGCGGCGCGGTTTTTTGACTCGCTATCAGCACTGGTCAACAAAACCGCCGCCGAGCGTTACGACGAAGGATACGAGCGAGGAGTCCACGACCATGATGCAGCGCTGATTCTTGCCAAAATAGTACCGATGTACTTCGGCGCAGGCTTACTTCGTTATCCCGCCACAGCGAGAGCCATCGGCACTTTGTTTTGGGCACGGTGCGACAATACAACTCAAAAATCCAACTGGGAAAGGCGAGCGAAAAACCTGTTGCGATTACGCGAAACCTTTGCCCACAGCAATGCCATAGACATATTTGTGGAGGAGTTGTCGGATGCGGTTCTCTCGTTTTTCTCCGCGAATGAAATTAAGATAAATAGTGATATATCTCACTTAGCATCCAGATATTTGTTGGAAGAGGTGGGACAATCACCCGTACGCTTTGTAGTGAGCCCCGAGGCAATTCACCTTCGTGATGCGTTGGCCAAAAAGCTCAACAGCCAGTCGGTGTTTCGTCAGCTCACCGATGATTTGGCAGGACTCTCTGGTCACCTACGACCTGCATATGAACTAGCCACAGCGTGGGTCCGCAGCTTTGTTGAACAAAGCAACGATCCAGCACTTTCAGACTATGCGCACCTTTGCGAAGAAACAGCAGTGTTGTTGTTAACGGAACCGTCTCTGCCAAGAATGGCATTTACCACAACTACCCCGACAGTTGTGGATGTTTCCGAACTTCTTGGTCAGCACCCTCGCATAATCAATCGAACCATGAGATTACGTTTGGACGAGTTTGTTTCTCGGCTTACGGTCTTTCGTAAACATCGAGCACCATCATTTAGACATTATGTCAACTCAAGGAATCGTTTTCTTCAAACGCAACGTGCAAGATTGCGTCTGGACGAATTGAAGCCGAAAGTCATGAGCACGTTCGTGCGAAATCGACTCATCAACGATGTTTACCTGCCGCTGATAGGAGATAATTTAGCAAAACAAATCGGAACCGTTGGCGAAACTGGTAGAACGGACAGAATGGGAATGTTGCTGCTGATTTCACCGCCTGGGTACGGAAAAACGACACTTATGGAATATGTAGCCAACCGCTTGGGGCTCATTTTCGTAAAGGTCAATGGACCCTCGTTGGGGCACGGCGTAACGTCGATCGATCCCGACGAAGCACCCAACATGACGGCACGTCAAGAGGTAGACAAAGTCAATTTTGCATTGGAGTTGGGTAACAACGTGATGCTGTATATCGATGACATACAGCACACCAACACGGAACTCCTTCAGAAGTTCATCTCGCTTTGTGACGCCCAGAGGAAAATCGAGGGAGTGTGGCGCGGGCAAGCCAGAACCTACGATCTTCGAGGAAAACGATTTTGTGTGTGTATGGCTGGAAATCCATATACGGAATCGGGACAGCGGTTTCAACTACCCGACATGCTCGCAAACCGGGCCGACACATATAATCTCGGTGAAGTGTTGTCGGGTCGTGATGAACTGTTTCGGTTAAGTTACGTTGAAAACAGCCTCACTTCCAACCCGGTGTTGGCACCCCTTGTGACACGTGATCCGCAGGATATTTCTACATTTGTAGCTATTGCACATGGTCAGAATCGGTCACCGAGTGAACTGAAGTACAGTTATAGTGCGGCCGAGCAGGAAGAAATCGTGCTCGTCCTCAGGAAATTGTTTCGGATCATTGAGGTCGTATTAGCGGTAAACCAGCAGTACATCTTGTCTGCATCCCAAGAAGACGCGTATCGAACGGAACCACCGTTTAAGTTGCAAGGTAGTTATCGAAACATGACCAAACTGGCATCAAAAGTAGTCGCGGTTATGAACCCCTCCGAACTGGAGTCGCTGATTGATGATCATTATGCCTCTGAGTCCCAGACTCTTACGACTGGAGCGGAACACAACCTTCTTAAATTAGCCGAAATACGTGGGAAATTAACGGATGAACAAAACAAACGATGGGCAGAAATCAAAAAAAGTTTTGGACGTAATCAAGTGATGGGTGGGCGCGATGCTGATCCTGTTACTCGAGTAACCCAGGTACTCGGTAGCTTGGGCGAAAGACTGGACGCAATCGCCTTGGCGGTGGATTCCGCGGTCCGCAGCGAAACAGCAAACATTTCGCCGGCGGAAAAGATCAACCAAGGTCTTACGGATATGGGTATCCATCTTGCTGCAATCGCGAAAGCCATTACCAACGTTGAACACAACGTGGCCGCACAGCAACAATCTTCTGTGACACTCCAATCAGCACTGCAGCCAGTGGAGAAAAACCTAACAGGAATACAGCGTGCTCTTCAGACTCTGGTCTCTGTTTCCCAAAGCGGAGCGGACAGATCACTCACAACCGCTTCAACGATACAACCACTGATTGACCAAATGACACAACTCATAGCAACACTCGCGAAAGCTCGATTCGGCGTGGAAATTGTCAACATGCCGCCTCCGGCTGTCCATGACCTGGTCTCCAAACAAATACAAATCATTGAGCAATTGATGATTCCAGTTCTGCGCTCACTGGGTCATAACCTAAAGGGGTCGAAAGCCATTTGGGACAAACTTGGCGAGCTAATTGAAAAACTCCGTGAAACTGACATGCGGGATATCGCCAGCGCTGCCCGTACAGTAGAAATGGTCTCCCTTTTTGGAAATGAACCCAACGAAAATGACCGTAATACAAACAATGGTTAGTTCAAATTGGGCAAAGCAACCAGTAGAACCAGACCGCACGGTTTCCGAGATCCGTGAAGCAAACGATAGCGGTTTTACCACGATATGAGATCCGGTTAGGCAATCATGATGGATCTGAACACTCTGAGAATTTGCACAAGAATAGCTTTTCGATCCTGGATGGACTCTTTTTCTCAAGGTCCGTGTAACTATTTTGTTGCAAATTCAGCATTATCGAAAAAAGTCGGGTGCGGGTCGTGGGCGAAGATGTTGCGAATTGGCCAGGGAAAAGTTGAGGAATGTCGAGAGATTGCCGTAGTGTTTTTTGCGAACGAGGCAACCCAAATTCTCCGTCACCAGCGTGCCAACTTATTTTTGGGCAAGCCAGCGCCGTATGTGACCCATGCCTGGCTTTGTTTGGTAGTCGCCTTGCTGTCGTTCGCGTTGAATTCAGCATGTAAACATCAATCGTCACCAGTATCCCCGCCGTCCCCGACGACGACCACCGCCCATCGGGCGCCGCTGTCTGTCGTCCCTGAGTTCACATCGAAACCAGCGACGCCTCAACAGCAAGACGACGAGGCACCAATCAATCCCATCTCGGTAAATCTGAATAACACGAACCTAGGCAGCACATCGACATCGTCGGATTTGGTCTGGTTATCTCATCCAACGCTTCCGTTTTCAATCACGGCAACCGAAATTTCGGTTCAGCAATTCAAATCTTGCGTCATGAACGGAAAATGCATTCCCCAGAATCGTAAACCATGCAATTTTGGCGTAGAAGGCAAAGAAAATCATCCCATGAATTGCATAAATTACTATGGAGCGGAGGAGTTTTGTCACTTTGCCGGGGGGAGAATCTGCACTGAAACGGAGTGGCTCGCGGCCTGCTCCGGCAGCAATGGACGCGCCTTCCCCTACGGCAACGAATTCGACATTTCTGTATGTAATCACCAAAGCGCCACATCGCCGACATCGGCAAAACCAAAAGACACCGCACCCGTGAAGTCATTCGGTCAGTGTGAGGGCGGCCTGCCGGGTCTCTTCGACATGGCCGGCAACGTTACTGAATGGGTAAATGGTTGCAAGGACGACTATTGCAAATTTCGCGGGGGCGGGTTTGTAAACAACGATCCAGTGGAAAGATTTACAGGTTGCAGCGGAGTGTGTTCGGGAAACAAAAAAGGATTTCTTTCTCCCACTATCGGCATTCGCTGTTGCCGAGATGCGGATTAACACCGGTAAATCAGTAACTTAAAGCCGCTGCGCTCCAGCCGCTGTCACATGTGAGAACAATGCCTCCAGGGAATTATCCCGAGCAACGACGCGATAAATGAGAGCGCCGGAAGATAAAACTACCGTCGCAAGATCTCGATACGCCTGATCCGGCGATTCGGTTAGTAATTCAAGTACGTGGTCGCCTGCAACCTTCAGTTCTCTAACATGTGGCAACCCAATGAGAGCTTTTGCCAGTTTTCGAGCGTTGTCGACCTCAAGCTCAATCCGATGAGGATATCGGTCACGTAACTGACTTAGTAACGAGCCGATGTGGCCCATTCCGAGCAGCCGCCCGTGTGCCAAAATTCCCACTCGATCGGTTAGGCTCTCAATTTCGTGAAGAACGTGCGAGGTTATCAACACAGTACGCCCATGATTGCCCAACCATTCAATATGTTGTCGTAATCGCTGACGATTCGGCGGATCGACACCGAGAAAGGGTTCGTCCAAAAGGACAACTCCTGCATCGGCAACCAGTGCCAGACCCAGCTTGAGCCGCTGGCGCATTCCTCGGGACCAGGTTTCTACCTTACGAGCACCGTCGGCCGTCAGACCAACGAGTTCCAGCGCACTAGCAGCATTGGTTTTTGCCTCAGACACGCTGCACCCTCTCGCCAAAAACGCAATCTCTAGGTTTTTCAGCCCAGAAACATTTTCATAGAAAGCCTCAACCGCCGGAACCAGCGTGATCTTACTTCGCACGGCCGCGCTAAAAAACGGTTCCTCACCGAAAACCGTCGTTTTTCCCTCACGTGGAAGAATTAACCCAGTTAGAACCCTCATGAGAGTCGTTTTTCCGCTGCCATTTGGACCGACAAGCCCAGTAATTCCTGGGCCAAGGCCCAACGTCACTCGACTCAACCCAACAACTTCACCGTAAAACACGGTAACATCCCTTAAAAGGGCGACTGAATCGATCGGACTATCATCCGATGCACCCTTCAAGTTCGTCACGGAATCATCTCCTTTTTTGCGCGAGCGTGGATCCCCATATAACCAAGCAGGCCCCACGCCAACAAGACTCCAAAGCCCAGCAACCCAATCATCGCGCGGTCCTTACCGTCATTGAACAAGAACGCAGTCAAAAATGTGGACGAGCGCACGGGACCGACTGGAACTGCGTCGGTTCCGAACATGCCCTGAGCCAACCCGTCGGGTACTGTCAAAAGTATAATTGCCAAGACGACGGCCCAACGTGTTTGTTTGGTGACGGCACTACAACCAACGGTCATTCCCGCCAACCCCGTGGCGGTTGCACCGGCGACAAGGACGGCTTTCGCAATCATCAGTCCGGATTGGGCAAAGGTCACATGTACGAGAATGCCCGCTTGCAGCAAAGCGACCACCGCGGCAGGTACGCACAACAGCAACGCAACCGGCGCCCACACCGACGTTAACTTACCAATTGTATAGTGCCACGGTAGCACGGGGCGAGTCGCGTATAGAAACAATACATCCTCATGACGATCCCTCGCTATGCTTGGAGTCCCAAGTCCCAGCGCCAAAAGAACGACCACGCGCGTCTGGACCTCCAGAAAACGATAAACGGGATCCCAGTCCAACGTTCGTGAGAAATTCTTATCTAACCAGGCTTGCCCCACCAACACCGTGGTAATAACCAAAACCGGCAAGATACTGAACAATGCCAATATCTTCACCAGCCGGAGCTGCCATGCAAGTCGCAGTTCACGGCGAGCGATGGTGCTCACGACATGCCTTGACGTCGGCGCCTTATGTACCATGGTGTTCGGTACCCTCCATCATGTGAACAACCGCGTCCTCAAGGCTTGCCAACTCCGGCCCCAGCGAACGAACCTCGGCGTGACGTTCTGCTACTACACGCCAAAAGGCGCGCCAATGGCTGTCGTCATTGGCTACAAACATCACTCCGTTGGGACGAACCTTGGTGACTACGACACCGTACGACGTTAACAACGCAGCAAATGTCGCATCTATACCATATCCTTCGGCAGATATCGGACCTCCCGTACTACCAGTGAGTTGTTGTTTCGTACCGTGATATGCCACCGTCCCCTCGCTGAGCAGCAGCATCTCATCGCAAACAACTTCCGCATCCGCCATGATATGGGTGCTCATCAAAATACGACGCCCTTGATCACGCAAATCGCGAATTAATCCGAGTAACTGAACACGACCAGGCGGATCCAAACCAATCGTAGGTTCATCTAAAATAAGTATCTCTGGATCCTGCACCAGACTCATCGCCAGTTTACACCTCTGCTTCATGCCGGTGGAAAATCCCGAAGTGGACCGGTATCGCTCCTCACCTACAGCCAGCGCATCCAACGCACGATGGGCTCTACGCAGGGCATCTGAACGTCCGAGACCGCTCAGCATGCCGGCAAAGGCAACCGCGTCGACGCCCGAACCTCCCGGGAAAATTCCTGCTTGTTCGGCCATCACACCAGCGCGAGCGCGCACTTCCATTGCCATTTCCGGCAATCGGTAACCTAACACGCGCACAACCCCCGATTCAGCCCGCAATACACCTAACAACGTTCCGATCAGGGTCGACTTGCCGGAGCCATTAGCACCAACCAAACCAACCGCTTTACCCCTCATCGCCGCGGAAATGTCCACCAAAACCGGCCGTCCACTGCGGCGAACGGATACATTCTCCAGTTCGATCCATGCCTCCGCCATCAACACAACTCCGCGAGATCCCGCTTACTGAATGCCCGAGCCATCAGCCCAAAACAAAGAACAGCGACAACTACCAGTAAGACAATTGAACCGGTGATAGACATGTTTTCGGTCGCCAACAAGCCTCCAATGGTGATCGCGTGTTCGTGTCCGGCAATATTTGCAACATGGGCGGACAGCGCGATTTGCCTTAACGCGAACGGAACTTGCCCTATAAAATGATCGGCTGCGAGGTAGACGATCAATCCCGTAACCAGGCCGTGTTTGGTATACAAATGAACAAGTGAGAACACAGACATGTAAGCTAGACTACCGAGCAGACAGGCCAGAAGCTCTCTCAGTGTCACGTCTACTCCCAATCCTGCGGCTAGCGCCAAAGTTAATTGAACTGCGCCTAAAAATACAAACACAAGTACGCTACACAGAAGGGTACGAACAATCGCGAGCACAAAACGGTCAACTGGTCCCAATAACAGATGAAGCAACGTACGCCTCGAGAGTCCATCTCGGATTGGCACTTCCGCAACCAAAACCGACGTGACTGCAACACCCGGAATCAATGCAAAAACCCGCAAATCAGTAATTGTGTGCGCCGGCAATTGGCCGGCCAACACCCCAACCAGCACCGCACCGATGCCAACAATCGACCCATAAAATAACGCCCGTGTTCCTCGGGTGGCCGCCAATGTCTGAAACTGCGTTCGAATTGCGACGCCGGCACCAGTCCACATCTTTTGCTCCTTATTTTAGCCCTTGGCTCAACTGACTCTGTAACGATTTGATGGATTCATTGACGTCGTACCAAAGTCCAAGATGGCTGAGACCCACCCGCTTTAGCTCCTCGGAGTATCGAGTCAACAAAGCAACATTTCGAGATATTTTGTGGTATTTGATTTCAGTTTCTGCTTTTTTCTGGGCAAAACTGTTACCATATTTCCGCTTAATGACCCATTTTTCCCTGAGTTCCTCCACCAACTCAACAACGCCCCCAATTCGGGTATCCAGCAAACGCGCACTCCACTCCGCAATTTGTCCCCGCCGGTCTCGTACCGGCTCAACATTCAAATCACGCGACACTAGGTCCTCTGCGTTTGGCAAATAATCGTAGACCCATCGGTTTTGGAACAGAATATCGAAATAGTGTTGTCCACCGAAGAGTGGAACTGCTTTTGCCAATTCCCAAGCGATGTAAATCGATGGAGGAAATTGCCGTTTTTGGGGGCCAACGATGTAGTTGAGGCAAAATTCCGGCTCGGAGAATCCACCGGACAATCGAGTCAGCCACCGAATAACCAGCCAGGTTGACCACAATCTCCGATCATCCACGAGACACATCAAATCGGCATCTGCACCGATTCGACTATTACCAGCCGCCAATGATCCGGTGACCAGTGCCATACGAATTGATGGATAAGCTCTTAAGAATCCGCCATAGTACAAACATCTGGACCAATGTTCGGCGCTAACCGTATCGGCAACCAAGCGTTGTTCAAATAACTCCTCTCGCCCACGCAAAGTAATATAACATACATTTTCACGCATATAACGAGCGATATGTACACAATTTGGCAACAAATCTTCGATCTCTTCTCGCGAAGCACGGTGTCCGACGAGGAACCTGTGTAGCTGCGCAGCATCCAGCGCGTAGTCGAAAAGTGAGGAGTATGTCAGCGTCGCAACAATTGCCTCAGACAGAGTGGGCGTCGGTGACCTCAGCAAATTCGTTTCTCCAAGACGATACAAATGTGGTCCCCGCCCCACACTGAGCATCTATTTTTTTTTTCGATGTCGCCAAACAGGCGAACACATGACTTTTGTAGTTTCCCTCGTGTCACAAACATCTCGGGAGGCGGCATGAAGAACCCCATCTGTTCAACGAGAACCGGGACAAATTCCGGTGAGAACAATCTTACGAACTCATCGGGAAAAAAGTAGCGGATATTTACCAATTCTGTTCCTATGCGTGCAGTGGCGGTTCCCTTTGTTAACCGGGACAACACCGTTCGCACGCCGCCAGCTTTCCAGGGAGCAAAAAAATGCCAAGGGCTAACTCTTCCCATCGGCATAACACACATGACACCATGACACTCGAGAACGCCTTCAAATGCAATACGAAGACTAGCCAGATCTGCCTCGGCGCTTAGTGCACCAAATCCGGACACAATTGCCTGAAATGGTTCCCATGCTCTTCCATGACCGTGGTACATCTTCGCCCAATCCGAAGCCGACGCATGTACAAACCGAACACGGCTGTCGCATCCCGCCTGGTTTATCTTCCGTCGAGCTACGGCTAACATAGAAACGGACGGATCCACAGCAGTAACCTGATATCCGCGACGGGCCAAAAAAAGCGTATCATCGCCGGTACCACACCCGATATCGACAACCCTGCCCGCGGGTGGAAGAGTTTGTACCAAAATTTCGTGCCAACGACGCCGTAACCAGAAAGTAATGAAATTATTTTCAGACCCCAAACGAATATCGTAACTTTGTGCGGACAGGTCAAATGCGTGTGTCATAGTCGTCGCCGAAAGAATTTCGATACCGGATCGCAGGTTGCTGAATAACTCACACGGGATCCCGTTTTGAATCGTGTACGTTTTC
>JABWCM010000359.1 GCA_013360285.1 Myxococcales bacterium
AATCCCTGCGCCATATTCCCGATATGACTCAGGATTTTTCCGGACGATCCGGCTCAAATTCGGCTGGCCAAAAATTCCCCTAAAAAACACCAGCCACCTGGACGGGTGTCTTTCGTAAGTTAGTGGCCAGTCTACAATCACACACCGACGTGTACCGGGTGGACCATGACGGGTCCCAGCAAGGGCAAGCCGCCCGTCGGGGGTAACGTAAACTGCGAGTTGGCGACGTGTGCGAAACGAGGTAACCCAGACCGATTGTTCATGGTAAGGGTCGGCAACAAGACCGTCGGGATAAAATGGGTCGTCCTCGGAAACGAACGCGTAGGTAAGCGGCTGTTTCCCGAGCGCCTCTTCCGTGGCCAACAAGGCGTCACGAAACGGAGATTCGGTTGAATACCGAGAAGTTGCGCAGGCGAACAAGCAAACCCAACTCCATAATGTTATTGTCGCGGTGAGGCGGGAAACCATACGTTGGCAGTACCTCATCTGGAATCGTTTCGATTCGTTAATAACGTGACATAGGCCCTACCTGGTTTCAAGAAGGGAGTATTGTGTGACCCAGAATAGGATCAGTCGTTACCAAACAACAGCGCGTATTATCGCCCAACAATCGTTGGCGCCCAAACCAGGGCACGTCGTGGTGTTGTGCTGGGCCGATTACGCAGACGCCCTTTTCCAACCACTCAAGTTGGTGGTGGAACAATTGGGCGCTTACGTAATTACCCAACGTTGGACCGATGCCACCCTTCTTGGTGCGTTAAGAAATTGGCCTCGTGAGGAAGTCGCACGTTTGTGGATGCCGATGGAGCCCGATGGCGCAATCAGGTTGACCAACAACCGCTTTCTGGCGGCCAATCGCGTGGTGGGTCTTTGGTCCCCCCCCGTGTCGGAATCGGGAGAGCACCAGGCCAATGCACTGGGTCTGAACACCGCAATACAGGCCGGAACCCAAAAGTTGGGGCAAATAGACTCCCATGCGGCAGCGAAACTGGTGTTATTGGAGTGGCCGCGTGGGTGTCGTAAAGATCTGACGATCGACTTCAGTCACGATGAAGTCACCACCCTGTATTTGGATGCAATGGAACAGGACGCCGCGGTGATCGGACAGACCAATTCTCGTATACTCGCCTTGGTGGCCAACACACAAACCGCTCGATTAAGTTGCCCATTGGGAACCGATTTAACCTTTGAAATTAAAGGAAGAACGTGGCGGGACGAGTCGATGGAGGCAAGGCAAAACACCGGCCCTATTTACGTGCCGGGTGGCGAGGTTTACGTGGCAGTCAACGAAGGCCGAACCGATGGCCAGCTCGTGTTCAGCATGGCAGGGCAATTGTGCCGATTGACAATCCGAAAAGGTCTGTCGGTTGAGTTAACAACACCATCTCTAAAATTAACGGAGCTGCTCAGCCGGCAATTGGCACTGGGAATAGAACCGGTGAGCGAACTCGGAATCGGCACAAATCCCGGCGCCACGGCGCTGCAGATCGGATCGTTGTGTGAAAAAGCATACGGTACGGTTCATGTAGCAGTGGGGTCCAACCACCACCTGGGAGGCCAGCATCGCTCCACGCGACACATCGACCTGCTGGTGCAACACCCCACGTTGTACACCGACGGCACCTGCATCGTGTCCAACGGTCGGCTGAATTGGGAGGAGACATGACCGACCTAGCTCAAGTGCTGGTTGAAACAACCGTGGTTCCGATATTCGGTATGCCGCTCCCGCTGTCCACTCCGTTGGGCCTTGCTTATCTTAACGCATCGCTTCGGCTCGAAGGAATGTCGGTAACGCCTCGGGACCTGGCTGCACGGGTGTGGCGCGAAGAAAAACCGCTGCACAACGAACTGTTCACGTTGTCCTTGCCTCCCGCCGGCGGATATTATGGCGTGCGTCTGCCCGTGGTTCTGGCGGCGCTGGAGCCCGACAGCTTTCCGGAATTTCAACATCTCGGGGAAAAAATTTGGGCTGTCGCCACAAAATTTGCGCAGGAATCACACGCTGACCTGGTACTCATCCACACGGTGGACGCCAATATCCCGTTTGCCGCTGCCTATGGCAAAGCCATGCGCGACAAAGGTGCCGTTGTGGCGCTGGGAGGACCGGGAATGAACCTCGCCCGCGTTCGCCAACTGATGTTGGCCATTGGCGCAGCCGATCTGACAACCACGGGTGAAGGAGAACAGGTGGTTGTGGACATTGTTCGTGCTGTTGCCACGGGTACTCCCTTTTCCGATATCCGAGGTGTTTCGTGCCTTAACCACGAGCAATTTGTTGAAAACCCACCCTTTCCACTCGCCGACATCCATTCGATTGCCCGGCCGAATTTTGAAGGAATGGAGTTATATGACTGCATCCCCATGTTAACTTCACGCGGATGCATCAGAGACTGTTCATTTTGTTCCGAAAAATCATTGTGGAGTAGATTCCGACTGCGCAGTGTGGAGGAAGTGATTTCCGAAATGGAGTACCACATGCTGCACCACGGTCCCAAACAAATCTTTTTCCATGACGACCTGCTTAACGGCAATCCCCGGTGGCTTGGCCGATTTTGTGAAGTATTGATTTCCCATGGTTCACCCTATCGATGGGATTGTTATCTGGAGCCTTATCGCCTCACTCCGGCGTTGGTCGACGGCATGGCGCGGGCAGGATGTACGTACATTCGAATGGGCGTCGAACACCTTGCACCGGATATGTTACGAATCATGGGGCGAGGCCAAAGTTTGCAGGAAATCGAAACGGGCCTGCAATGGGTTGCCGAGGCCGGCATCAGTCTATTTTTTGACCTGATTGTGGGCCATCCCGGCGAAACCGAGGCACATCATCAAGAAAACATCCACCAAGTCCGGCGGATTCTACGCGACAAACCGGCGATGGGCGTGTCGGTAAATCCTTACTGCCTGTTGGATGGCGCACCTACAGGACAAAAACCCGAAGTGTACGGAATCGACATCACACGATGGGGAGACAGGCCGTTACCGAAACGGTGGGAATATTTAAGACCTATTGTTAGTCAGTTTGTCGCGACACACAGTCAACAGCCGAGCCAGGACGTGGTACATCGACGAGTACGGGAACTGATCACCACGATCGAGGATGCTGGGCGACGAGTCAACACACCGGTTGTCTGAAACAGGCAGGGGAGCACAACCGTCACTTGTTGGAAGTGTTACGGAATGGAATGGAAGTGTACTGTGACCAGGGTGTCGGGCAAAGCCGTCACACGCAACTCTGGCCGTTGTGGATCCCACGTGTGACAGACACCTTCGCCGCTGATTCGAAGCTGCTGAGGCCCTGACGGAAACAACCTCGGCGGAAATACTATCTCGGTCACTCCTCCGTCGGCGATCCAGGACGCAGTGCCACCGTGCTCGGTGGACCACGAAAAGCGTGGTAACTTACCAGAAACGGCACGTAACCAGGGACGCACATACGTATCCAAAACAATTCGTTCGGTCCCGTCTGCGTCCACTACCGACAGATCTTCATGGTTCCACAACTCTTCGTTATGTGAATATTCCCAAAGAGTTGCGGAAAATCGATGTGTATCGATTCCGTCCATCATGAGTTCCAACCATTTATCCGCACCGGGAGCCTTATCCGTTACACCGAACTCACCAATCATGACAGGTATGTGGGTCGACATCTGAAAGGCAGACAACGAACTGAGCATTTCTGCAGGTTCACCCCCGGTCCAGGCACCGCCGGCGAGCAACCCAGCATCATACACGTGCGGCCCATACATCACGTTATCCCGCGCCGGAGGATAATGACCAGCCGACGGATTGACGGCGTCCATACCGACACCACCATAAATGACCAAGATGTCGGGTTCGACCTTTCGCAAGACGTCGGTGATTTCCTCGTAAAATTGACGAAGAACGGTTGCTTTGAATGCCTCCACGTCGTTGTTGGTACCCCAGCCCGGTTCATTTAGGATTTCAAACGCCAATACCCCGGGATGTCCTCCAACGCGCGTTGCAAGCTGTGTCCACATTCGCGCAAAAGCCGTTCGTACACCGGTTTCATCGGACCAAAAACGATCAAAAGCGGCCCGGACGTCGGCATCAAACAAATATTTCATAAACCAACGGCGGCAATCATGCTGCGGCGGTCCCTGCTGTTGCGGCGGCAAGGTCCACGGAGGAAAACCGTCGCCACAAAAGGGCGACGAATAAATATCTTGGTGAATGTCGACAATCACCGATACGCCGTGCTCCCACGCGGAATCGATCATCGCAACGTACCGATCAAGGTAAACCTCATCAATTTCAAGAGGTTTGGGTTCAAACGCCTCCCAGGAAAAAACCAGACGGACCGAATCCAACCCCCAGTAAGGAAGAAGACTGAAATACGCCCGGGCTTTGCGCCTAAACGTCACAAGATCCTCGTTTGGTTCAATCATAAACGGAACAAAGGGTGACCATTTGCTACGACCACCGGCATTGATACCCCGAAAAACAACATCTCGCCCGTGGATATCACGCAACGTGGCTGACTGCGGAAACACAGTTAACCGGGCTGTTTCCCGCACCACCGGTGATATCGGCTTACACTCCGGGGACTGCGAGTAACCCATGTCAGCGTCAACGCCATGTTCGGTCAAGTCGGAAGACGGAGAAACGGATTCGTCACTGTGAGTATCGGTTAGGACGCTTCCCAACTCGACCCCGTCGTCGGTGTCCGACTGGCAACCGACAACGACACGAAGCAACAAAGCCGTTAGATAAAACCGAGTTCGCATTAAATTAACAAAACAAAAAGATCAGACCCATCAGGGAGTCTAACCCGGATTTTTGACGAACTTGCGGACCAAGAGAGAGAGGCTGTGAAAAAATATGGACGTGACCCAAGTCAGCCGATTTTGCGCTCCATTGGCTTTGAAAAAGTTGAGTAATATCGGGCATATTGCGAAACC
>JABWCM010000360.1 GCA_013360285.1 Myxococcales bacterium
CGTACCCAATGGTACGCTGAGGATGGGCCGACCGAGGTACGGCCGACGTAGTAGGCCAATGTTTCGAGTAACGTAATTTTTTACCCAAACACCCTCTTAGTGGGTGTTTGAAAAAAATTGCCGGTGAGCGAGGCAACGGCCGTAGCGAGCCGGTTTTGTCGACCGAGACCCAATGGAGGCGTGCCCAAAGGCACGTCGAGGGTGGACCGACGTAGTAGGCCAACGGCTCGCGTAACGTAATTTGTTACCCCAACACCCTCTCAGTCGGGTGAAAGTCGATCCGGCCAAAAGAGTTTTTTGGAGCCAATTTTCCATTTGCGCAACACTCGGGCAGGTGCTGGTAAATGTTATTGAAACACTTTCTTGGCATAGTCAGCCACGAAGACACACGCCCTGCTGTATATTTGTGGAATAAATCCTTTGTACAGGCCAAACAAGCGACTGCCATCTTGATGACTAGGACCCGATGAATAACGCAGCGACTCCGGTCGCGGGAAATCAGCAACGATAGGAAACGTTATGAGGGAGAACGCGCATGCAGGTTGAGAATCTCAACATGGTCATCGACCAGGTGAGCAAAGACAAAAACATTGACCGCCAGGTTCTTGTCGATGCTCTTGAGCAGGCGATTCTCACCGCCGCCAAAAAGGTCTTTGGGCACGAACGGGAACTGGAAGCCGTATTCAACAACGACACCGGCCAAGTTGAACTGTTTCAGTACATGGTCGTGGTCGACGAGGTTGAATCACCGTTTACAGAGCTGACTGAGGAAGATGCACGTGTCGCCGACCCGGATGTCCAGGTAGGTGACGAACTTGGCTTCCAGATTTTTTACCGCCCGGAAGATTCAACAAAGGCGGAAGAAGAAGATCGGAAATACGGTGATATCCTGAGCATTCGACAGGCTCGCCGTACATTTGGCCGAATAGCGGCACAAACTGCCAAACAAGTCATTATTCAACGTGTTCGCGAAGCGGAACGAGACCTGGTCTACAACGAATACAAAGACCGGAAAGGCGAACTCGTAACGGGCGTGGCACGACGATTTGAACGTGGAAACGTCGTAGTCGACCTTGGTCGTGCCGAAGCAATTTTGCCAACGCGTGAACAAATCCACCGCGAAACATACAGGGCAGGAGATCGCGTTCAGGCGTATGTGAAGGACGTCAATCGCGCGGCAAAGGGTCCGTTAATTGTGTTGTCGCGAACCGATCCAGGACTGATTCTCAAATTGTTTGAGATGGAGGTTCCAGAAATTTACGAGGGGGTAGTCAGCATTATAGCTGTCGCCCGCGAGCCGGGGGAGAGAGCCAAGATTGCGGTCACTTCTCGTGATTCCGCGGTGGATCCCGTGGGTGCTTGCGTGGGCATGAAAGGCTCCCGCGTGCAGGCTGTGGTTCAGGAACTCCGCGGTGAGAAAATCGATATAGTTCCGTGGAGCCAGGATATCGCGAAATTTGTTTGCAACGCCATTCAACCGGCGGATGTTGGCCGCGTGTTGATCGACGACGAACGAAATACGATTGAACTGATTGTTCCAGATGACCAACTATCCCTCGCTATCGGTCGCCGCGGCCAAAACGTGCGCCTGGCTTCCAAGCTCGTTGGCTGGAAGATAGAAATCAACAGCGATCGCAAAGTAGAAGAGATGAAGCGGGAGTTATGGTGGTACCTGGTCGACGAACACGGAGTGGACGGTGGAATCCTCGATTACCTATTTAAATTGGGGTACCATTCTCCCGATAATCTACTAAACGCTGACGAAGAAGAACTGACCGCAATACCGGGCGTATCGCACGACGCCGCACAACAGATTCAACAGCTTGCATACGAACTAAAAAAGAAGAAAGAGGATGGCTCGCTGGTCATTCCGGCGACATTACATCAAGACGCAGCAGGTCTCACGATCGAGGATGTGTTTGGAAACAAAGAGGACACACGGCCGAAGGATACAGAACCGGACGACGTTGCGTAGGACTACATGAGACTATAAAGGCGATATGGAGTCGACTGGATGGATTCAGAGAGGCTGTGAAAAAATATGGACATGACCCAAGTCAGCCGATTTTGCGCCCCATTGGCTTTGAAAAAGCTGAGTAATATCGGGCATGTTGTAAAACCTTTTTCGGAGGCAATGGGGCCAAAAGTGGCCGGAATTGGCGCACGTAGCTACTTTTTCACAGCCTCAGAGACAAGTTCCATCGGCCAGGATACTAATTTAATCACAGATCGATGTGACTTAATAACAGAAAAGGCGGCCAAGTGATACAAACACAACGTACTTGTGTGGCATGCAGAAAACGAACAGATCCTATGAAACTCATCCGGGTAACGATTCGATCAGGTGAATGGATCGTGCAGCCGCGACCCAGCGGAAACGGCAGAACGGCGTACGTATGCCTAACTGCGTCTTGTATCGACCAGGGGCTCAAAAAACAACGATTTCAGCGCAGTCTAAACACGACGGCAAAAGTCGTCAGCACTGAGACGCTGCTTCGCGGCGCGGAAACTGCGGAAAACAGATATTTATCGCAACTTTTCGACGGTGCGCGACGAGGTCGGTTGTTAAGTGAGTCCGAGAATCGCATTTTGTCGGATCTACCAACAAATTTGAACCAACGGATTGTGCGGTCCAAGGAGCGCCTCGGCGCCATCCGACACGAGATTACGGCCGGTTCCGCGCACAGGAAAGAACATCGGATATCTTGAAAGGGACTTTTTCAGATCAACAACAGCGGTCTGAATCAAAATTTCGTCTCTTTTGGCAATTTTCGGGGTATACCGACGCATAGCGGTGTTGGTGGGCTAATAGCACAGGTGAGGCATGAGCAAGATTCGCGTCTATGAGCTTGCGAAGGATTTAACAAAAGAGCTTGGTACGCAAGTTGAACCGAAAGATGTACTGGCTCGGGCGGGCGAGATCGGACTTCGTCTTGAAAATCACCTGTCGCAGCTTGATCCTGACGCTGTGGCCAAGGTGCGCAAGCTCTTCGAGCAACCCCGCGACGGGGCCATGGTTGCCCAACGGGTTTCTTCTACAGTGATTCGGCGACGGCGTCTTACAACGGGTGAGGACGAGGCGCCAGCAACCGGCGGTGCAACATCATCGGCACCCACGACAACACCCGTCACTACGTCCACGCGAATCAGGCGGCGGGCGGAGGAGACGCCGGCAACCGAGGAACCCACGATCGCAGCGCCATCTCCAACGGTGGTCGTTCCGGAGCCGGAACCCGCACCGGAACCCGCAGTGAGCGTGGTTGAAGAAGCGGTTCATCCATCCGCACAAATACCGATCGCGCCAGAGATGGATGTGACCAATCTCGGGGCAACCTCTGCGCAACGCCTGGACGGGGATGTTTCCACCGCCTCTACTGCAGAAACCCCAGTTATCATCGTTTCTGGACCGGAACCAGTCGCAGCACACGAGGTTGCACCACCGACGATAATTCAGGAGCCGGTTGAACCCGAGGTGGTAGCAGAACCAACGCGAAGTGTGGAGCCTCAACGACACGGGGTGGAGCTTTCTCCACCACCAACCACGACTGTCCCCGGAAGGTCAGACGTGGATGTCATCCGACGCAGGCCTGATCCGCGACGAGCGGGCTTACGTGTCGATCCACAAGGTCGTCCTACCGAAACACGAGCCGTGGTGGTTGCACCGCCACCGCCTGGGTTTCAGCCACCGCGGCCACCACCCGGTTCGTCTTCCGGGGGGCCAAATCAGGCGCCTGCCGCAAGAACGGGCTACGCCGGCGAACCCTATCGACCCAGCCCGGGAACACCAAGTTCTCCACCAGCGGAACGATTCGCGCGATCCGCATCGCCGATCGTACAACAGCCTCCACCTCTAACCCCGTCATTGGGGAAAGACCTGGAATCGCGTAAGGGAGCGCCCAAAAAGCGAGGAAAACGCATTGTTGAACAGCGAGGATGGAACTCGAGACTTGTAGTAGATGAAGATTTCGGCACACCAGTGCGGCGCGGTGGTGGATCAAAGAAGTCTGCAAAACGACCAAAACCGCAAAAAACACAAATTACTGTTCCAAAGGCAGCTAAACGTGTCGTCAAATTGGAAGACGTAATTTCAGTAGCCGAACTGGCTCAACAAATGAGTGTGAAGGCAGGCGAGGTGATCAAATCACTGATGAAGATGGGTGTTATGGCTACGGTCAATCAGGTTTTGGAAAAACACAAAATTGATACCATTGTCAATTTTGCTGCGGAATCCCATGTTGACCGCAGCATTTTAAGCCCCCATGCGTTTATTCATACGGATGTGGTGGGGACGTACATTTTGCTGGAAACGGCACGGCGCATGGGCATTAAGCGTTTTCATCAGGTCAGCACGGATGAGGTTTACGGCAGTATCCCGGAAGGATTTTTTAAAGAAGGCGACCCCCTTGAGCCAAACAGTCCTTACGCTGCCAGCAAAGCAGGCGGGGAATTGATGGTGCGGGCGTACCATGTGACGTATGGGATGTACACGACGGTCACACGCGGCAGCAACACCTTCGGCCCCTATCAGTATCCTGAAAAAATTGCTCCGTTTTTCATCACCGAAGCGATTGATGACCGTCCCCTGCCCCTGTACGGGGATGGTTTGCAGGTGCGGGACTGGCTGTATGTGGATGACCACGCCAGCGCGATTGATGTGGTGCTGCATCGGGGCACGGCAGGCGAAATTTATAACGTGGGGGGCGAAAACGAACGCACCAATATCGAAATTACGCATTTGATTCTGGATACGCTGGGCAAACCCTACAGTCTGATTAAACACGTTGAAGACCGTCCCGGCCATGACCGCCGTTATGCGCTGACCAACGACAAACTGCGGGCGGATTTTGGCTGGCATACTCAGCGTAATTTTGAGGACGCCATGCGCCAGACTGTGCAATGGTATGTGGAGAATGAG
>JABWCM010000087.1 GCA_013360285.1 Myxococcales bacterium
GAGGCCCACCGGAGGCGTACCCGAAGGTACGCTGAGGATGGGCCGACCGAGGCAGGACCGACGCAGTAGGCCAATGGCTCGTGTAGCTTATTTTTTCCCAAACACCCTCTAAGGGCGAGACGGCCAACGGCGACCAAGGCGTAGAATTTATCTAAAAACACGACACCCATTGCAATAACGTGACTTATTATCGACACAGCGGCAATCGTAACGCATGGCATCCGCTGTTCATCAGCATTCCGGACGTGTCCATCGCCACACAGTCATCGGTATCGGCATTGGGTACTGCCGGTTGACCCCCTTTCCACCCAACATATCCAATCGGGAGCCCATCCTGCCACACGTAAGAGCCCTCGGTGTCCAGGTCGGTCAATCCAATCCAGTTGCTATCTTCTTTACCGATTACGAACGTCATGATTGCGCGTGCGGCAAATTGCTCGGCCAACGAATCAAACCACGCCAGTTGCATGTCGTATTGAGTACAAATTTCCTTTGCCTGTTCTTGGGTTACGGCCTGTTTACATACAAGCCCAGCGAACGTGCCAAAAGAAACCGGGCCGCAATTTTCACCGCACAAAGGATCATCGTCGGCGGTTCCTACACAATCTTGGTTTTTCATATCGCCGCACAGATCTTTGGCGCCGGCATAAGTTTCCGGGTCTTGGTCATCACAGTCCCCCTGGCAGGCCGTAACTCCGTCTTGATCGAAGTCGGTGGTATTCGTACACGGTTCTTCGCACATGTAAACCAAAGATACAGTGCAGCCGATGTCATTCCATTGGTAATTCCCTACCGTTTGTACACAGTCTTCATTGTTGGCGTTGTTCGGTTCACCGGGAGCCCAGTTTGTATAGGTTACCGGTGCGCCGTTGTTCCATACAAACTTACCTTCAACGGCAATATCCGTGAGGCCGATCCAGTAACTTTGTCCACCCATCTGAGAATTTAGCCACTGGGCCTCCTGCGCGCTTTCCAGCACCACCAGCCCGCCGCCAAGAGCAACGCACGACGTTTGTGCGGCCGCCTGTGTCGCGGCGGTCATACATTTCCAGTATTGATGACCAGCATACGACACAGGTGTACAGGCAGGGCATTTGGCTCCATCATCCACTTTTCCGTTACAGTCGTTGTCTGCGATATCTCCGCAGACTTCGGCTGCACCCGGGTACGCCAGCGGATTGCTGTCATCACAATCTGTACCGCATTGTTGAGCCCCATCTTTGTCGTCGTCTTGTCCCGTCGTACACAGGTCTTCGCAAATAACCGACAACGCGGCTTCACACGGCAGGTCGTTCCACACATTGGCCGGATACAAAGCAGCACAATCTTCGTTTCCCGCGTTGTTGGGCTCACCCGCATTCCATTTTGTGTATGTTGCAGCCGTTCCATCCCACCATTTCCATGAACCTTCCACGGCCGCATCCGAGTATCCAATCCACGTTTCCGACAACACGAACTCGCCTAGGAGGCCATGTAAAAAGGTATTTTCCCCGACATCATTTACAATGACCAAATCAGCCCCCAACGACTGGCAATGTGTTCTACCCTGAGAGTAGGTTCGTTTTTCTGTACAAACCAAGTATCGATGCGGTCCACGAAACACCTCAGTACAATCGGGACATGTCAGCCCGTCGTCCGCTTTTCCGTTGCAGTCCTGATCGATCTTGTCCCCGCAGATCTCGGGGGCACCTGGGTAACTTAACGGGTCTGCATCGTCACAATCCCAGCCGCAGGGTACACCGTCATTGTCCTCATCCCCCGCGTTGCCGCCACAGACCGACTGTGCCTTCAATTCCGCCAACCGCTTTTGTAAGTAAACCAGACTGGCTTGCGCACCTTTGAACGTACTTTCTGGGTTTCCGCTCTTTTTGGGGTCGGTAAACACATATGGATAAATGTTTTCTACCGCGTCCGCGATCATCGTCACAAATTCTTCAACGATGACCTGAGATGCAAACGCACTCAGGACCAAGTCGTACTGCATACGACATGTTCCAATTTGCATACATCGGGCGAACAGATAACCCTTGCCCGAATGGTAATCCAACCACGACGAAAACGTCTGATCGGTTCCCCACGGAAGCATCGAAAATATGCCGTCCTGATCACTGTGCACATAATAGTTGTTGATAGTGGGAGCATACCCGTCCCAATGCCCGATAAACTGTTCAATTGCCCAAACCCGCATCATTTGCTCCATATCCGCGACGGTTTCCATTACGTTTAACCACTCGGAGTCGGGTGTTGCGGTTGCCAAGTACGTAAACAATTGAATGTCCGTCAGATCTTTTTTGCTGCCCATGTCTACGTCCAGGTTGTCAACATGAGCGGGAATCAAATCGGTTCCGTATTGGCCTTCGAACAGATGGGCCGTCGATGGAAAGTACTGCGCAAGAAATCGTTCGTCATACACTTCGACATTTGCGTAAAGACCATAGTCTTTTCCGTTGACCCGAACCCAGACATAGGCTGTGCGAGGTGAGGCGACCTCAAACCCGCGGAACAAAGCGTATGCCAGTTGTTCGTGCACCATCGAGCCGTCCTGCACCATATTGTTCAACGTGAGTCCGGAAAGCCCCTGAAGCGGTCCCATCATGGGTGGTCCGTCTTGAAATTCGACCTTAAATGCAGCTTTTTTATCGATTGGCTGTAATGAACCATAGTTTCCTTTGATTCTTAACCAAACTAAGCGCTCTTCGTCGTCTTGTTCTGGAGATTTCCATTGTACTGTGGCACTTACCCACGATTTCGGAGCTGCGGCCAGACTCTGATACGCCGCATCCGACATCGTAATTTCAATCGTGGGTACGTGTTTGTAGTGATAGATGGGTTCTCCGGGTTCAATCGGCAATTGATTGGCCGAGCCTGGCGTTGGTGCGGTTTCGGTGAACTCCCCCGTTGCATCGGGGTACCTGCCGAAAGTCGTGCCGGCCGTGATTGGAACCAACGGTAACTCTGAAAACACCCCGCCGTCCGCCATCACCAGTGCGATGGTGTCGTTGTCGCACGACAACCCAAATGGAAACGAGTCCTCCCCTTTGTAAAGGACCCAGTGCCCCCCTGGGGAAATGGTTGCATTGTCAGGAAATGTAAATGCGTGAGCCGGATCGGAAATGTCGTCGGCGGTATCTGTGAACACAACGCCTGCCAGCGAGACTTCGTTATTGGGGTCCAAATTGACCAATTCAACCCAATCGTCCCCGGCACATTGTACTTCGTTTAGGGTTACCGGTGGCGGTATTAGGGGGGGGATCACCACGTCGGGTTCCACTGTTATGTCGGTTGTGTCGGGGTTGTCGGCACCGATGTCTTCCACACTGCCGTCACCATTATCATTGATATCCATCTCCTTCGCATCGGGTGCGCCCGAAACAATGTCCGGCTTCGGGTCGGAGGTATCCGTCGGTGTGGAAACGTCGGTTGGTTCCGCCGTATCGAGTATCAAGGTGGTGTCCAAAGGCCCGTCTACATTGTCTTCCAACGAAATAACGTCGTCCGAAGCCTGTCCCATGTCCTGGACGCTGTCGGACCCCGTCTGGATGTCCGACATGAGGTCCGGTTTGTTGATGGTTGTGTCCACCAACTCCGGAACATCCTGTTCGTTGTTGGTGTTGCCTCCGTCCACTCCGCTGTCCGGTTCGTAACTCGCCAAGTCAGCAGCATCGTCGCCGGACGACGGTTGTTTGGTTGTTTTTTCGTCCCCGCACCCAAAAGCCAACAGAATCACCAATAAATACCCTGTTCCAACAACACCACGCTGCATACAACCACTCCGACAAATCAAGCAGCCCCACCAACCAGAATTTTGTACTATACGTCAATGAATCGATTTGGGGACAAAAAGTGCGACGTGTCTTTTTTTTCGTAGAAAAAATCATGGTTTGAAGACCCGTGCCAGCCGTTGACCTGTTCCCCGGTTCGACATACGCTCGGCAAACCGAGATGACAACGTCGCCAGGTTTTGGGCTGCGCGGCGTCCGTTGTTCGGACCCTTTCGACGAACAACAAGGAGTGACGATGACCGAGCTGCGACCCTATCCGCTGGCGTATTTGGCCCGCAAAATGTTTCGTGAGGTGGAAACCCGCCAATCGATCTTTAACTTACCGGCTTCCAAGTTTTTTTCCGGCTCTCCAAACCACGATTTTGGTGTTCGGTTCGCAGGGGATCGCGCTGCGACTCCGCTCGGGCCCGCGGCCGGTCCTCACACGCAGATGGCGCAGAACATCGTGTTATCTTATCTTGCAGGCGGGCGAATTTTTGAACTCAAGACCGTACAGATCCTCGACGAACTCAAGATTCCTAGGCCTTGTATCGACATGCAGACCGTCGGATTCAACGTCGAGTGGTCCCAAGAGCTGAAAATCGAACAATCCCTCGAAGAATATGTCAAAGCGGCCATGTTGTTGCGGATGCTTGAGGCTTCGGGAAAAGTTGTGATGTCTCCCGGAGCGGGTGACTGGATCATGGATTTGTCGGTTGGTTACGACTTAGCCGGAATCAAAACCGAACGGGTGCGGGGGTTTATCTCTGGAATGCAGGACGCCACCGAAACCGTCAACCGGTTGCGTGCAGAGTTGGTATCGGATCTCGCGCCCTATCGCGACCTCGATTTTCGCACTCAACTATCCCATTCGTTGACTTTGAGCACGTTCCATGGTTGTCCACCTGGAGAAGTCGAATCGATTGTTTCCCATCTGCTGCAGGTGCATGGGCTGGACTGCATCGTCAAACTCAATCCAACCCTTCTGGGACCGGATAAACTAAGGGAGCTGCTGGCGGGAAAACTGGCTTACCCTGATTTGCACGTGCCTGAGACCGCGTTTCAAAAAGATATGCAGTGGGATCAGATGGTGGATATCATCGGTCGTCTCAAAACAAAAGCAGCCGCGCTGGGACATGGATTGGGAGTTAAGTTCAGCAACACGCTGATTGTGGAAAACCACAAATCCTTTTTCCCGGTAACCGAAAAGGAAATGTATTTGTCGGGACCACCGCTCCATGTTCTTGCCATGACTCTGGTACATCAATTTCGAGAAACATTCGGCGCCCACATGCCGGTATCGTTTTCCGCAGGCATCGACAACAAAAACTTCGCGGACGCTGTGGCGCTTGGCCTGGTACCGGTCACGGTGTGCTCGGATTTGTTGCATCCGGGTGGATACGGCCGAGCGCAAACCTATTTTAAGGAATTGATCCGGCGGATGGATGCGGTTTCCGCCGCCGATATCGACACCTTTGTTCTAAAGGCATATGGTCACGCTGCGACGGCCCTGTCAGGTGTTGCCATCACCCCTGACGTTGCCGACATGGCGCTCCAACACGTACACAACGGTACGGATGTTCGTCAGGTGCTCACCGACGCGCAATTCTCCGAGTGGCTGACGGCGGCACGCCTTCTCAATACGCGCACTTACACGTCAACCCTCGCCGATGACGGGCGTTATGGCTGGGAATCCAATCGTAAACCCCCTCGCCGGTTAGATAGCCACCTGGTTTTGTTCGATTGTGTTACCTGCGACAAATGTATTCCCGTGTGCCCCAACGATGCCAATTTTGCTTTTAAGTTACCAACAGCGGAACTGTTGTCCGCCGTTGCCGAAAAACAATCCGGACAATGGACGATCCATACCCGTGAACCCCTTAAAATCAAACAGAAACACCAGATCGGCAATTTTGCGGATTTCTGTAACGAATGTGGAAACTGCGACATTTTTTGCCCAGAACTGGGTGGTCCTTACAAGATCAAACCCCGCTTCTTTCGGTCCTATGACGACTGGAAACAATTCGGCGACGGGTTTTATCTTACTCGTGCAGGGGACAAATGTATTATTTTGGGACGCGCAGAGGGGCAGGAATTTGAAGTGTCTTGGTCGAAGACCGAAGTACAGTACAAAGGTGTAGACTTTGACGTGACTTTTGATGAAGCTGACGTCGTTTCCACATTGCAGGGCAGCGCCAGCAGCCAAGTCGATCTGACCTGGTGCAGTATTTTGTTGGCCGTTGCAAAAGGAATTCTGGCCGAAGACAACCCTACTTATGTTAACGTCGGTGCCCAGTAAACAACAAAACCGTGGCACCGGACGCCGATGATTGTTCCCGGTCAAGAGACAACAAACCGGCCAGTCCCGAGGTCCCTGTCGCACACACATCGATCCCCGTATACTCCGCACCCATCTGGGCTGCTTCCACAACCGCCGACTCCGCAGCCACCACGGGAAAACCACCACTCGCGACGATTCCGGTTACCAACCCATGCCAGTCGTAGGTTTCGTCATCCAGTATCCCATGGGCCAAACTATGTGGTTCTTCTTCCCATGGCCACATCCATTGGCTTCGATGCAATGTTGCTTGGTGTAAGGTTTCGGCGTTGTTCCACCCATGTTGATGTTGTGCGTCCATCAGTCGGTCGTACGCTCGTTTCAGTGGAGCGCAGCCCGCTGTTTGCACGGCGATGATTTTCGGCATCGTGGAAAGATAACCCGACTCCACTGCTTCCAAAAACGCAGTCGCTACCGCGCTCCCGAGTGCTCCCCCTCCTACCTGAACAAACACACGATCCAGGTGCAGCCGCGCCCGTTTTGCCTGCACCACAAGTTCCCAGCCCAGGCCCAGACCCCCTTCGACCGCCAGTGCGTTATCTGGCCCCTGGCAACAAAACGGCAACGCGCCCGCAGCGGTTGCTTCCCGGAACCGTAGGTAACACGGGTCCCCCACCTCGTTGGGGCGGCGTGGGCAAACATGAATCGTTGCACCCAATGCGCTCAGGCGTGTTACCACATTGGGTTCGGCATTAACCGGAATAAACACATCCAACGGCATATCGGCGGCGTTTGCCAACACTGCCGCTGCCAATGCCGCGTTTCCGCAGCTTGCTATCGCCAAACGCGGCACATTCAGCAGTACACCCCGCTTTTTTTGTAGATGCACCCAAAGCAGAATATTGAATAAATGTCTTCCTTTATGCGAGCCGGAAACGTGATTCGTTTCGTCTTTGACCCACAACGACCGACCGGGGAGACCTAGCCGAGACGCCAGAAAATCCTGGGGCTGAAATGGAGTTTCGCCAAACGCCGTACCATCGACTCTGCCTATCCGCTGATTCAGTTGCGTTACTTCATCAATATACTCCGCGTCGGTAAAACCCCACGCGGTGGCGGCGTGCCACGAATGCATGGCATGCCGAAACCGGATAAACGAATTTCTGTCGGCTGTTTCCTGCCCACCTTCATCCAACGCCTTTCGAATCCATTCCGGCGCCAACCGACGCACGAGAATGTGTTCGTTTCCATCTCCGGAACCAGCATTGGGACAAGCAAACGGAAACAGGACATTCGTATCCGCTTCAACCCCACAGCCCACACATCGCAACACGGAATGACCAACGGAAACACTCATAGCTGGTTATGCTCCCGTTTTTTCGTTAAACACGCGAATTTGTTCATCCCACAGCGCGAGTAGTCGATGAAGACCACGCCAGAAGTCGGGTCGGCGCCGCGCTTCAAACTCGTGCAACGATACCCCTTGCTGTTCAACCCAGGTAAAATAACCCAGATTAAATACGCGGTCTTTGTCGCGGGTTGTCATTTCCATATAGTGATCGGTGGTTAATGCGGAAAGATAACGACCAAATACATAAGCTGCATCCAATTGATCAAAGGAGCCGCCAAAACGGAGGTTCAGGATTTTTTCGATCTCCGTGCCATACATGCCGGCATTGTCGGTAGCGACCGTTACCAGGACGTCGTTTGCGCTCAGATTGTAATAACGTGCCGTTTTGATTGCCGCCAACACGTTACAGATTCCGGAAAAACCCAATGACGGTAACGAGTCGACCACGTGGGGTGCGACGTTTTTCTTTTCGGTAAGATAACGTTTGCCCACTTCGGTGTTAAACAACAAAAATAACGAATCGGTGTTGGCGTCGCTGATGGCTGTACACACATCCGAAGAGTACACGTTGTGGATCAGCGGAACATGTTTGTCTCCAATACCTTGGATGTTGTGTTCGCCAAAGCCATTATAAAGCAGGGTAGGGCACTCGAGCGCCTCAACGGCTATGGTTTTTGAACCATGGGTGTCTTTCAGGTAGTCGCCCGCCGCAATGGTACCGGCTGACCCGGTTGCCGACGTAAATCCAAACAATTTCCAGTCCGGATGCCTGCCGCGTAGGTGCTCAAACACATGGGACAAAGCCCGCCCAGTCACCGCATAATGAACCAGATGGTTTCCAAACTCAGCGAATTGATTAAAAATCACGTTCGACGGGTCTCGGTCCAATCGATTGCACTCATCGTAAATTTCTTTGACGTTGCTCTCTGAACCAGGGGTTTTGATGATATCGGTTTCATCCAAAACCCAACGTTTGAGCCAAGAAAACCGTTCTTTGCTCATGTTTTCCGGCAACACCGCCACCCCACGACATTGCATGATTCGACTGATTGCCACGCCGCCGCGGCAATAATTCCCGGTAGACGGCCATACGGCACGATGTACCGTGGGGTCAAACTGACCGGTCACCAGCCGTGGGGCCAAACACCCATAGGCTGCCAATACCTTGTGGGCCTCGATCATGGGGAACCGTTCCCCCACCGCCACCACGATGGGTGCATCGACACCGGTCAATTCTTTCGACAACACGATGTGTCCCGGAACCGTCTCCCGGCTTACCCGGTCTTTTCCATTATACCAATGAACCCGAAACAAATTGAGTGGGTGGGCTTCGTCCGGCCCAATATCGGCGAGCCGTTGTTGAATCTCGTTGGGGATTTCATCCGGGTAGGCCAATTCGCGAAAGGTGGGCAACTTGATTTTTGCGTCGCGAAATCGGTGTACCGTATTGTCGTAAAGTCCGGGATTCATGATGGTGGTATCTAAACCAAGGCGGGTCATATCTTATCAGTCTCCTCATATCACGCGATTAAATAATGTTCTTCATACGTGTCCATAACACACGTGCTTGCTCGTGCGCCGCAAACCGGATCTCGTCATGATTTGCAGTTGCCAACTTCCCGTGTTGGATCACCCATCGGCCCCCTACAAATACCTGCGAAACGAATCCGTCTGGTTCACGCACCACGAAATCCGCAATTTGGCCAACACCACAACCAAACTGGTGTCCCCAGATTTTGGCAATGAGCATTTGGCCCGCTTTCGCCCGCATCGGGACGTTGTGTTCGGAGCATCCATGGAGGCTGGCTTCCTGTTGACCCACCAACATCTCCTCGCGCATGTCGGCAGGATATCCATCGGTACCCAACGCCACTTCCTTCACACCATGGAGCGCCACGCCGTAACCCACCCGGTTTCCTTTATTGGAGCGCGGATTGGATACGAGCCAACAACCGTTTGCCACCGCGGCCTGCACCTGAGCGACCGACAGATGAACCCCGTGAGCCAAGATGGTGTTTGGCACAAGTGCTCCCAACTGAGCAAGACGTTCCAGCGGTCCTGCGTAACCCCGGGCAGATGCGTCGTCGACGTCTGCCATATCTTCGGCCAAATGTACGTGCAACGGCACCCCTAACTGTTGGCATAAATCGGCAGCATCCCGAATCGTTTCGTCAGAAACCGTAAACGACGCATGCAATCCCACGAGTCCCCGCACGAGATCCGGGTTCTGATTTTGTTGAATCAGGCGGCGGCATTCGTTGAGACCCTGTTTTGCTTCCGACCTTCCAAAGTTACGTTCAGTGGCACCGTAAGTGAGCAGCGCCCGCATTCCAAGTGTTCGACAAACATCCGCGAGCACATCCAATGAACCTTCGATAAAATCCGGAGATTCATGGTGGTCGACCAAGGTTGTCGTGCCGTAAGTGAGCGCATTGGCAACGTAATATGCGGCGGAGGCATACAACGATTCGGCATCCAACGCGCGGTCCAGTTTCCACCAAATCCGCTGCAGAATTTGCACAAAATTTTCGGGCGCAACGTCGGGAGCCGGCATTCCCAAAGGCGCCAACCCGCTGTACAGGTGGGTGTGCGCGTTGACATCCCCATCGAGAAGGACGCCCGACGAGCAGGGGATAACCGTTGCCCCATCGATGTAGGGAGCGGTCCCCACGCCTTCAGACACCACGCTGTCCCCACGCACCTCAATCCACCGGTTGTTGCGATCCGGTCCCACGAGATACCGCGCCTGCCGTTCAAACCCAGGTGAACAATCCGGACCGATGTTGTTGTTCATCCTCGCCCCTTGATTTTTCCGACGGACATCGCTTTTGCCGCAGCGGAGTTTTTCATCGGCAATACCGTACGAAATTGTTTATCAAAGGCGTACAACGCGCCCGCTGTCGCGCCGGCGGTCGGTACCAGACCGATTTCCCCCACCCCTTTGGCGCCAAACGGTCCCGCAGGTTCCGGATCTTCAACGAGAATGACGTCCACCGGTGGCATATCCCGCGCCCGAAGAACGCCGATGTCCCGTAATTTATAGGTAACCGGAATCCCTGCGTCACAGGGGAGTTCTTCCGTCAGAGCGTAACCGAGTCCCATATGGACCGAGCCTTCGATTTGCCCCGCGCACAAATCGGGATTGACCACCCGACCTACGTCATGGGCCGCGACCACCCGTTCGGGTCGTCCGTTTTCGTCCAAGATCACCACCTGCGTCGCAAATGCGTAGGTGGTGTGCGTTTTTGTCGGCCGCCCACTTTTGTCACCCAGCTTGGTCGTATCGTCGATTTTGACGTCGCCGGCAAAAACAACGCCCACCAAATCCGCCAGGGTACGCCCTGAATCCAGGGCCGCCCGCAGTTTTTCCGCCGCGTCTTTGACCGCCAGGCCACCCAGCAAAGTGGCCCTAGACCCTGTCGTTTGCCCAACGGGCAACGGATGATTGGCATCGACCCGTGGATGGAAAAAAGCAGCAGGAATTCCGGTTACTTCGACAGCAAACTGAACAAGAACGGTGAACAACCCCTGACCCATCTCGGTGTAACCATTATATAACGCAATTCGGTCCGCAGCTTCGATGACCAGGCGCGCCGCTCCCCATTCCAATGCCCCATTCCCCAAACCGGAATTCTTCATTCCGCAACCGATTCCCACGGCTTTCCCTTGCGCCAAAGCGGCGTAATAACGGTCTTTTACCGCCACAAGGGTTTTGCGGATTCCCACCGAGTGGTGCAATATTTGCCCGGTATGGGTGCTGTCCCCCACTGCCAACGCGTTTCGCCACCGCATTTCCCAGCCATCGATCCCCAGTTTTTCCGCCAGGCGATCCATACACCCTTCGACCGCAAACGCGGCTTGATTGGCGCCAAACCCACGCATGGCCCCACATGGCGGGTTGTTTGTTCGCACCGCAACCGCCTGGATATCCACATGGGGAATCACATACGGACCGCCGCCATGACCGGCGGCCCGCTCGAGTACTTTTTCCCCCACCGACGCGTACGCTCCGGTGTCCCCGATCATCCGCGCCCACACGGCGGTCAGTTTGCCGTTGGCGTCGCAGCCCATTCGATAATGCATTCGGATCGGATGTCGTTTGGGGTGCATTCGAATCGACTCTTCCCGCGTCAGCGTCACCTTTGCCGGAACCCCCAACTTAAACGCGATCAACGCTGCATGCCCCTGAATACTCATGTCTTCTTTGCCGCCGAACGCCCCACCGTTTGGCACCAACTCCACGAAGATCCGATCCAGCGGAACCGCAAGCATCGCCGCGACTTGCCGCTGGTCATCAAATACCCCTTGCCCCTGGGTATACAAATGAATCCGTCCGTTGGTTTCGGGCACAGCTACAGCGGATTCCGGTTCGAGAAACAGGTGTTCGATCCGCTGGGTTTGAAACACATCCTCGACGACATAAGCGCTTTCCGCCAATGCTTTTTCAGCATCGCCGCGGAAAATGACCGACTTAGACAAAATATTGCTGTCGGTATTGGGCAGCACCAACGGGGAATCCGCGGCCATTCCGGCCTCCGGATCAGTCACCGGAGTCAGCGGCTCGGCGGTCACCACCACAAGTTGAGCGCCCCGGCGTGCCGTTGCTTCATCCCCGGCAACCACAACTGCCAACACATCGCCGATGCAGGAGTTGGTTTCTCCTTCGGCAACAAAAATCGGCCAATCTTTCCGAATCAACCCGACGTATCGTTCTCCCGGGATATCCGCCGCGGTCAACACCGCAATGACGCCGGGCAGTTGTTTGGCTGGTTCCGCATCGATTTTGACAATGACGGAGCGGGCGAATTCCGGCTGCACTACGGCGCCAAATACCATCCCGGGAAACCGCAGGTCGTCCACATAGGGCCGCATCCCCAACACACCCTCCATACCTTGGTATCTCGCGAGCGGTTTACCGATATGTCCGTCCTCACACAACGGGGGAGCACTGAGTTCACCCCGTTTCACCTTCGCGTACATTTCCACAGCATCGATGATTCTTAAATAACCGGTGCATCTGCATAAGTGAACATCGAGCTTCTGGGCAATTTCATCTCGTGATGGGTTTGGGTTCTGCTCGACCATGTTGATGGCCCGCATTGCGATCCCCGGAATACAAAACCCACACTGAATGCCGGCATTTGCGACAAAACACCGAGCAACCAAGTCTCGTTCGGCAGCAGGGACCCCTTCCAGGGTCAACACAGTTTTGTCCGCAGCTTTGGAAGCCGGCATCGCACAAGTCGTTTTGGTTTTACCGTCAACGACTGCCAAACAGGCACCACACTGCCCTTGAGGAGCACAACCATTTTTCGTCGACGTGATCCCCAGCCTTTCTCGCAACGTGTAAAGAAGGGTTTCATCGTCGTCGATGGTTACCGAACGATTTTCGCCGTTTAACTCAATGGTAATCGTTTTCATTCGCTGCCGGGTCGTATCAAACCAATGCCTGCGGAGCGTCGAATCAATGGTTCATCGTACCCGCAAAGCAACCAAAACCAGACCTAGCTTGTATCGCATTTGCCGAAAACCGCAAACAGTTCGTTTGCGGTAAAACATTCTTTTTGTAGGGTTTGACCGCTGAGAGGAAATAGAGTGCCGGATCAAGTTCGATTTTTGGTGAGCCATTCGATCAATTGCGGCCGCCGAGGATCAGCACCGACCCAAAAAGCAACAGCGCAAAACCGAGCCCCTGGCGTAAACTGAACGGTTCACCGAGAACATATCGCGACACCAACAGAACGAAAACAACGCCCGACGCAAGATGCATCGCCGCCATTTGAGCGCCGGTAAACGTGCCGTGACCATATCGGGTCGCAAATACATTGAGGACGTACTCCGGAAGAACGACCATCCAGCTCAGTCCCAGCGCAACCCAGAAACCGTAGTGTTTGATCCGAAGGTGACCAAGCCACGCAAAGGCCATAAACGCGCCCGAAATAGCGATCATCACTGGTACTACGATGTGTTTCATGGCGGAAACGATGGCCTGTTAGAAAAAAGATTTTTGGCTGTTGACCGGGGTTCGGTACACCATCCTCCGCCTTCTGGAAGGATGGACGAACTGGGATGATACACCGGACGGCGTTCCTTGTCACATAACGGTCCATCCGCCAACCCATAAGACAAACATTGTGCAAGCGCCGGTTTCCGTTCACAATGGTTCCGCGGCAAACGACGCCGTGTTGTACAGTTGTTGAAATACGGGAACCGAATGAATTGGAAAGTCATAAGTCTGGCAGTGCTGTTTGTGGGGGCGTTTTTATTCGGATGTGAATCGGATGATGAAGAATCCCACACCCACAGCCATACCCACGAACAGGATGTTCCCAAAGAATACGCGGATAGGGTCAATCCTTTCGATGGGAATGCCGCCGCAGTTGCCGCCGGTGAGCAGTTATTTAAGACGCATTGTGCTTCGTGCCACGGAAATACCGGCAAAGGAAACGGCCCCAAAGCGCCGGCAACAATTCCCGACTGGACTATCGAAACGGATATTCTCACCGCTTCGGACGGAATGTTGTATTGGCACGTCGCGGAGGGGTTAACCGGTACGGCGATGCCCGCCTGGAAAACCACTTTGTCTCAAGATGAGATTTGGCAGGTGATCGCCTACATTCGAACGTTGTAACGACCATAGGAGCACACCATGAATCGACGTTTGGACACATGGTTTACACTGATTGCGGTTTGGTGGGTACCCGTTGTTGCGATGGTGGGATGTAGTGACGACGATTCCGGCACCGACGTCCGTTTACTCGACACCCAAAACGGCGACGGTGTAACTTCTGGTGACCTCTTTGCCGGCGATGTGGCCACGGACTCCGGAAATTCGGAAGGTTTTGGTTATGACGTGCCGTTGTCTCCGGGTAGCCCGTGGCCCAAATTTCGCCGCGACGCCCGTCAAACCGGGCTCAGTCCGATCAAACCGGTGGACGACCCAACCCATTCTTTGTGGAGTTTTCCCACCGGCAAAGGTGTGTTTTCAAGCCCGGTGATCGGGGAAGACGGCACGATTTACATTGGCTCGGCGGATCGAACTTTTTATGCACTGACCGCAGACGGACAACAACGTTGGTCATATCCTACCGGTGAAATCATTGATTCCGCCGCATTGTTGGACGACTTGGGGCACGTTTATGTCGGATCGGGAGACGGCCGCCTATACGCGTTTGATGCGGCCACCGGCGACCCTTTATGGATGTTTGAAGCGGATTCGCCGACAGTGACCGGCGCGTTTATTCGGTGGTTTGAAGGCAACGTTGCTATCTTACCTGACGGCACCCTGGTCGTGCCGAACGACAATTGGCGAATCTACGGGATTGACCGGAACACCGGCACACAAAAATGGGCGGTTTCGATGCCGGAACAAACTTGGTCTCTGCCGGCAATCGACGTGGCCCACAACCGATGGTTCGTCGGCAACAACAACTTTCTGCCGTGGCTTGGCGACAACGTATTTGCGTTTGATTTCTCCGGCACATCCCTTTGGGGCGCGTCGACTCTCGGTACGATTTCGGCATCTCCGGTAGTCGTAGCGGACGGAGCAGCCATTGTGGGTAGTTTTGATGGTTTTGTTCATCGTTTTGACGCAAATACCGGAGATTCGGCATGGTCTGTGCCGACCCGGGATCACATTTACGCAAGCCCAGGACTCACCGCCGACAACGTGTTGATTCAACCTTCGGGAGACGGAACGGTTTACGCCGTTTCTCCCGACACTGGAGTCACTCTGTGGGCCTACGACACCCTGGAGCCTATCCGATCCTCTCCGGCGATCGATGGAAACGGACGGATTTATGTCGGCTCGGGCGAAGGGCGTCTGTTTGTTCTGGAACCGGATGGTAAGTTAAGGTGGGCAATTCGGTTGACCGATGGGGACCGTAACGATTTTAACTCGTCGCCGGCCCTGGGCGAATCCGGGATTGTCATCGCCGGTGAAAGCGGCGAGATTTGGCATGTTCCTTTTGATTATTGTTTACGCCCCGAAGCCGCAGCGGATTCCCGATGTTGGTTGGGTCCCGGGGAAGATTTGCCCGAAGACGGAGCGTCGTTGTTGTTTGTGACGCCGTTCGGTACACCTAAACCCGTTCCACCGCCAACCATTTTGGTGCATCAACCGCTTGCGTTTCAGCTTTTTGTTCGCAAAAACAACGACACTCAGTTGGCCCTTATCGACAACAACACCTTGACCGTCGAAATCGATCCGCCGACGACCGCGTTTATCGAGGTTTCCGGTGACCGGCGATTTGTTACCATCGTGCCGAAAAACGCGTTTATCGCCGACAACGCCGAGCAAGTACGAATTAAACTGTCCGGCAATTATCTTCTCGATCCCGAACGTACTGGTCTTGCCACAACCGGCGGAACGTTTGGCGGTACGTTTCAGTCGGAATTTCTGTTCACCTTGGAATACGGCAAATCATCGGAGTTGGCCCTGCTGATTCCCGACGGTCCTGGTTCTCCGGGTGCGGTATGGGAATTGTCCCGGCTTGCAGCGCCTCTTCCGACGTTGCTTCCCAGTTACAACCAGATCGGTTTTGACTCCCTTCATTATTTGTTGGGGTTAGTCGAAGGCACCCCGGAAAAAGCAGTCGGTTGGGTGATTGGTGCCAAAACCGACGAAACAAGCGGGAAGGTGGTGCCGGATCCGACATCGAAAGCGTTGTTTCCCGTGGAATTTCGTTACGAAAACGGCCTGGTATGGGCCGAGAGCCACGGTGGATTCACACTGGAAGTTCTGTCGGCGACCCTGGCGTTTTCCGAATTCCGGATGCGCGGTAAATTAACAAGCAAAGGGGTATCGACGGACCCATTTGTGGTCTCGGTCCAAACCCATTGTGGGGATATTCCGTTTTTTGGGGTTTTTCTCAAGGGCTTGGGTTTGTGTCATCCCAACACCGATATCCTGGATGCGTTTGGGGCGATTTTGTGGACCCGGGACCCCAAAGGGGGCACCACCGCCGCTGCCGGGTTGGGCAAAGTTACGTTTAACTTAACGGAAACATCCGTCGTTGCCACCGTGACCGACTCGACAGCACCGGCGGACAAACACCGGTTTGCGTTGTTGCTCGTGGACAGTGATACGGACCTGCCGATCCCGTTTAGTTACGGCCCGAACACGACGGTAAAAACCAATGAATTTGGTAAATTAACCGAGGTCAGCGTCACCGTAAATATCGGAGAGTTGCCCACAAACGTTCGGGTGTGGTTGATGGTCGACACAAGCCCCGGCGCCATGGGACACCTGACAACACAGGACAAATAGCCATGAAAAAAAACGTGGGCATTTTCTTTTTAGGTCTGTCTTGGGTTCTTTTTCTCGTAATGCCGAAAACGTTCGCCGCCTGCCCGGATTGGGTTGGGGATCTGGACGGATCCAATTCGGTGACGGTTACCGACGTACAGTGTGGCGTGTTGACCGCTTTGGCCGCGTTGTCGGGCGACGGTTTTCCCGAATGCCTCGCCGGCGGTCTGGCAGCTTCGGATATCAATTGTGACGGATTGGCCAACGTCATCGACGTTCATTTGACCATCGTAGTGGCATTGGGGCTGTCGTTCGCTTCGGAAATCGACGCCAACAACGATGGGTGTCCCGACGCCTGTGGATGTAGTTCCGATTGTACCTGGGCTCAATGTGGCGACGACGGGTGTGGGGGAAGTTGTGGGGTGTGTAAGGGAGGGGACTGCCAAGACGGACAATGTGTTCCTTGGCAAGTGGTCTGCCCCAATGTTCCCGATCCCACCCCGGTTTCCAACTTATTGCTTCCGACCCTTTCTCCTGCCGGAAACCCAAAAACGATCAAAAACGGGAGTTTTACGGACGATTATCTCGACAACGGTTCGGGGTATATCGAAATCGGAATTCGCCGCGAACGGGGAGCGACCATCGTTTTTTATGGCTTGGCGGCGGGAAAACCAGGCACCAACACCATCGACGCCAACGACACAGGGCGCGAGGTCCAAGTCGCGTTTTACGACCCGGATCGAATCATGCAGGGGTGTGCATATAACGCTTCCTGCCAAACCAATCCGAGCGCTTCCTGTCCCGGAAGCATTACTTATCTCGGCTGGAATCCCGTTCAGGGAGGAAACGAGTGTAACATCGGCTCCGGAGTGGAACAGGTGCTGCATGGACCTGGTGTGCTGCTGACACAGGTGAGACCGCTCCATTGGAACCCCGATTGGCAAGAATCCACCTGCACCAATGGGGGATGTGGCGACCCGGCGAAAAAAAACCTGCTGTCGGATGTGCGCTACACCCAGCGGCTGCGGTTTGTTGACCCCCATATTGTGGAAATGGAAATGCGGGTGGACAACCTATCGTCGGTTCATCATGGGGTTACGGCGCAGGAGTTCCCCACGTTGTACGCCGCGTATGGTGCGGGAGGAACCCCGGATTTGCAGGTATTGCTCAATTCCGCGGGCCAGCAGGTCCAAATCGATCAGCCTGCCAATGACGGGTTTTTCTTCAAACAATTTGTTTCTCCTGGGCCGTGGGTTACGTTGCAGAATACGGCTCAGAATTATGGCGTGGGGATCTATTATGAAAACCGCCTCGCCGAATTTCAGGGTTGGCAAAAAAAAGGGGTGTTCAACAACGTGCGATCGGTATTTCCTTTTGGAATTGCTGCAAATGGAAACGTGTCCGCCCGCGCTTATTTAATGCTCGGCAGTTTTCAAACCATCGCCGGTCTGGCCGCCACCCTGGACGCCAAACTTCCCCCCTTCGGTGCGGTGGATTCCCCCACGGCCAATGCGGTGGTCAATTCGGGGCAAGTTGTGGTTTCTGGGTGGGCTTTGGACAACAAAGGAGTGGTGTCTGTCCACGTGCGGCTAGACGGCGTTCAATTACAAACCATGGTTCCTAACTTATCGCGGCCCGACGTGTGTCAAGCCTGGCCGGGTTACGGCGCGTGCCCACTGGTGGGATTTTCGGGGACCGTGAGTCTTGCGGGAGTGACCCCGTGTGCCCATATCTTGGAAATTTCCGCAAAAGATGCCGATGGAAACGAACGGGTGCTCAATCGGTTTAAGATCACGGTGCAAGGTGGGCAGCCGTGTGTGGTGGATGTGGACTGCGACGACGGCGATCCTTGTACAAACGACATTTGTGGGACAAACGGCTGCGTTTTCACCAATGTGGCTCCGGGCAGTATGGGGCCGGAAAGTTGTAACGGGAACGACGACGATTGTGATGGTGCGGTGGACGAACCCGACGCCGTCGGGTGCAGCCTATGGTACGCCGATGGGGACAAAGACGGATGGGGCGCGGGAGTGGGGCAATGTGTTTGCGGCACAACCGGCATGTTGACCACAAACAAAACAGGGGATTGTGTCGACTCGAACCCGGGGATCAACCCTGGCGCAGCCGAGGTTTGTAACAAAACGGACGACGATTGTGATGGGGCGACGGACGAAGGGGCCAACTGTCCAGTCACTGCACCGATTTACCGTTTGTTGTGGGTTAACGGTCAAGACACCGATCACAAAATGTCCAAAAGCCCGGCGGCAACCGGTGGATACCTGCTCGAAGGGGTAGCGACTGAGTTATACACCCAACCGGGCCCGGGATTGGTACCGCTGTATCAGGTTTATTGCGCCGCCTGTACCGATCATATGACCACCCTGGTGGCCGGAGAAGGGGCGCCGGCTTATGGGGCTCAAGAGTTGTTGGGTTATTGTTCGCCGGTACAAACAGCAGCGACTCCAAATCATTTTCGGCGGATGTGGAGTGTCAAAGCAAGTGATCACTTAACCACCAAAGATCCCAACGAATGGGTCACTGCTCAGCAGTTAGGATATTCGTTGGAAACGGGATGTTGGGTACCGTAAGACGGTAGCTCGCCAATCGATTGTGATTTGGTGTATACGCGGAATCAGGGTGGTTTCGGTTGAAACGCTTCGACCGAGCAAAAACAAGAAAAACAAGTACCCAGTGCGTTCCGGTGAGTAAATTGATGAACCACGTTGTGGAGGATACGATGAAAAAAGGTTTGATGGCGTTAATTGCGGCAACAGTTGTGTTTGTTGGATATTCTGTTGGGGTTTTCGCGGCCCCACCGCCCCCGGTGATTACTTCTGCCGAGGCGGATTTGGACAACATGCAGGTAATTCTGTTTGGGAGCGGATTTGGAAACAATCCCGCGGTTTATTTCGGCGGCAACGTAGTGGTGGTGAGTCAGGCGATGGACACGATGATCATCGCCGATTTGGAAACCGATGAACCCGCAACCTACATCGTCATGGTGGAAACCGCACCGACGCCCCGATATCGTGACGAAATTCATTTGACAGTGGGTGCGGTTGGACTTCAAGGGCCGCAGGGACCGCAGGGAGATGTTGGACCCCAGGGGCCCCAGGGTGCCAAAGGGGCTACCGGGGCGATGGGACCAACAGGCCCCATGGGAGCGACGGGGCCTATGGGAGCGACCGGCGCTACGGGGCCTATGGGAGCGACCGGAGCCACGGGACCTGTGGGAGCTACAGGGCCTATGGGAGCCACCGGACCCGCGGGACCCCAGGGTATTCCGGGACCAACCAGCATTGCGGCTTGTCCAAGCGGCTTCACCGCAATTCAATTACAACAATCCACGTTGTGTATTTACAACGACACCTTCGTTTCGACGTGGAATTCCGGCAGCCATTGGTGCGGCGCCCTCTTTAACAGCGCGTCATTGTGTACGTACAATCAGATTCGGCGTGCGTGTGATGTGGGCGGATTTACCATTCCGGCGGATCGGTGGTTGCAAGACCGGGTAGGCGACGACCTTGCCATCTTTACAAACAGCTCGACCTGCGACAATTTTGATGGTGCCGCCAACACGTTAAACGTCAACAAGGGCGGCTCGTTGTGTTGTCTCGAATGGATGAAATATTGATTTGACTGGACAGTTGCGCATCGTACGTTGGCCTACCTGAACTCAATCGATATTCTGACCAATGTAAAACGGAACGAATGATGGAAACAAAATCCTGTTGTGACCACCCCTCACCGGGTTCTGTCCACACCCATGACCATGAGAATGAACAAAAACCGGCCGAAGGTCATAAAACCATCGACCCGGTATGTGGTATGACGGTGGACCCCAAAGTTGCCCGCGGCGGAAGTTCAACCTACCAGGGTCAGGACTATTATTTCTGTAATCCCAAATGTAAACAGAAGTTTGATGCCGACCCGGTCCGTTATGTTCAGCCGAAGCCCGTTGTGTCCGTTGCCGTCGACCCGGTATGTGGTATGACGGTGGACCCCAAAGTTGCCCGCGGCGGAAGTTCAACCTACCAGGGTCAGGACTACTATTTCTGTAATCCCAAATGTAAACAGAAGTTTGATGCCGACCCGGAACGTTATGTTCAGCCGAAGTCCGTTGTGCCCGTTGCCCTCAAGGTCAAAAATGATGTCGAGTACACCTGCCCGATGCACCCGGAAATTCGCCAATTGGGTCCCGGAAGCTGTCCATTGTGTGGAATGGCTTTGGAGCCGGTGGAAATTTCCTTGGAATACGAAGAAGACACCACCGAATACGACGACATGAAACGACGGTTGTTGTGGAGTGCTCTTTTGAGTGTGCCGTTGGTCGTATTCACCATGGGTTTTCGGCATGTGATTTTGGGTTCAAGTTCTTCGGCGGCTTTCAATTGGGTGGAAGTGGTGTTGGCAACCCCGGTGGTGTGTTGGGGGGGATGGCCGTTTTTTGTACGATTTTACCAATCGTTGGCCAATCGAAGCCTCAACATGTTTACGCTGATCGGAATCGGGGTGGGTACGGCTTATGGGTATAGTTTGATTGCGGTGTTGTTTCCCGGGCTTTTTCCCGAGTCCTTCCGCGACGGCTCGGGGCAGATTGGGCTTTATTTTGAAGCAGCAGCGGTGATTGTAACCTTGGTGCTGTTGGGTCAGGTTCTGGAATTGCGGGCGCGAAGCCAAACGGGGGGCGCCATTCGTGCCCTGTTGGGTTTGGCGCCAAAGACGGCGCGGAAAATCTTTCCGGATGGGCAAGAAATCGATGTCGACGTAAAGGAGATTGTTGTGGGGGATCGATTTCGAGTTCGTCCTGGTGAAAAAATCCCCGTTGACGGTAGGGTTGTTTCGGGGCAGTCCGCTGTCGACGAGTCGATGATCAGCGGGGAGCCGATTCCGGTTGAAAAAACCGTTGGCGACAAGGTGTTTGGTGCCACCCTCAACGGTTTGGGAACCTTGGTGATCACCGCGGAAAAAGTGGGGCGCGACACGTTGTTGTCGCAGATCGTTCAAATGGTGAGTGACGCGCAGAGAAGTCGTGCCCCGATCCAGCGGCTGGCGGATGTCGTATCCGGTTATTTTGTGCCGGCGGTGGTGGCGACGTCGGTTTTGAGTTTTGTGGTGTGGGGGGTGTGGGGGCCGGAGCCGGCGATGGCAATGGCGCTGCTCAACGCCATCGCCGTGTTGATTATCGCCTGCCCGTGCGCATTGGGGCTGGCAACGCCGATGTCGATCATGGTGGCAAGCGGAAAAGCAGCGGGATTGGGGGTGTTGTTCAAAAACGCCGAAGCAATCGAAACATTACGAAAAGTCGATACGTTGGTGGTAGACAAAACCGGAACGTTGACGGAAGGAAAACCGCAGTTGGCGGCCGTGGTGTCGCTGGACAGCGCGTTTTCGGAGGACGACGTTTTGAAAATCGCCGCAAGTCTGGAAACGGGGAGCGAACACCCCTTAGCATCCGCCATCGTTGCCGGCGCAAAAACGCGGGGAATCCCAGTGGAGGTGGTACACCAGTTTCGTTCCTGGACGGGTAGGGGGGTCGAAGGTCGATTGGCGGGAACCACTTTGTTTTTGGGCAACAAAACCCTGTTTGCAGAAAAATCGATCCCAATCGATCGGGCGGAAACATTGGCCGAAGAATGGCAACGGTTGGGGCGGACTGTGATGTTTGTCGGCGACCAACAACACCTCATTGGGCTTGTTGGGGTTGCCGACCCGATCAAAGAATCGGCCAAAGAAACGATCGAAACGTTGCGGTCCCAGGGAATCCGGGTCGTTATGTTAACAGGTGACAGCCAAAAAACCGCATCGGCAGTGGCCCAACAGCTCCAGTTGGACGAAGTGATTGCCGAAGTGCTTCCGGATCAAAAATCCGCCGTATTACAACGATTCCAGAAAGAAGGGCGAATTGTGGCAATGGCGGGCGACGGAATCAACGACGCGCCGGCGTTGGCGGTGGCACACGTAGGAATCGCAATGGGGACGGGCACAGACGTTGCCATCCACAGCGCCGGAGTCACGTTGGTAAAAGGCGATTTGCGGGGCATTCTAAGGGCCAGAAAAATCAGTGAGTTGACGATTACAAACATCAAACAGAATCTATTTTTTGCCTTTGTTTACAACGCGGTTGGGGTTCCGATTGCCGCGGGCGTCATGTATCCATTTTTCGGCCTACTGCTAAGCCCCACGATTGCGGCTGCGGCCATGAGCCTGTCGTCGGTATCGGTCATCGCCAACGCGCTGAGGCTACGTTCACAGTGAGTTTGTGAAAAAATATGGGGGCGGACTTGGACGCGGGGATTTTGGCCTCGGTGCCCGGAAGAAAACTGAGAGGTTGTGATGGCAAATTGCGTGCCAGGTTGGCGCGATCGGTGTTTCGGTTTGCATTTTTCGTGTTTTGCTCGGCGTATTTCGTGTTTTGCTCGGCGTGTTTCGTGTTTTGCTTGACAAAAACCGTGCCACCTTTCTCGTGATCGGTGTTTTGCTCGGCGTTTTTTGTGTTTTGCTCGGCGTTTTTTGTGTTTTGCTCGGCGTTTTTGTGGTTACTTTATGCAATGCGCGTGCCGACTTTTTCATTTTTCGTG
>JABWCM010000088.1 GCA_013360285.1 Myxococcales bacterium
CCGTAAAAATCATATACCGTCATGGCCCCCCACCGGGCTATGGCTCGGCGACGTAGCGCATCAGGAAATTCGGCTGCCCCTGACACAACTCCACGTAATTGCGGAGTGGGGTATTTTTCCCACACGGAATCCGGCAAATCGAGGCACCGGGAAATCATCGTCGGAACCATAAAAATGCTGTTGATTTGATTGACTGACAGCGTTTTAAGTGTTTCTTCGGGAGAAAATTGCGGCATGAGGTACAACGTGTTGCCCATACTCGTTTGCATGAGCACAAATGCCTGCGCACCACTATGGTAAAGTGGGCACACAACCAGATGGCGATCTGCAACCCGAAACGGCAATCTTTCCAGCAAACGAAATAATTCACGCATGCCGACGCCCGAAAAATTCCGCACGGCACCTTTCGGTTTTCCGGTGGTTCCAGATGTATACACGACATTTTCACTGGATGTGTCTTGCTGACGTTTCACAAATTCATCGGAATGGGCGCCAGAGAGATCCGAAAGGCGTATTTCGTTTCCAAACGTTTCCCCGTTTCCGACAAAAACAAAACGCAACGCCAAATCTGTTCGTTGCTTCTGGAGATTTCGAGCTGTCTGAGCCGATTTGGATGAGATCAGGAGCACGCGCGCGCCACTATGGTCGACCAGATATTCCAATTCGGACACCGTCAACCGATGGTTGGCGTGTACCCCCAATGCGCCAAGCCGAAACAATGCGAACCACGACAATACGTATTCGACACGATTTTCCATCAGCAACAGCACCGGCGTGCCGGATGTCACCAACAACCTTTCGCGTAATCCATGGGCGATTCGGTTGATTTCTCGGTCCGCCTGGTCGTAGGTCAGTGCGGTATCGGAATCGACAAGTGCCAGCCGATGCGGATGGAGTGCCCGTCCGATTCGATGCGCTACTCGGATATCCAACCCCTTGTTGTCTAGAGCCGCACGTAATACCGGAACGGTTGCTCCGAATCGAAATTCGCTCCACATTCCGATGCGCCGAGACACACGAATTGCTCGCGAGCTGATCTTCCAGAAAGATTCCATTTATTGACCTAATATTCTTGGTTTTTTGTTGTCGTGGTAGGATTGTGCTCCAACCGTCCACCCATTGTGGAGCAGAATTACGCCATAAAAACAAAAAAAATGGGTGAAGAAATGTGCCGAAAGTGGGCACCGAACTTGCATTCTTTTGCGCCGTGCATAGGCTTGCCGCTGGTTTAGCTCTGTAGGCACGCGGGTGCGGGCCGAATTATTGGGAGAAAGTGAAATGCGAACTTGGAAAACACTGATTTTGGGCGCTTTTTTGGCATTTGGTTTGGGCTTTGGCGTCACGGCATGTGAAGTCGAGGATTCCGAAGGTGATGCGACCGGAACCACTGATACGACTGGCGGAAGCGACACCACCGGTGGCGAAGACACCGGCGGTGGTGAATGTCCGTCTCCGACGCTTTGTGGTGAAGATGGCTTCTGCAATATTTTGTGTGGTGAAAACAATGGACTACCCATTGATTTCGACTGCAACATCAACACTCCGGCGAATTCGGACAAAGCTGACAACAAAACGAGTCCGAATAGTTGTTCCTGTGACTACTGGGGTTTTGTGTGTGAAGCGAGCGAAAAATGTACATCGACTCCGTGCGATTGTGACGCCGACTGTGCCGATGTTTGCACCGACGCTACCCTGATCGCCCCATGTGGCGCTGACGATCACTGCGACACCTGGTGCCCGACCGGTGTGGATCCGGATTGCGCCGGCGATCCGGAAGACGGAAAATATTGCAACTAAGACCGGTTTGATAAAAAGAACAAAGGCTGGGTGCTGTCACCCGGCCTTTTTCTTTTTGTGGCAGCAAAATCGATGGGCAAACGCCTGCAACTCCGGTTAACTACCGCCTGCAACAACCACTGTGTTCATTGTACATTGCAGGACATCCGCGACCTGAGACTCCCCGATCGTCCGATCCACGACATCTACAAGTGGTTAGATTGGGGCCGTGCCAAACATCATTGTGATGAAGTGGTGCTGTTGCGTGGCGAAGCGACCATTCGGCCGGACATCGGTCGGGTTTGCCGCTACGCACAAAGGCTCGGTTATTCATTGGTTCAGGTTCAAAGCAACGGAAGACGTTTCGCTGATCCGTCGTTTACGGCTTATATGGCACGCTGTGGTATGACGGACGCAGAGGTCGATTTATATGGTAGTGACGCTACCCTTCATGACACGTTGGCTCGTACGCCGGGAGCCTTTGAACAAACCCTGCGAGGATGGGACAATTTACTGGCCCAGAATCTGACCGTGCGAGTCAATATTCCGTTGCTCTCAGCCAATTTGTCATCTCTTACCTCAATGATCTACCTTGTCTCTGCCGCCGGCATTCGGGACATTCAATTGCATTTTGTTCGGCCGGTGCCCGGGTCTGGCCTTGCGCACCTAACCACCCTGAACCACATTCGTTTGCCGGTATTTTCCGCATTGGCACTGGGGAGTACGTTGGGTCTTCGTATTACGACCGAAGCCATTCCCTTTTGTGTTCTTGGAACCAACAGGGAGCATGCGACGGATGCCGATTCGCCGGCTCATTTTGCGGCTTCGACCGTAGTTGTGGATTTACATCGCACGGTGACCGATCTGAATGAATTGCGGGCGGAATATCGCCAAACACCGGCGATATGCACGACGTGTCGATGGGTTGAGTCCTGTCCCAAAACGTGGACAAGTTACGTCGAACTTCACGGTGAGGAGGAACTTCGGCCGGAAAGTTTGTAAAACCCCAAGAATTTTCGGCGACAATCCAATCAAGTTGGTTTAGGCTACCAACCGTTGTACGAAAAACTTCCACGTTTGCCACAGACCGATGATCGACGAATCCATTTTGTTTGAAAGCCAATACCGTATTCTCCGACCGATTGCTGAAGGAGGAATGGGGCGTGTGTATCTTGCCGAACAACTCGGCAAGAGTGGATTTTCAAAAACGGTTGCCATCAAGGTGATTCACTCCGATCATCTCAAGAGTTCGGTGTTTCGTAATCTTCTCATTGGTGAGGCCAAACTTACTGCCGATTTGGTTCATGAAAACATCTTACAGGTTTATCAGTTGATCGATATTCGTGGTGCCGATGCCATTGTCATGGAGTATGTGCACGGAGTCACTATTGAAGGGATCAACGCTCGTCTTGATGATATTGAGGACTATATCCAACCCGATTTGGCGGCCTTTATCGTTTCCAGAGTGGCAAGGGCTTTGGCTTATGCGCACTCCAAACGAGGTCGTGACGGGAGAGCGCTTGGAATCGTTCACCGTGATGTCACACCGACCAATATTCTCATCAACTGGCAGGGTGTTGTTAAATTAAGCGACTTTGGAATCGCGAAAGCAGCGGATATCCGGTCGATTGACGAAAAACATGCCATCGTCGGTAAAACACCGTATTTGTCGCCCGAGCAGGCGCGCCACGAAAGCGCCGACGGCCTGTCCGACATCTTTGCTCTTGGTTTGGTTTTGTATGAGGCGTTGGTAGGGCGAATCGCGTACCCAACCAACGACGTTAGCGAACTGGTGGCAATGCATGAAGCGGGGCCCCCAACCAGCGTGCTTTCATATAATCCAGATATTCCGCCGCAATTGGAGCAGATCATGCTGCGGATGATGGCCATGGATCGAGCCGATCGATACCAATCTGCGGCCGACGTGGTCACTACCTTGGAGTTGTTTTTGTATGCGAGCGGTTATGGACCTACGAACGAGAAACTGCGTGATTATCTTGAGATATTGTTCCCGAACGTAGACAAAACCAGGATCGATTTAACGCCACCCAAGCCGACCGGTGGAAAAAATGAAGACTCGGTTGACCCCACAGAAGCTAAACTTGGGTCCAAAACTGTGTTTCGCCGCCCGCGGACCCGATAAACACGGGTGAACTTTTTTCGCATATCTGAACGCCGCGTGGATCGCTACAACAAGCCGTTGCTTTGTAACCGATTTTCGGGGCGATATATGGAAGGTCCGTAAAATATAGTTTTGCGTGGTTACGATGACCCGGGCCACGCCTCACTATCGGTCATTGGAGCGATTTTTTTTCTCGGAGGCGCCGTCGTATCGGTCATTGGACCCTGCTTTTTTTGGGGGGGCGCCTTCGTATCGGTTGGAAAGGCCATTTTTTTTCATTGTTACCGATTTTGATGTTAAAGTGCTGTTCTTGTTGAGAACATGGTTTTTGTGTTGGTTACAAATGGGCCGTCGTGCATGAAATCCGTATGAAAACAGGTCTTTAACCCAGATTTCGTGTGATTTACATTCATCGGTTCTCTCGTCTTGACCATCCCACCGCTGCGATCACGCCCAACACCGCAAGGACGTACACAAACACGTCGCCTGCCCAACGATAAAAGCTGAAGATTTGTTGTACAGGCACGACACCCGTTAAAACTGTGGCTTCAAATATCCGTGTTTGGTCGGTAATTTCGCCGGTTGGTGCTACAAATGCGGAAATTCCGCTGTTGGTGACGCGCACCAAAGGCAAACGTAATTCAGCCGCACGATGGGTTTGTACCATCAAATGGAGTTCCGGAGCGCTGTGAGGGCCAAACCAGACGTCATTGGTAAGGTTGACGATCATATCGGCGCCCTGGGCATAGTTGGCCGATACTCGGGTGAAATTCGGAAAGATCGCTTCGTAACAGATAGAGGGTAAGATACGGACTCCATTGATCTCGAAGATCCCTGGAGATTGACCTGGCGACATGTCGGATACACCTCCAATTGCGTTTTTTAGTTGCGGAAAGGTATCCGATAACGGCATGTATTCCCCGAAGGCAACCAGTTTCCGTTTGTCATACACGTCGATAAGTTTTCCTGAATCGTCCAGATGGATCAGACTATTGTGCGTTTTTGTACCGTCTCCTGATTCCCTTAAAGTACCAAAAATCCAATGTGTGGCGTGCTTTCTGGCCAATTCTGAAACGGCTTTCGCCGATTCGTCGGCCAATGTTGTCGGGGGCATGATGCGTTTGTCGAAGGAATCGCCGGGATAGTGATATGGAAACGATCCCTCGGGCCAAATGACGACGTCAAAGGACTGTTGTGGCAGGGTTTGAGTAGTCGTTAATGCTTTTTCAAGGATAATTTTACGTTCTTTGCCACGCTTTTTTTTGTCTTCGGGGGTCACATAAGGTTGAACTGCGGCGATTCGGAGCTGGTTTGTATGTGGCAATTGTTCCAACTGATGCCGGCGGACCGTGCCGTAACTGATAATAAGGGTCCATAAAATAACTGAGACAACAATCGGAGACCAGATTTGTCGTGTCGATTGACGATCAAATAGGTGCTGTGTTGCCTGAGCCAGCAGGCAATTTGTGGTCATGATCGCAAACGAAATGCCATATACCCCTGTTAGGTCGCTGATTTGAATCAATGTGATTTGTCGATACACGGCATTGCCCAAATACCATGAAAAAAGGTGGGGAAAGGCATATTCAAGGAGTACGTATATCGTTGGAATGAAAAACCAATATGTTGATGGTGTTCGTTGGCGAATGGGTTCGGCAAACAACGCGAAAAAACCTTGAAGCAGGCCACTTGCAAGCGCAAATGCGATTAGAACAATGGTTGCGATGCTCGGTGATAGGTCGCTCATGGAAATCATCGTATGGCGAACCCAATGGTAGACGATGAGATGCAACATGAAGCCGGTCGCTAACCCCGTAATGAATCGTTTTCCCGCTTTCTGGTTGCGGATGGCCAACAGCATGGGTATGTAGGCCACAAAAGCCAACGGCCAAATGTGAAAATCGGGGAACGCAAGGGCGCCCACAATGCCCGACAATACGCCTAAAACAACAGGAAAACGCCGGCGATCGGTGTGGTTGTTTGGAGAGGATCGTGTGTTCAAATTTTGCATGGTTAACCATTCCTGCCCACCCGGCGGTGGAGTGTATCGACAATGACACCCCCAGAGAAACTTCCTGACAACAATTCTTTGTCGACTATGGCTTATCCGGCAGATCGATTCGTACGTGTCCTGGCCCTTCGTGGTTCGGCGACCCATCGAGGGGAGTTGCACGGGGTCTTGCTGGGTCGTGACATTCGCGAAACCATTCAGCAAGTGTTGGATGCGTACGCAACGGATGCAATGGGACTGACTACGGTGGACATCGCACGACTTGCGGCACGTATGGGCACCGGGCATATGGACGAACTGGTTGAAATTGCCGCTATCGCTCGTGCATCCGGTATCGATCCGGATGGTCTGTTGGCCTGGAACACCTTCGATGACATCTGGGCAGGTATGGCGTGCTCTTCATTTGCGGTTTGGGGTCGACATACTGCCGATGGGCGATTGTGGTGTGGTCGGAATACTGATTTTCCGGCCGCGTGGGCTCCGTTATCCGCTGTTGTTGGGGTGACGGCACCGGAATCGGGTGTTTCATCGCTGTGTCCGAGTTTTCCGGGGCATCTTGGCGGTTACGGTGGGTTCAATGCCGCGGGTGTTGCAGTGTTGGCGAACCTGGTGGAGGTGTTGCCGGGTCGGGGGGCGGTTGTTGGGCTTCCAGTGAAGTGGATTGTGGCACGAATGCTGCGGGAGTGCTCCAGTTTGGAACAGGCGGTGGTTTTGGCACAAACGCTGCCGTCCGCTGCGGGCTGCAGTTTGCTCTGCGTGGGAAAAGATGCCGACGGTCGACTGGGCGCTGCCGTGGTCGAAAAGGTGGGCGAAACTTCTGCGGTACGTTGGCCCAAAGGAGAGCTAATGGTTACAGCCAATCATTTTGATACTGATAAAATGTGTTCCTTTCAGCCGGGCGCCGCATTGCGATACAGTTTACCGCGGTGTGATGCGTTGGAGGCGGTTTTGGAAAGCGCTGAATCTTCGTTGAATTTGCCTACGTTGGCTGATGCTTTGGCGACGCCACCGGTGTGCATGGTCGCTGTGGGAGAAGAAGAAGTGACCACGGTACAATCCATGATCTTCGATGTCGCGGCCCAAAGAGCGTGGGTTGCGCAGGGCAGGTTGCCTGCGCCCGCAGGAGGATATACACCGTTGTCACTGACTGCGTTGCTGCGTGTATCCTCAGGATTGCTGATTACGCCCTACCGGGCTGCACGCCATGGAGTCGTGCCACGGTCGGTTACAACCGATATTCCCTATTAGCCTGCATTCTTGAGCATTTCGCGAGCGTGGTCACGCGCTTTGTCCGTAACGGTCAGCCCGCCCAGCATACGAGCGATTTCTTCCAGTCGTTCGTCGGGCGTCAAGATTGAGACCCGAGTGACTGTACGTTCATCTATGACGGCCTTTTGAACTTTCAGGTGGTGATCGGCAAAGGCTGCGACTTGGGGAAGATGCGTAATGCAAAGAACCTGACGCTGGCCGGCAGCCAGTTTGAGTTTGCGGGCGATCATTTCGGCTACCGCTCCACTGACGCCGGTGTCGACTTCGTCGAAGATGGACGTTTCAACGGGATCAGCAACCAGAAGAATTGCTTTTAGTGCAAGTAAAATTCGACTGAGTTCGCCGCCAGAGGCGCTTTTGGCCAACGGTAAAAATCCTTCGCCAAGATTGGTGCGAACGAGAAATTCAACCCGATCATGCCCCGTAGGGCCAAACGTGGCGCGGTGTTTGGGATCTAGACTTGAAATTTCGGTTTGGAATGCACACCGCTGCATGGCCAATGACGACAACTCCGCGGTAACGGCGGCATCCAGACGATCAGAACATTGACGACGAATGGACGAAAGCTGCGAAGCTCGCTGAGTCAATTCGTGATACAAAACGCCGATTTCCTTTTCCAATGACGCAATTTTGGTCTCTGCTGTTCCGAATCGCTCCAGTTCGTCGGCGATGGACCGGCCTTTTTCGATGATTTCGGCAACGGTTGCGCCATATTTTCTTTTTAGTTTTCGGATGAGAGCCAACCGTTCTTCGGCGGTGTCAAGTTGCCTCGGATCCATGTCCAACGTGGCGTTGTATTTGCTAAGTTCAAATGCAATGTCGCTGATGTCAATGCGGGCAGATTCCAATCGTGAAAGGAGCGGAAGTAAAGACTCGTCAAAAGCGGCAAGATCCCGCAGCCGATGTTCGGCAAACGCCAAACGTTCCACTGCGCTCTGCCGTTCTGCGTCCAACGCCCCAACGACCGCGCTCGTACCGGATCGAAGACGTTCAAGATTACGCAGTTTGACCAGATCCGCCTCCAGTTCCTCCTCTTCTCCTGTCTTTAACTTAGCGGCGATGATTTCGTCGTGCTGAAACCGCAAAAAGTCTTCACGTTCTGCTCGTTGTTGTTCTGCTTTGTGTAGCGCCGCGAGTTCGTCCTGCAGACGTCGGTATGTGGCAAAATAGCCACCGAAGGCCTCCCGGTCCCCCCAGCAGCCTCCAAATCGATCGACCATATCGAGATGAGTGGAAGAGTCCAGTAACGCGTATTGTGCATGTTGGCTGGACATGTCCACGAGCCGCGAGGTGACATCGCGAAGTGTTGTTGCTGTAACAAGATTGCCGTTGATAAAGATGCGGTTCTTTCCATTACGGGCAATTACACGACGGACAACTACCGTGGAAACATCGTCAGGATCGGCGATAGCTTGATCCTGTAAGATAGCAAGTGTTTCCAAATGGCGTATGGAAAATACCCCCTCAACAGTGGCTGACTCGGCTCCGGTACGGATGACGTCGTTGGATGCGCGGGCGCCGAGTAATAGATCCAATGCCCCGACAATAATCGACTTTCCGGCTCCGGTTTCCCCGGTCAAAATGTTAAGGCCGGGATGAAGTTCGATTTCCAACTCATCAATAATGGCCAGGTCACAGATGCGGAGGAGAGAAATCACGGTGCAATACCTCTGGACAACGCCTGGGAGCGTGGTGGACCTAATCAGAGGCCTGAGTGGCTGTCAATGGTTCCAGGAAACCCTAGCTGTCATAACCAGGTTACAACAAGAGACATTTGGTGCAGTATCTGGCGCATTGTAAGGAGAGATGAGCATGACATTGCCAATTGAATTTCAGCATACACACAGTTCAGACAACACTCGGATTTATGTCGAAAGAATCAATGCCGAGGGGCCGCCGAAGGCCAGTGTTGTGGTTACTCCCGGGTTTGGTGAGCACATAGGGCGTTATCATCACGTGCTAAAAGCATTATCTGCCGCGGGATATCGTGTTTGGGGATATGATCCAAGAGGCCATGGTCAGTCTGGAGGGAGAAGGTCGTTTATTCGCTCTTTTTCGGAATATTTCGACGATTTGTCTGCGGTTTTGAAGCTTACGAAGGGGGCGTCCGGCAAAAATTCGATACCAGTGGTGTTGTTGGGTCACAGCCAAGGTGGGTTGATTGTTGGGTCATACTGTATGACCCAGGGGAACGAGTTGGCTGCAGCGGTTTTGAGCGCGCCAGCCATGCGGTTTGCCGTTGAAGCAAGCGGGATCAAAAAACTTGTTGGTAAAGCGATGTCTTCAGTGTGGCCGACATTGGCCCTGCCGGCCAATATACCGGCCGCCGATCTGTCGCACGATCCGGCTGTTGTGGCGCGTTATGAGTCCGACCCGCTTGTGAACAAAAATGTGACAGCGCGTTGGTATACGGAGGCACTGGCCGCACAACAAAAGTTATTGAAGGGGGCACAGCGTGTGTATGTGCCCATTCTTGTGCTTCAGGGGGAGTCGGACAGAGTCACCGATCCCGTAGCTGCGCGGCAGTTATTTGAGCGACTTGGAAGCGAAGACAAACAATTTGTGGGCTATAAAGGTCTTTATCATGAAATATTGAACGAGATTGAACGAGAAACAGTTATTTCAGACATTATCGCGTGGCTGGATGTGCGGTTTGCTCAAAAATAAAAGACACTTTGGGGCGCTGCGGTGGGCTTTTCTCGTCTGTTGCGCAACCCACAGCATTACCAAACCGACCGTTACACCTACAGCAGGCCACGAAAAAGGGGCGGGATTTCTGGACGTGTGACAACCGGTTCCGGAATCATCATCATTATTCATTACAGGATCTTCGGATTGAGGCGGGGCACCTTCGCACACCATTTCCGGGGATTTGACCACCGACGGCGAGCCCGTGCCATAGAGGCAGCATAAGCCGGCTATGTCGTCGTCCTCAAGATCCCGCTTTTGGGTTTCGGCATCCGGTGCGTTTGCAAACATCGTCGCTGATGCAACTCCCGAGTGATCAAGTCCGAGAAAATGACCGACTTCATGTGTGATTGTGTTCTGAATGTCGGTCATGTGTGGTGGCGGAGTCTGGGCCGCGGAGAAGTCGAATTGCGCTAAATTTACCTCGATGTCGGCGTCAACGATGATTCCGGTGCAACGACTGTAAGTGAGTGTGGTCAGTGCTAAAATACCTGGGGAGTGTCCCCACTCGTTGATCGACGTAACCCAGATCAGGGTGTTTTCGTTAGACTCTGGGTCAATTTCGTTATATTCGACGGCCAGGTTTTGTTTTACACCGTTAAATTTTAGCGTGGGTACGTTGCACTCGCTATATGCTTCCCATTCTTGAAAGCTGTCAATGATTGCGTCGGTTGCAACACCATTGGAAAGAACCTGTGTGGGAACCGGTTCAATAACGTACGGGATTTCGCCAGTGTTCCAGCGGAGTTTCCGCGGTTGGTCCAGGGTGCAACTGGAGGGTGCACGCTGCCCATTGGTCAGCGTTGTATACACTTTGTAGGCCAGGGCACTGGTTGGTACACACAGAAACGACCAAACCAGCGCAATGATGGCGAATTTCATTTAGACTCCAGCGATTTCACTGCGGTATGGACTCGGCCCAGAAGTTCTGTCAACGGAAGTTCAACCACCACGCCCTCTTGGATTGGTGTCGGTGAGTCTGGCAGAGTCCCGGGTTTATGACGAAAGGTCGAAAGCTGGCGCCGGTCGCTCACCGCAATCGCGGGTGACTCGGCGGCCGGTCCTTTTCGGTCGACACGGAATGTGCCCTGGGACAAACCCAAAAGCCGGTTGGTACTGTCTGGGCCGCGCCATAAGAAGATCACGACTTCCTCGCCGATGGTGAAGCGCGGAGTTCCAGGTACGATTTGGGCCAACTCACCGTCTCCCCCTCCCGGTAGGACAAAGCCGATAGTCGGCAGCAGGGTGATTTCGGCGGGATCGGACTTGACCCGTTCAATGACGGTCACCAGAACTTGTGTTGTCCATCGACCGTTGGTTCGCCTTGAACGGGTGGACACCACGGTTCCATGGACGACCGAGGTGGCAGTGACAGCCAACTGTTCAATCGACTGGTCCAAAACAATGGTGGCCGCGGCGTGATGAGGTAAGATAAGCGCTACGATCACGAACAATAACAGCGCAAAACGGGTCATTAGGGCTCCTTGGCCGCAAAGAGGGTGTTCCATAAAGCGGAAGTATCCCCCAAAAGGGCGCTTTTTGCCGCCTTGGCAACGTCACTCCTTGCGGAATATTCCCGATATTCCACAAGGAGTGCCGCTGCCAATGCAGCTAAAAATCGCCGTTTTTGGGATGATTTCCCATTTATGGAACATCCTCAAAGAGGTTGCAAAAAAACAGCTACGTACTCCGCCGTAATCAGCGTCGGGCGGCGTCCGCGTCGAAAACACTGCGCAACATTCCTGATGTCACTCGGCTTCTCGAAATCAAATCAGCTCAGAATCGGGGTTGATGTGACGCGTTCAATTCTTTTCCAAATACTCTCAAGTGACCCCTCAATTGCAACAAACTACCGATGTGGTTGGAAACGCGCAAGCGGACGATGGTTCCTAGGTGGCTGGTGTTTTTTAGGGGAATTATTGGCCAGTCGAATTTGAGCCGGATCGTCCGGAAAAATCCCGAGTCATATCGGGAATATTCCGCAAGGACAGGACTGGACAAATCGACCAAAAGCGGCCGATCAGGGACGCTTATCTATTTCCGCTGACCCTCTCACGGGCTTGCGGATTACCTATTGGTCGTTGGTCGGCAGCGAAGTGGGTTACGGAACCACTTTGTATGCACGCACTTTGCCGGAGATATTGTCGGTAACCCAGAGAACTCCAGTCGGTGTGATGTATACCGCGTATGGTGATGTCAGTTCACCGATGCTGGATTGTACCGAGAACGACGGCGTCAGGTCGGGCTCACCCAGTGCGCAAATGGCGCCGCACCCGGTAACACACGCTCCGACACACAGGTCATCCCACGCCGTTGTGCAGCAGTAGTCGTCAAGGCCACAGACGCATTCTTCACAGGGGCAGTCGTCGCATAGAGGTATTTCCTCGGTTTGTGCGATGCATCCCACTCCCCCTAACATCGGGCCAGCACACTGGCCTTGATCACACGTCGCGTCGGTACCGGCACATTCGCCGCACTGGCCTCCGCAGCCGTTGTCGCCACACTCGCTGCCCTCGGCACATACGGGGAGGCACATTTGGAAGAATTGGATTCTCCCATTGCCGGTGTCCGCCACGCCGAGATCGCCGGCAGTGGTTACAAAAAGCTCTGACGGAAGATATAGTTGACCTGGAAGAGCGCCTTCTTCGCCGAATAGGCCGATGGGTTCACCTGTCGAGGAATCCAGAATGGTCACCCGGTTTAACTTCGAATCCGAGACAATTAATTTACCAGGTTCCCGTGCCCATATGCCACGTGGCGATCGAAATTTGCCGGGAGAATCGCCTTTGCCGCCGAGTGACGCCAGGATCGTGTCGTCCATCGCCAGTTTCACGATCAGGTTGTGGTTGGTATCCGATACCCAAATCGATTCTCCGTCAAGGTCAACGGCAATTGCAGTGGGGCTGTCCAACGCTGTTCCATCGCCTGGTTTTCCATCCAGGGCTCGTTCAAAAGTGCCGTCTTTTTGAAAAACGACGACACGGTTGTTTGCGGCGTCGCCAACAACAACCCTGTCGTCTGCGAAAGCGGCCATGCCGCTTGGGTGGTTAAGGGCTCCGGGTCCGGTTGATGTTTCGCCAAATAGCCGCAAAAATTCTCCCTGAGGGCTAAATACGGAAATTCGGTTGGTAAAGGCATCCAAAATGAGCACTTCTCCGCTTGAAAGAACCACGATACCGCGTGGATCTTTGATTTCTCCGACATCTTCTCCTTTTTTTCCCCATTCCGCGATCATTTGTGTGCATGGACCCCCGGTGTTGGTGCAGGAACCGGTTGTGGTTTCGCAAGTGTCAGTAGTGCATTCCAGGCCGTCATCGCAGTCTGTGTCGGTTCCGCAGCAGCCAGGGGAGCCGTTTGGGATGTGAAGGCAGGTCCCGTCCGCACCGGAACATTGGTCCGTTGTGCATTCGTCGCCGTCGTTACAGGTTGTGGGTATAGGTGTGTTGCAAGCACCATCCGTGCACCCGTCTCCAGTAGTGCAAGGGTTACCGTCGTCGCAGTCGGAAGTCGGTAAAAAGGCGTCTCCGGCGGCGTTACAGGTGACCAAAACGTTTTGTTCACACCGGGTCGAATTCGGAATGCAATGCACACATAAGCCGTTATTTTGGTCACATACCAAAGGAGATTGACACTCAGAATCAGTCGTACATCCTGCTTGCGAGTCGTTTTGACCGGCGGTGTCTACTTGATTCGATGCGGCGCCGTTGCCGTCGCCGCAGCCGCCGATAAGAACCGCGACAAACAAAAGACAAGCTGGGTGTCGGAAATAAGTGCAACGGCCATGCATGTTCAAGCTCCGTTAGATGTTGTGTGATAATGTAGCAATAATTACACAATAGATACACGAATTGTCTCGCTGGTTCGTATGTCGGCGCACCGGCGATAAACCCACTTGCAGTCTGGCGTGTTGGAAACCGGCTTTCAAGTGGTGTGCTTGGGGCGAAGGGGTCAGTGGAAATGGATAAACTAGCCCGAATCTCTCACAAACTTGTGGGCGCGCGGCATATTCCCGATATTTTATTGGACCGGGACCGACCGCTGCGCTAACTTAGATCAATCGCGACCTCAATCCGATGTGTTGGTGAGAAGTGCCACCGCGCTGTGTCCGGGGTGGTCATACGTCGCGGCACATGTTTGTCAAATTGTTGACACAGCGCCGCTTGCCTTTCATAGTGCAAAGAAACACGGCTTCGACCTTGCATTCCCAAATAAGGTGGACCGTGTCGAAACTGAATCCGGGGAATACCGTGCAGAAAGTCTGCCGTACATGCAAGACAATATTCGGTCCGCACGAGCGCCATTGTCCGACGCATCAGGGTTACCTCTTGTTGCATTCGTTGGTGGGCGATACGCTTCGAGAACGGTATCTTGTCGAAGAACAAATCGGTGGAAACGCTCATTCTCTCGTGTTTAGAGCGCGTGATCTGGAATTGAACACATCTGTTGCGGTCAAAGCCCTGCTTTTGGATGCAGACGGCTATAGATACCCTCGTGACCGCATCATACGGGAGGCGGAAACTTATGTCGCGCTGTCGGACCCACGTTTTCCGAGGGTGTTTGCGCGCGGGGAATTGGAGGATGGGCGCCCCTATTACGTTTACGAACACGTCAATGGACCTAATCTGGGCCAGGTGATCGAAGCCGATGGTCCCCTGGCAGGTGATAGAGCTGTTCGCATCGCTGCGCAAATCGCCGCAGCGTTGGCCGAAGCGCACGACCATAAGTTTGTGCACCAGAATCTTCATCCACATGCAATCATGATTTATCGGGACCAGGCGGGGTTGGATATCGTTAAGATAATCGACTTTGGAATGGTTGGTCACGCTCGGGTTACAGGAGACGCTGTCGCGTCGCAGACTGCGGTCCGTCCGTTGGGAATCGTTGGATATATGAGTCCCGAGCAATGGGACGGTCAGACAGTGGATGAAAGGACTGACATCTACTCGCTGGGTGTCATGTTGTACGAAATGGTCGCGGCCACATTGCCCTATACCGAAACCGACAAGAATCGCCTCAAAGAACTCGTTTGCAACGTTCAGCCTGTACGGCCCTCGGAAAAAAACCCCAACATTACGGTGTATTCACGCCTTGAAGACGTGATCATGCAACTGATCGCGACTGATCGCGAGCGTCGCCCTCCGCGGATGCTTGACGTATGCATGATGTTAGAGGAGGCCTTGGAATCGCGGGATGCGCTTCAGCAGGCGGACGTAGTAGCCAGCATGGGCTTTGCGTCTGAATTTGGACCATTCGACAAATATGTTCCGCCGGTGCCCCCTGATAACGATGTGGCAGAGGCGATGTTGATTGCCGGTCCACATGACGAGCTGTTGCCGCCGGCGCCGGGCCTGCGATTCACGCCGCCTCCGCAGCCGGTTGAAGAAGCGGAATTGGTCGATGAATTGGGTGCGGACGCACCTACCCGAGGCTCGCGTACAAAGACGGACGGTATAGGCCGGTTTGGTCCGTTCGATGAGCCGGCGTCGTCGGTTTTTGCGTTGGATGCGAATGCTATCGATTTTGCCGATGATGACGAGCCAGGATTTGAGGATTATATTGACGAGCCTCCCAAGCCGGTTACGCCTGCTGATGGAACAAAAGTGGCCGGTGCAGCTCGGGCATCATCGATTTTATCGAACGACATTTTTGACTCCAAACCAGCCAGTGTTTTCCGGGTAGACGCGGCGTTCGGGAATGGGAGCCCTCCTTTGGGAGTGGGAGCGATAGGTGAGGACCGTTCTCTGGCGACTCATTGGGGGCGACAGCCCGATATCGACACGGACCTGGTTCGTCAGGGGGCTTACAGTCCTCTGCCGACGCCATCCAATGCATTGCCCGCCACGCATCGACCTGGTTCGACACCCATCCCTGGACGCACCCATCCGGCGGTGCTGCAACGAGAGGAGCAGTCTTATCAAGCGATGTTGGAGGATTCCAATCCTTCTGCGCCGCGCCCGATGCCACAGCGAAAAAAAGAACACAAAGGCGTATCCATGCCATTTGTGGTGTCGGTTGTGATATTATCGGGGTTCTGTGGAGTTGCGATCGTGTTGTGGCTCTGGCAGCTTCCGAGCAATAGTCGGAACAGTTCGCAATTGCCGCCTTCGGCGGATTCCAGTTTTTCTCTGCCGAAAACCGACAAAGTGGTAGCGGAGACAACGGTACAACCGCCCACAATTCCGACGATGCGTCCGTTGCCGGCGCAACCTGAGACGCCGTCCGGTGCAGAAGAAAAAAGGTTTCGCAGGCCGCCCGAAGTGGCGTCGGCACGGGTGGTTGAGTCAGCAAGACCTGTGGACTCGCAGCAGGTTGCTGTCATGCAGGCGGCGGGTGCACCGGCCGTGCCCGTTGTCGATTCCGGTTCTATTGGTGTGGGCGGGCCTGTATCCGGAGCGGAGTTGTTGGGGGATTCCGGTCGGAAAGAGCCGCCTCGTACTGTTGAGCAACCGACAGAAATAGGCGTAAATAGTCCGTCGCCGGATTCCGCTGGTCAACCGGCAGCGTCAGCATCTGAGACAGTGTCTGGTGGGCAACGGTCGCAGGAAAATAGCGACACGGCGTCGTCCACCCGAACCAAATCTTCGAACAGCAAAAAAGCCGAAAAAAATGCCAAAAAGTCTCGCTCGGAACTCGCTTCGGCAAATCCGGCAGACACCAAGTCGAATTCCGACACGCCTAAATCGCCGATTCGTGATGTATCGAAGCCGGGGCCCAAAAGCCAAACGGTGGAACAGTCCGATTTTAAGACCTTTTAGTGGTATATCACGTAAAGTGAGCTGCTTATGTTACTACCCCGCATGTTTTTCCAACAACTGGTGACAAACGACATATGGCGTTTTGCACCCGAAACAGCGATTTCTGTCGAGGGGAACCGCGTAAATAAAGCCGGCCAATACTTTGAGTACCTGAGGTGTCGTGTTGCGTTTCAGGCGCGGTGGATTTTTGTGTCCTTGACGTCGTGCCTCAGTATAGCCGGACTTGCGACGCTGTTTTGGGGTTCGGAAGCCATTGCTCAGGGTGTGTACACACTTCCGCGTCCAACCGCACATCTGCGTGCGGCTGAGTTGCCGCATCATCAGGTTGAAGAGGCACGTCGACTCAACAAAGAAGGAATTGAACTGAGTGCTCAAAAGCTACATGAACAATCCGCTGAGGCCTATCGCAAGGCATATTTACTTTTTCCGCACCCAGATGTCTTGAGAAATCTCGCGCTAAGTTACTACGCATACGGAGAATTCCAGGATGCCTTGCAGTTGCTGCTAAGTTACAACGTTGCAAAAAAATCAGAACGGGATGCTTTGATCGACAAATATGGCGGATTGGACAACCTCCGGGCAAATCCCGAAGCCGAAGCGATACACAAGGAAATGAGCGAGGACATATTTAAGGCCGACTTTTTCTTGGAGCAATGCCGGGACAAACTTCGAGCGATGGGCACAATGATGGCGCTGGTTATCCGGCCACCGAACGCTCAGGTGTCTTTGTACGAACTTACTGCCGATGGTCAAGCCGTTTCTTTGTTCGCGGAATTTCCGGCTGTCATTGAGTCCGAGGAGCGCGAAATTTGGGTGCAACCCGGAAAATATCGGATGGTGGTGTCGGCCCAAGGTTGGGCTGACCGGTCGGTGGATGTCCAGTTGGAACCCGCGGTTGCATATCGTCGGACCGTCGAACTTTCGGATACAGCGACTCCGGCGCGCGCGCCGTTGGGGCAATTAGAAGTAACCTGCAACATTGCGAATGCCGAGGTAAATCTGTCGGGGAAACCGATAGGAACCGTACCGATTGTTGCGCAAATGATCGGCCCCGGAACGCATGCGATTCGAGTCACCGCACCCGGATTTGTTGAATTTGAGGACGAAGTTCAGATTCTTGATGGAAAAACGACCTCTTTGCATGTAACATTGGCTCCAGATGCTGCGGCGCGGTTTGAATCGAGTGTTCGTGTATCGGATGGGCCGGATGATCGCTGGACTCAGGCGCACACCGGCTGGACGCTCGTGGGAGTAGGTGCAGGTGCGGCAATTGCCGGAGGGATTTTGTACGCTTTGGCGCTAAATAAAGTCGATAACGCCAATGAACAGGCCGATAAAAGTGTTTATGACGATGCGAAAGGCCAGTGGATTGGATCTTTGGTGGGATTTGGAGTTGGCGGGGCTGCAGCGATAGCTGGTTTGACCATGATACTGCTGGATCAGGAATCGCAATCCCCTTCCGGGTCGGTGTTGGGGGTGAGCGCGACTCCGATTCAAAACGGGGGAATGCTGCAATATGAGTGGAGTTTTCGATGAGGGTGACAAAGCGCGGATTGGAGTTGCGAAATCACTCTTCTGTTAACTGGACCCCCTATTTGGGATTTGTGGCAATAGCCAGCGTCTGGATGGGGTGTTTTCCCGAGTATGATCCGAAAATCTCGAATCTGGGTGATGCTTCGGGAAATCTTTCACCCTTACTGGAGTCCATTGAAGGTAATAGTGTGTTTCCGCCCTCAGACGGCGTGATTTATTTTCGAAATGCTCTGATTTTGAACGGACAACGGTTTGGTGAAAATCCGACCGTTGCGTTGCGTGGCGTACAAGGGACACCCGATTTTGACTCGCTGGATCGCCACGAATATAGCGACGAGCATATTGTCGTAGGCCTTCCGGTGAAGCTGGTTCCTGGTCCGTATACACTTGTCATCACCACGGGTCATGGCGAAATACAGCAGAGCCTGACGATACTACGAGGAGTAGCGGGGGACGATGGGATCGCGGTTTTGGCAAACGTGTACACGTGGGAACAACTGAATTCGCTGGTTCCGGAGCCTGAAACGCTGATCACGATTGCAGAAGCCAATCAGAATTATGCGTTACGAACAGCGCTGCCTGATTTGTCAACACTTGCGACCGACGATCAAGCTGCTGGCCTTGCGACTCTCGCGGCGGCGGAGACGGAATATGCTTCCATTACGGAGTTGCCGGACCCAGAAGGTTATCTATCGTTCGAAAGTGCGACGAAAAAATATGCCCTGGTGGCGGACCTTCCAATTACGACCGATGCGATCGAAAAAGATACGTTGCCCAAAGCCGATAGCTACGTGACGAAGGCCTACGCGCAAACCCAAGGCGTTAAATTGGGACAGCTCGCTTTGGGTTACTATAACAAAACGGAAATGGGGAAGTTTCTGCCAAAAAACATCCAAACGCTGCCTCCGGAATTGGATGCGCAGATAGCAGTTCTCGTGTCTGCCTCACTTGCCCAAAAAGCTTGTCCATCTGGAACAGTGCCGATTCGTGGTGGAAGCTCCGTGTGCATTGATCGGCACGAAGCGCGGGTTGTAGACGCGGGGGATTGCAACAACAACCCAACCAAAATTTACGGGCAACAGTTAGACGGATACGGTGCGTTGGCTCCTGATGGAACCTATCCTATTGAGTCTGCTAAGTTAGTGGCTTGCTCGACAAGTGCGGGAAAACCCTCTGCTTATCTTACTTGGTACCAGGCGATGCGGATCTGTGCCGATAGCGGAGCGTGGCTGTGCACAAATGAAGAGTGGCAGGTAGCGGCAGCAGGAACCCCGGATGTGCTTGAGGATCCCGAAACGAAAGCGCCGATTTGTATGGTGGCTGGCGGTGGGCCGGTCACCGGTGAAAGCGACGAATGTGTGGCAAACAGTGGCGCGTTTCACATGGTGGGAAACCTGTCCGAATGGACTTCGGACTGGATGTCGGGAGGACATGATCCACCAGTGGGATTTCAGGCGTCGGCGCCGAAATTTTGGCCGCAGGGAACCATGACGCTTGCGCAAGAAGTGGTTGGTTGGAGTGGCGCAGGGCGGATTTTAGACAAGGGCGAATGGTACTATGGCTACCCGACGCCAACTGTGCGCGGCGGTTCGTTTAATCACAACACGTCTGCGGGTGTGTTCCATGTTGACCTGCGACGCATTCCGTTCGCTTATTCCGCGGAGGTTGGATTCCGATGTTGCCGAAGTCGCTGAGGTATCTGTTTCACAGTCGACGGTGGGTAGTTTGGGTCATAGGTGGGCTTAGCGTGGTTGGTTTTGGGTTAGGACTGGCTGCGGCAGCACTGAATCCGGACGAAGTGTTGGTGTTGCAGGGCGAGCCGGGTGATCCTGGGACTGGTCCCGATCCCTCTCAGTTTTATTCGACCCAAGACGTCGATGCCCTGGTTGGTGCTTTGCCAACATTGATTACCAAGCAGAATTTTACTCAGCGATACGCGACGAAGGAATCTGTGCCTGACCTTGGCGATGTTGTGGCAGCGACAGCGTTTGCGGAGGCAACGTCCGACTACCTGACAAAAGCCGAGTTGGATCAGGGCTATGTAAAGTCGGGTGGTGTTCCAACACTTCAAGGTTATTTAACAGCGTCTTTGGCCTCACAAAAGTACGCTACCGTATCGGAAATTCCAAAACAAGACGATCTCGTCTATGACGAGGATCTGGTCCCGCTTCAGAATAGTGTTTCGAAGGAAGTGTTTTCAGCTCTTTATGTGACGGAAGACGAGTTGGCAGCTTATCTTACTAAGACCGAAGCGGATGCGACGTTTGTGGACATGTCGAAGCCGCTCCCATCGGCGCTTGCGGGAGCGGTAGCGGCGATTGTCGCGGAAGAACTGGCTTCACCGGTTTGTGACGACAACGAAGTCCGGGCGCAGTCTACCTGTGTTGACAAGTATGAGGCGACCGTCTGGGACGTTCCTTGCGACCAGATTGTTACCAATGACAAAGCAACTCTATTTGGTGACACCAAAGACGACTATGGCGACGACTTTCCGGATACTGGAAACTGGACAAAAATTAGATATGCCTGTTCGGTTCCGGGTCATCGACCGTCTGCTTATATTACTTACTTTCAGGCACAACAAGCATGCGCGGCGTCGGGTAAACGGTTATGTTCGAACGCGGAATGGCAGCTTGCCGCGTTGGGAACGGATCCCGCCAACTGTGTTTACTTAGGTGGGCAGTCTCAGGTTATCAAGATTGCATCCAATTGCAGAAGCCACGTTGGAGCGTTCGACATGGCCGGAAACGTTTCCGAGCTGACTGCGGACTGGATTCAGGCTGGTGACAAGCAGTACAAATTGTTGGAGCCGAACAAACAGGAATCGGCAACACCCTGGAGCACAGTGTGGAAGAGCGGACCGGTCGGAGATACAGATGACTGTATCAAAAACGTCAACGGCGTTGCTTCCGACAAGGCAAACAACCCGGCGGTGATCGTACGTGGTGGGGCGGTAGGGCAACTTTCTGCGATTGGTCCCCATGCAGTTGATGTGACCATCGCGCCGCCTCAGAGTGACGGGAAAGTAGGTTTTCGTTGCTGCCGAAGGCTGTAAGCCGAGATGAATTTGGCAGATGATGCCTTCCTGAGGCAACAGGCCAGTGACGGAGTCACGATGAGGGGCGGTAAGTACAAAAAACGGATTTCCCGGAAGGATTCCATAATGCGTGTTCTGCGGATTTCGATTGACACGATTCGACTCCAATACCAACAGGCTGGTTGGATCTTCCTGTTGATCGCGCTGTATTTGGCGCCATTTGGCTTGGGGGCCGGATGTGCTGCGGATTCGACGTCGGACTTGCAGCCGTCGGCGGACCGATTAGGGGTGGTTACTGCGAAAATGGAGGGTAATTTCGCAATTTTGCAAGGTCCTCCCGGAAAAAACGTATCTGCGGACGTTGATTTATCGGATTATCCAACACGAAATGAAGTGGATGTTTTTTTTGAGGAATTTTCGAAATATTTGAGCGTGGATGACGCTATGGCGTTTCTTCCACTCGCTTGGCTACCCACGACGGAACAAATGGACGCACTGCTGACGACTTCAGAACTGCAGCGGGCGCTTACGCAAGGAGTAACGAAAGCGTACGCCGACGCAAATTTCATCTCAACGGACAAGTTGCCGCCAATGGACAAGTTGATAACTGTCAAAGACGCGGATGCCCTGCTGGTGAAGAAAGAGCAAGCAGCACAATACAAAAAATTTGCCGTCAAGTCGGATATTCCGGATGTGGAATCCCTTCTGACAAAGGCCGAAGCGGATTTGCTCTACGAGAAGTCAGGTACGTTAACCGATAATTATATAAGTAGTTCTCAGTCCAAACTTACCTATCAGGAAGCCAATGTCGCTTTGTCACCGGCGATTGACAAAGCGATTCGGGCATCGGTTCGCAAACATTACAAAAATCGGCCATGTCCTGACGGGATGCAAACGGTCGCAGACTTTTGTATTGACCTATACGAAGCCACCGTATTTTCCAAACCGGATTGTACTGGCAGTGCTTATGGTGTGGCGCAAGATAACTACCCAGACAACTTCGTTGACTCGGCACAAGGAACCATGGTGGCTGCATATGCTTGCTCGAAGGCAGATGCAAAACCGTCACGGTATATCACTTGGTTTCAGGCATCGGAAGCGTGTCAAGCGGTTGGAAAGCGCCTCTGTACCAACGCCGAATGGCAAATTGCGGCTGCGGGTACTCCAGACGATCCGAAGATATGCAATGTGAGTGGCTCGTCGGCGCCCAAGTCCGGACAGGAAACCCCTGGCTGCGTCAGCCGTGTTGGTGTCGTCAACGCGGTTGGAAATGTGGCTGAATGGGTGGCGGATTGGAAAGTTGCTGGTGCGGCGTGGGCAACGGAAGAAAACCAAGTGAATGCCTCAGTTTGGCCACCGACTTATGGGGACGGAAAAGACGCAATCCTGAACGTCGACAGCTTTGTTGTTCGTTCAAATGATGGGGGGACGCTTACGTGGGGAAAGGGAATGCCCGCGGCTATGGTTCGAGGCGGAAGTTTTGAAGACGCGTCGTGTGCGGGGGTGTTTGCCGTCAATATGGAACAAGGTCCGACGGTTCAGAAAACAGACATAGGATTTCGTTGTTGCCGCAACCGATAAGTGATCAACACGGACATTAAATTAATTGGGCGGTAGTTCGGTGGACGTCGGGATAATCAACAGACGTCTGAACGCGCCGCTTCCCTCGGATTCGGAACGTACTCCTTCCAGCTCGGCAACCGCCGTATGAATGGTTTTTCGGTCAGCGGCATTCATTGGATAAATTCGGATTACTTTTCCCAACTTCCGGGCTTTGTCGCCCATTCGTTTTGCAAGCTCAACCAGAGTCTGGTCCCGATGCTCCACACGAGTGTCCAGGTGAACAAATATCGGT
>JABWCM010000089.1 GCA_013360285.1 Myxococcales bacterium
AGATTAAAACAAAAACCGTGGATACGATGCTGGTTGAGTAGCATATTGCACGGACCACGGGAATTTCAAGCTCGTGTCTTTGCGAGAGCTGTTCACAGTTCCCCCAGGGGAACTCGCCAAAGGCCGCAAGGGTGGTAGGCACCTTTTTTGGCAGGCATCTTTTGGGGGCACTTTTTTGGGGTGGGCGGCACCTTTTTGGAAAACAGGCCGCGTTTAAGCCATCTCTTGAATAACCATTGACATGTTAGGGACAGGGGCTGGCTGGGCCAATCGCGCTGCCTCCCAAGCCCAGGCACGTAGCCTCTTCGGTGGGGAATGAGGGCAATTGGGGGGAGTCCCCGACCTTGCAGCAAACGGGCACACACTGTTCGACGGGGTAAAACGCGCCGCGGCCGCTGTAGCATTGCGGCCCAGAAACAACGACGCTGAACTGGCTGTAGTTGCAGCAGACCTGCCCGGATGTACACACCTCCAGCGGAGCGATGGTTGTACCGAATAGTGTCGCGCACGCGGCCGCGGGCATCGTGTAGGATTCGGCGCTCGGCTGGTTGGTGATGCAACATGCGGGCTCACACTGCGACTTGACCAGGGGGAGCGTCGTTTTGGGCACGAAGTAGTCCCAGGGAGCCTCCGCCAAATCCTGGCATTTTTGAAGCGATACCACGTGGGTCTGCGCGATGTAGGTATACGGGGCATCCGCGACGAGGATACAGCACATCGACTCGCACACCTCAAGGGTCTGGGCGACGCCTCCCAACGAGGTGCACGTCCCCAAGTCAGCCTCGACGAGTTTGCCGTTGGCAAGAAGGCAGCACCCATCGAGCGGCACTGGGTCACCGCAGCCGTCAGCCGGACCGACTACGGTTCCATTTTGCAGTGGACACCCGGCCGCGGGCACCACGTAGTGGTCAATGCCGACTTTGCAGCACACGGGCTCGCAACTCGGAATGGGCGGGGGCGGATTACCGATCATGGCCGGAGGGCAGTCCTCAAAGGGCATCACCTCTCCCGTATATAGAAACGTGTCATAGTCGAACTCGAGGCAGCAGATCACTTCGCAAACGGATGCGGGTTGGGGGACCCCCCCGAATTGCACGCAAAAGGATGGGTCAAAAGGGAGGAGATAGTCGGTCCAAAGACAGCAGTTCGCGGGGACGCAGGCGTCCGGGCACCCATCCTGGTCGGCGTCGATCGCGGTACCGAGCGGAGCGCCCAGCGCATACGTGATGGCGACCAGAACGTCCGTTACGCCGACGGACGCATCGCAGGACGCATCGACACGGTGCAAGTCCCCCTGCGCGCACTCCGGCATCGGAGACCCGGAACCTTCCGCTGCCGCGAGCACTGCCAAGATAGCGCATTGGATGTCCACGGCCGAGGTCACGCCGTCGGCGGTGACGTCTCCCGGCGGGTCCACGCACACGGCAAACAACCTGCTCGGCCAGCCCAGCCAACTCAGAACGGCGAACAGCGATATTACCAGCCACCTGTGGTCTCTTCGCATCGGTACTCCTTGGCCTCACGTCACGTCCCCATCTTTTCACAACGTCAGGGATCTAACAAGTGACATTCGATCGGCCCGCCAGCCTGTTTTTCTCATCGACATCCCGCAGGCATTTCGGCGCTCTCGCTGCGAAGTCCGATGAGAAATGCGGGCAAAACCGTTTTCATGACACTTTTTGTCAGTACACCCAACGTGAGTTAGACAGGACGACCACTTTTGTTCATTACGCCCAGGCGTAGTCGCAAAAGACGACCGTTTTTTTGCGAATGCGACCGGGTGCATTGCCAAAAGGCGGTCGTCTTTTCCTAATCCCATTGGGTACAACGCCCAAAGACGACCGTCCGTGACCAATGCGCTTGGGTGCAATCCAAAAAGACGACCGTCTTTTGCGAATACGCCAAGGCGTAACACCAAAAAACGACCACTAAGAAAGTCAGCGGAAATAAGGAAGTGTTCCTGGTCGGGTCGATTGTGAGTCGGATGGTCCGGGACCTGATCGAGGAATATTGGGAATATGGCGCAGGGCTTTTGGGGGGCGAGGCGGCAAAAGACTGCCGGAGCATGGAAACCATCATTTAATGCCACACACCTATTCGTTTTTTTTCGGAACGAGACGCAATGGTTCGGTCGCGCCATGTCGGTACCAACCTTCGGCGATCATTCCGTTCCACTTGCCGCGCACGATAAAAAACGGCAAGGTTCCGCGCCAGGAGCCATCTTTCTTACGCTGAAACACCAGGCGCATCGACTGCCTGCGCGCTTTCTCGTGTAGTTCCAGACAGGATTTGGGGTCGGTGGTTTTTTCCGTCGCGCAATCCGAGTCAAAATCCACGTATTTTCCAGATAGGACACCGTCAAAAACGACTTCACCGTCGGTATCAGTGCCCAACAGTTGCCCTTTCAGCGGCATTCGATGTCCCACTCCGTCCGGAATATCCAACATCACTTTTCCTTCGTCGTGGGTGATGAAACATTCGCGCAAACCGTAGGATCCCATACCACATTTCCATTTTCCTTCTGGAAACTGCGAGGTCAACGGCTCATCGGCCATCGCCGACCCCAGCCAGGCACTCAAAACCAAAACTCCCACTAAAAGCCGGTGGATCCGCAACCACATTGTTTTACCCTCCAAAAAAGAACCACGGCTCATCGTTGGCACATCATCCGTTGTTTACATCCGCTTGTAAGACGTCGGATCGGGAGTTTTCCCCTTTTAGTGCCGGCCCGAACGCACTCCGAAAATCTGCAACGGCATAGCCAAAATAGGTAATCGTAATCAGTATAAGAATGATAAGATAACGAAAGAATTTGCTTTTATAACGTTTGCGTACAAGCTCTTGACTACAACGAGCCCAGCGAAAACCGTTTGCGGTTATAAGACCGACCAACACCGCGACCACGACGAGTAACACCACCCCCAAGAGGGGTTCCAAGTCGACCGACTGCATCACCACCACAACGACAAAATCCGGAAATCACCGGAAGAACTTTCACAGCCACAGAGGTTTTTCAAAACGTCACGGAAATATCGTTGATCGTTCCTTTCTTCAAGGAGCCGCTGATTCGTCCCGTCGCCATGTCATATTTTGCTTTCAACTCGTTGATATCTATTTTGCCTGTTTTCAATGCCATGTTGGCCGTTTTCCAATCAATACCTTGTAATGCAAACGTCGCCAGATTGAGTTCCAGCGCCGACCCCGGAGAACCCGTTAACTTAATTGTGTTCTTACCGCTTGCCGGTTTGCCCACAGTCACTTTGCCGACGCCGGGGAACTTGATCTCGGTATTGGGATCGACTGTCAAATCGGCGTTCAGCGACACATTGCTCATGGGCAGATATAACGATGGATCCGTATCTGCGGGTTTGTTCGACACAACTTCGGCGTATTTTTTGACGAGTTCAACGAAGTCTTTGAGAGGCAGGTTTCCGTGTTTGTCAAATTCGCGCGCCGTGGCCGGATCCACCTTGGTCCACACCGTATCCGAGCCGATTTCCAGGCCGATCGTGTTTCCTTTCTGTTCGAAGTCAATCGCGAACCAGTCTACGGCGGTACCAAACTGATCCTCAAAGTTCTTGGCATCAAATTTGCCCTTTGTAATGGTCATCGTCACCGACTCGGTTTTGTGAAGCCCACGATCTTCACCACCCCACAAACGTGGCACTTTGCCAAATACCGGTGTACGATACCACCAATAAAATTGGACAGTTACTGACCCGTTCACACCGGTCAGAAAATCCATGTCGGGAGCCGGAGTGCCGGCGGAGTCCGCTGCTTTTGCCTGATCCCCGGATTTTTTGCCGGACAACGACTTTGGATCGATATCGTAACTGCCACCTTCCACTTCGACAGTGCCGACTTTTACGTTGGAGATTTTTCCTTCTTTCCAGTCGACTGCAACGTTTTTGACCGTTCCTTTATTGACACTGACGGTAACGCCCGCCGGATCAACATAACTTAACGCAGGCAGACCCGATTTACCGTTCCCAATCGTCAGTTCCGGAATGATTGCCCACGTTGGATTCATATTGGCATCCAGTTCAACATGAGCCCCTTTGGCTTTCAATTCGGCCAACGACAAATTCGCTTTCCCCAGCGGGATCTTTAAACCTTTGGCAGTCGCTGAATTCACATCGACAATGGTTCTACCGTCGTCCAGAAACCTGGTTTCGGCACCGATTTCGACCTTATCACCACTCAGCACCTTGTGGTTGCCTTTTTCGACCGAAAAGTCGGTCATTCCGGCACTTCCGATTTTTGCTTCGCCAACGAGTTGGGTCCATGGAGCGCCGCTTTTCTTCATCTCCGTAGCGGTAATCTTAGCGCTCAGGTCCGAAGCAAACACGTCTCCCAGGATCCGAGTTGAGTCCACCCGGGAATTGCTTGCCATTTTGATGATGTGCGCGTTAAGTCCCTTTAAGCTGACATCCTTGATTTCCGTATCGACAACGGTCTTTCCCGCCGCAAGGTCCATGTTCAACCCGTGCAGGAAGAAGTCCTTGATAGTCGCGTTTCGGAAGTCAATGGCCATAACAGTTTTGACTTCATCACCGTCTGCGTTCTTTGACGTTGATATTCCTGTATACGAAACCGATCCGGTGGTCAGTTGTTTGATATGAAACTCTTTAACCACAACCGATTTGAGTTTCCGTGTCGGTTTCGCACCTTTTGCGGTGGGCGGCACCGTCTCGTAAGAAACTTCCGCCCGGTCCAGGGTAATATCGCTAATCACTCCACCCTTCGGTAAACGAACCGACATCCCAGCGGAGGCATACGACGCATGTGGCATGGTCAAGCTACCCAACGACACGTTGGTTAAAACAGCCCCATTTTCGGTCAGTTCGGCTTTTCCTTGTAACGATTTCGCGTCAAACCCAACGTCTACGCCACCGGACTTCATGGTCCCCGCAATCGACGTAGTACCAAAATCGATGACCTGGTGATTTGGACCGAGCAGAGTGAAATCCAAACCCTTGCTGTTGATGGTTGCGGTTGCTTGCAGACTCTCTTTGCCTTTTTCGCCGACCGCGGCATACAGACCGGTTACATCAGCAGACTCCACATGGATATTTCCGGTTTGCTGCATCACGTCCAGATCGGTCACTTTCAATCCGACAATACTGGCTTTGGGAAGGCGAATTTCTTTTGCCTCGCTGCCTTCAATTCCTTTCGTTTTGTCTTCTTTGACGGCGTCGATGTTTGCCTGAAGGTCTTCAACATCAATGTTTTGTACGATCAGGCGCTCAATAACGCACGATTCCAATTCGGTTTTTTTCTTCGGCCCGTCGCCAGTCGTCTTTGTTTTAACTCGCGCGTCGAGAGTCACTTCCTTGAGGCTCGCCGACTTGTTGACGTGCAAAGCTTTGCCCCCACCCGCGTAGTGGAGGTTGGAAACCGAAAAGTCTTTGAGTCGGATTCCACTCAATAACGTTTCATCGCCTTTCTGGACTACCTTTCCTTTTAGTCCTGTAACATCAACCTTAAAACTCGTACCGCCGGCGGCGGTTACGATTCCGTGCGCATCCAAATTCCCAACGTCGATCGTACGTTTTCCATCGTCAGCTTGCGCGAATCCGAGGTTTGACGCAGACAAACTGCCACGGACTTTCAGCGCATCCCCCATACGAGCCTGAACTTCCGGCAGATTGAGCATTTTCACACCGGCACTGCCGGTAAACTTAACATCACCGCCGGGTTTCTGCGGCATTTGCACTACGATGTCTTTTGCCCAAATCCCTCGCAAATGCCCCTTGGGTAAGTCGACCTGAATTCCTTTTTCGGCCATCCCAAACGAAATGCCGCTTCCGGACAATTCGGCGATCTCAAAGGAACGAATATTGGCCTGATCCAACGCTTTTTCGGTTTCTTTGGTCTCGGGATTCACCACATCTTTTAGCGTTACGTCACCGCTGATTTTTAACCCAGACAGACCTGCACTCCCCACCACTGACAGCGACGTTCCCCCTCCTGCATACCGCAAACCAGATACCCGCAGACTTTCCAACCCAATGTTATCAAAGGCAATTTTTGACGAAGAAACGTCAAGTGCACCGCTCAGATTCCGCAATTCGGTTTTGCCGACTTTCCCACCGGGAATAGGTGCTCCTTCTACATCAACCGACCCAACGATCGTTTTTCCGTCGTCCCCACCTTTGCCTTCAATGTGAATACCTTTGTCCAACACTTTTTTCGGGTCATAATCCGGCGAACTCACAGCACCAAGCCCCGAAACCACAAAGTCTACGTTCTTCACGGTTATCTTAGCGGCAACCTCGCTCCACGAATCCAGCGCCTTTTGTGCCGCCACGAGTTCTTGATGTGCCGCCGTTTCTTTCCCGGTACCCTTCGATTTTTCCCATTTCTCCTGCGCCGCAACCACTTGATCGTTTAGTGTATGGTATTGCGTCAGCGCTTTCTTCACTTCCGAAAGCCGAGCTTTTTTATCCGCCGTCAACTGTTTTTCGTCCAACGCAGACAAACGGGCAAATTCCGACTCCAGTGCTTTGACCCGGCCCTTTAAGTTAATTCCCTCCACTTCAACCAGACCCGCTTTAACGGTAGCCGACGCGTCGGTGTTGGCATCTTGCAACCCAAGCCCCAGTTGCTCGCCGTGAATCCTCTTAACCTCCAAACCGCTGTCGGCGTCTTTTATGTTGTTGATGGTTAGGGATTTCGCTTTCACGCCGGCGCCGGTTAACGCCAACTCCGGGTCGACGAGGTTACCCAAACCGCCAAATTGAGCATCGACCGCAACATCTTCGGCGGCTACCGAACCAACCTCCAGCCCTCCTTTGCGAATACCGGACGCATCCAACTTCTTGGCGCCCACCTCCAGCGACGCCCCCGACAGGTCGCTTTTAATTGTGGAACCAACGGTTGCTCCTTCCAGTCTTAACTTATCGACCGACAGCAGCGATTCCGCTTTCAACGACGAAACAAGCGTCTGGTATTCTTTTTTCTGGTCGTCGTTAAGTTGCACCAACCCGATCGCCTGCAGCTCTTCATAACGGGCGATTTTTGGCCTCAACACCAACAGTCGGGCTTGTTCTGCTCGTTCCGCCTCGCTTGCCTTGTCTCGGGCTATCAGTTCTTTAAGAACCTTGATTCGTTTATCAAGATCCGCAAGCGCCATAATCGGCTGCTGCACCTGCAACTTGGTCACTTCAACATCACCAAGCTCCAATTTCGCCTTGGCGTCTGCGTTCATCGACTTGATCCCCTCCTTACCCGTGGGGGGACCGGACTGCACAAATTGCTCCAGCATTTTGGCATCGGTGAGCATGGAGAAACCCATCCCTTGAGAGCTGGCCTCACCGTGTATTCCCTTTAACTTAACATCATCGGCCTTTACTGTACCGTCCACTCCCTGCAACGATGCAGAATCCAGGTCCACTACATATCCGCCCCCTTCCAGCTCTTTCTGTAAGGAATCCAACTCTTTCTGATCGTCATCGGTAAACGTTTTTGGATCTTTACGATATTTGTCCTGAAGCTCGAACAGCTTTGCCTCTTTTTTGTCGAGTTCAGGCAACTGATCCTTCAAAGACTGTTGTTCAGCCTTCAATTCCGCCACTTTTTCTGCATTGTTGGCTTCCGTCGCTTTCAATATCGCGCGGCCAAGGCTTTCGATTTTGGCTCTTATGAAAGCGGTTTTCGTTTGTCCGCCGGCCAACTTCAGGTTTTCTAATGTAATTTTTCGGAACGTTTGCCCGCCACTTGTCGACAGACCGTCGATCAAAAGGGCACCGAGATTGACTTCAATTCCGAGCGGGCTCTTTGGATCCGTAAATCCTGTTTTCATCGCCTTGGTGTCATCAGCCACCATGATGACATCAACCAGATTGGTGAGCGAACTGATGATTCCTCCAAAGATTGGCACCGGAACTCGATTTTGCTCGTGCGCCTTAATAATCTCTTCTTTGGTGACTCCAGGACGTCCGATTTTCAAAAACAGCGCATCAAGACTCAATTTGTTTGCTGTTTGCATTGACCCCGTATGAACGGCCAGTACGTCGTTCAGCTCAACGCTTTTTGCAACCACCTCAACGTAAACCGGTTTCGGATTGGCTTTGGTAGGATAACGACAGGTGACATCAAGGCCCTTGATGGAACCTTCCTTGGTCGAAATTTTGGATTGCCCCACCATGGTATTGATGGCGGCGATCCTTAAATCCGGCGCGTGGATATCCATAACACCGTTGACCAAATCCCATTTTGCATCTGCAAAATTAGCACCTTCCTTCTTATCTTTCGCAGTCTTACCTTCTTCGCCCATCTCCTCGTGCCGCGTGAATCGGACACCCGCAACGTTACCGCCGGTAATGTCTTGTAATTCGGGCAACGACAACCCTTTTCCACCCAGATAATGCGCAGTTTCAACGTTGTCCGAAGCGACGATGAAATCAATGCCCTGTCCCGCTGCCACAAAAGCCGATAGGGGGCCTTCGTTTCCGTAGTTGGTGCCCGCTATCACTTCGGGGTCATACTTGGGCTGCTTTTCCGGATGATACAAATGAAACTTGGAAACCACCGCAGGCACTGCCTTATATGCTTGTCGTTTTTCGGATTCGCTGAAAATCCACGGACCGTCTCCCGCGGCGATTCCCATTCGCACCAGTCCCATCAATTTCTGAGACTCTTTTTCGGTCCAGACCGCATCATCGAGAAGCTGCGTTCGTAATGAGTTGATATCTTTATCATTTTCCCCTCCTGAGTACAAATGTGTACCCTTCCCCTCGCGCATTTGCTGCGACATCTCCGCGTCGATACTGGCCCACCACTTTCCACCGTCCGCCTCCATGAAGGCTTTCCGATCCGCCTCCGGTAGCGCCTTCACCATATGAAAGGCCAAGTAGGCCTCTTCACTGGTCACCGCCCAGTCGAACAACCCCAAAGACAGCAACTCCCGGGCATGAACCAGTTGATGAGCCACGTCGCGGCTGCTCAGGATGCGCATGGTTGCTGCGCGGTTTTTTTCGGCAAACAGCACACCATGTCCCAACTTCGAGAGCATTGGTTCAACATAATTCAGGGTATCGAGGCGGCGCACCGTGGCCCCAAGCAGTAACTTATCCTTTTGAGTCGATAATTTTGTATACAACTTCAATGAGTTGTCGTTGGAAAACCCCTGCTCACATAAGGCGACTACGGACTGGAAAAACTCCTGCGATGCTTTTTCTTCGAGCTTTTTCGCGTAAATTTCCGCCGCGTCTTCGACTTCACCTGTTGTTACGTCGGTTTTTGTCTCTACACCTTTGTATTCGCCCGACTTAACAACCGACGCAGCCTGCTCGTGCTCCATCCGGACGAACCACAAGCCATTGTCCGCTTTACGGAACTTGTCCTGCATCAAAGGCGGCATACTTTTGACAAGGTGGTACGCCAATCGCGCCTCTTCGTCGGTGATGGCCCAATCGAATATCCCGTACGATAACAGCGATTCTGCCATCGCAATGTTCTTTTCCGGAGAACGGGACTTCAAGACGACCAGAAACGTTTTCGAACGATTTCCTTTGCCCCATTTTGTTTTGTCCGGCAATTCGTTTACCAACCGGTCAAGCATTCCCTTGGTTTCCAAATGACGCGCCAGCGCACCAATCGTAGATTCATTTGGGTAATACTGAACCATCCAGTCGAGTATTCGAGTCGCCTCGGCATCGGTAACGATGAAATCGTCCAGGATATCCGTCATCCCCTTGGCTTTTTTCTGAACTTCGGCATCTTTTAGAATTTTTGCATCTTCATCGCGAATTCCTGCTTTCTTTTTTTCTTTTTTTAGAGCAGATTCGTTTTCTCGTGCAAAATCAGCCTTTGAGTATCCGTTCGGTGTCGTCATGATCGAACGAACGGCCTGGCCGTTGTCGGAATCGAGTATTTTTTCGATTTTCTTTTTCGGTAGGTTTCGAAGGACGTACGCTGCTTGTAATTGCTGCCGTGGCGCCATTCCGACTAGACTCATATCGGTGAACACGTCGGTGTCCAGGTCCACAAATTGGTTTGAACCCGCGGCAAAACAAGACTCCAGCACCTCTCGGCGCCAACGTCCAACATGGGGAGAGTTTAAGTTATCGATGAAATCCTTCATCATCGGCGCCGGCAACGCCTGCATCATCGCACCGATCGTCGGTCCATCCAGCGGCTCACATATCCGCAGTATCTTTTCGACGTCCTTGTCGCTAATCGTGATTCCGTCCAGAAGTTTCCTGATCGATCCGATCTGTTGCGCACGGGTGCTTTGGACCAGTTTTTTGAGTTCCTGGTATGAATCCGGCGATTTCTCCTGTTTTTTCTCTGGTGCCGGGGGCAACTCGGCCGCCGGCGCAGGGTCCGCTTTTCGTTGGACCTTCTTCGCCACCCTCTTGGTGGCCCCTCCGGCAACTGAAACCGTTCCTGTTTTGCCGGCCGCGCTCTCTGCTGCGTTGGCTTCGGCTTCCATATCGCCATCTGAGCTTCCGGAAGCGACCGAAGTCGCCGTCGACCCGTCGGCCGCACCCTGTTGAATCGCGTGGGTGCTTTCGTGGAGAATGGTAGACAACGCAGGTTGTTCATCACGAAACGCCATTTTTGACCCAAGCGTAAACGCTTCGGCACCCAGTTGTTCACATGCGGCTTTTGCTTTTGGCCCAGTATAGGCCGAAACCGCTGACAAATCCGCACCAAGCGTCGTTTCCACCTTCTCCTTGTGCGGTACCGCCTTTTTCGGACCGGCGAAGCCCGCTTCGGCAATCTGCGCCATGGACCCGGGATCGGCCGACGGAGTTCCGGCTTCTTTGAACTGAAGCTGCGATTGCCCGTCCGCAAACGACATACCCCGAAGATCCCGTTTCATCTGGACTTTTCGAGCCGCGGAATCGCCGGCGGCTGCCGGAAGCGTTCCGGTATCTACCGTACCCGCATTCGAACCGGTTGAAATCGTTCCGCCCATCACAGGTGATTGGTTGTCGCGTTGATTTTGTCCCATGGTACGTTCCTTTTTTGGGAATGCAATTTGGCGATTTTGCCGACACAAACCGTAGAATACGAGCATAATGGTTTGTTTTGGTAATCCGATCACCTCAAAACAAACTGATTTTCTGCTTTTGTGCGCAAATCTGCCAAAGCACATACAAATCTGCCACATAAGGAGCGGCTTGCGCACACGTCGTCCGATTGTAAATTCACTCCGGACATTTGAAGTTACGCCCGACTTGAGCGTTGTTGCAACAGGTTTTTGGGCGATATTTGCAGTGTTGTGAACACAAAGAGGATGTTTTTTGCCTGGTTTTGGTTTCGCTGACTGTCATCAAAACGTTTCGAAGCGGCTGGTCGGCATTAATTTACTAAACTGGACATTAAAATTATGCACTTTATCACTAAATTAACAATGAGCGCATTATTGAAGCGCGGCCTCCAAATCCGCCCACAGGACTTCCTTCGGCTCGATACCAACGGAAAGCCGGAGTAATGTATCGGGAACATTACACTCGGCTCGGTCAGACTCGGTCAAACCCACGTGCGACACTCCCGCAGGCCATGTGACAAGCGACCGACACCCACCAAGACTCGGCGCGTGTTCAAAAAGTCGAAGTCGATTGGCGGTCGTCAATGCATCAGACGAACTGCCATTGATCTCAAATGACAATACCCCTCCTCCCCCCGTCATCGTGCGCTCACAGAGTGATTTGTCGGTGTTTCCGAAAACAAGTGGATAATAAACAGCACGAACCCGTGGATGTTGGACCAGTCGATTTGCAATGAATAATGCGGTCTCGTTTTGACGTAGCACACGCAACTCAAGTGTTTCGAGACCGCGGTAAACCCGGTATGCCGCCTCGGCATCCAGCACGGGGCCGGTTAACTTACGCAAATACCACAGTTCATTCATCCAAGTTCCATTACCACACACCACTCCCGCTACCACATCGTGATGACCAGCCAAATATTTTGTAGCCGAATGTACAACCAGGTCGGCGCCCCATCGCATCGGCTTCAAGTTGATCGGGCTCGCAAAGGTTGAATCCACAATCACGACACTGTCGGGTGGCGCCGCGCGCTTAACCGATTCAATATCAACCAAACGACAAAGCGGATTGGCAGGTGTTTCAAGGTAAATAACCACTGGCTCTTTGAAATCGGCAACAACTGGGATGATCTCGTCGATCCCCACGCGAGTGACCGGCGTTCCAAATGAAGGCAACAAAGTTTGAACCCATTCGTGGGTTCCGCCGTAAAGTTCTCGCTGAACAACCAGCGGGCGGCCTGAGCGAACCGCACCCCAAAACACGAGTGAAATCGCTGCCATACCGGACGCGCAGGCAATCGCTCGTTCGGCACCTTCCAAAAGCGCCAGACGACGTTCAAGCGCTTCCACTGTTGGATTGTCCCAACGACTGTACAACGCCGGCTGCTTTTTTTCTGCTGCCCGAGCCACAGCGTCGGCGGTGGGAAAGGCAAACGTAGATGACAATACAATTGGGGGAACGACTGGCCTGGATTCATCGTCGAGACCATGTTGCTGGGTCATAAATAATCCTCAAACAATCTCCCGGTGGTGTGTTAATCGAGATTTCTCATGAGCTTGCGGACTAGGTGGCTGGTGTTTTTTGGGGGAATTTTTGACCCACCGAATTTGAGCCGGATCGTCCGGAAAAATCCTGATGAATATCGGGAATATGGCGCAGGGATTTTTACGGGCGAGACGGCCAAACGCGGCCAGGACAAATATTTCATCGAAAAACACCACACACCTAGGATTTCCTCTTGCCTTTTCGGACTCGCTGCGAACGTTCTGTCAGATGGCCACCAACAAAGATAAGAGTAAGTGCAACAAAGTTAGCGGCAAGAAAAACGTCACCAATCCGAATGTAGATGGGGTCAAGATCCATCAGCGGTACGTCGTCAACCAACACTTCGGCATTGTGGATGTCGGTCTGTTTACGAATCCTACCCGCAGGGTCGATGAACGCACTGACGCCGGTGTTTGTGCTTCGGACCATCGAGCGACGGGTTTCAATACTCCGCATCGTGGCCAACGCCAAATGGTGGTAAGGCTCACTGGTTTTCCCAAACCACGCGTCGTTGGTCACATTTACCAGCAGGTGGGTCTTTTTGGATGCGAGACGGCGTGTGAAACGCGGCAGAATGTCCTCATAACAAATCATCACGCCAATTTGAGTGCCGAAAAAATCAAAGGTCTCAACAGTGGTCCCCGCTTCAAACCGACCTGCCTCAGGAATCCAGTCATATAAGAATGGGAACATTTCACCTAGCGGAATGTACTCGCCGAACATAAGAAGGTAATTTTTGTCGTACCGTCCCAATAGTTTGCCGTGAGCGTCCACCAATAACGCGGAGTTGAACAGGAGCCTGCGCCCCGTAAGGCCATCTATTTCATACAACAGTGCACCAAAGAGGATCGGTTTTTGAAACCCTCGCAACAACGATACGCGATCACGTAACGGAACACGCCGTTCTTCTTCAAACATGTCCACAGGATTGTCGGCGGAAGGCAATTTATGGGACGATGGTGCCAGATAACGAACGTCTCCAGGAATGGGAAAATCGGGGTGGTAACCGACGGCAGCGAGGCCGAAAAGCTCGGGTCGTCCAGGCAAGGTAAACGTTTCCCACGTACCGTCGTCACGCCGAAAAGCCATCATTCCTGATTCACCAGCGGCAAAAATATCACCCAAATCTGTACCCATCACGGCGCGAAAGGATGTGCCGACAGGCAACGACTCAGCGGCCCACCTGCTCCCGTCGAAACGAAAGACGGTGCCGGCATCGCCAACCACGAACACTTGGTGACCGCTTGATCCCCATACCGCATGTAGATTCTCCGTCGTTCCCAAAGCGATACGATTCCATGTTCCATCTTTGCGGAACCACAGCGTACCTGCGGCACCCACGGCCGCTCCCCAGTTTTCACCGATCCAAATCGCTGACAATGGTTTGGAGTCATCTCCGACGATTCGCTCCCAAATACCGCTCGGTGAACCGACTGAACGTGCGTAGACGGCCCCGTTCTCCCCGGCAGCCCATAAACGAAGGCTACGTCGTTCCAAAGCGAGACCAGCTACCGAGACACCATCGACAAACGGCTGCGGCGTACACTGATCGCCGGTGCACCGCAGCAACACTCCACCGTCGCCACCGACCCATATCGACGAAATCTGACCGGTTGGCTCTACGTTGCCGACGACGGCTCGTAGCGTTTTTGTGGTACCCGTGTCGAGATTCGTCCAATTTCGCTGGTCGTACCGGGCAAGAAGGCCGTTTTCTCCCGCAATGTATATGGCATCTTCGCGTCCAGCCCACGCCGATAACCAAGTTGTAGTGGGAGTTTGAAGGCTTGGTCTCACTTCTAAGGGCATCCATTTGTTTTCTCGACACTCCGCGGCGACTCCTCCGACGCCCACTGCAATTCCAAATAGGTCGGTTGTTTTAACCGACACCTCCGAAATAGGTATGTAAGAACTCTCCGGCCACACCAACAATTCGGCGCCCTGTTCAACAGCAAGCTGCGATAATCTCTGGTGCTTTACCAGATTAAATAACAAAGTTGGAGTCCTAACTTCAGGCGGCAACGATTTCGCTTCTTTTTCCCAAATTCCGATATTGGCTTCGACCATTCCCACACGCAGCTTTGGTGCAGCGTTTGCGGCGCCATCGATCTCCGGAAGTCGAATCGCCCCATAACCCAACGTACATAGGAACAAAACAACCGCGACCACCACCGATCCGACCGGGAAACGTGATTTCGTCTTAAAACTCCACAACACCACAAATAGTGCCGTATTCACCGCGGATATTAGATAAGTGAGCCCGGAAACTCCGGTAATATCAACAATTTGCGAAATTGCAGTAAATCTGTATTGGCCATTCGCGAAATACCACGGAAAAATAAAGGGAACGAGCATTTCGGAGACGACCATGGCAACCGGAACCGATACGATCATGGGTACCCGGTACCGCTCAGTCGCTAGTTTTCCGAACAACACGAACAAAACAAAAACCAAGCCTTGATAGGCAGAAATCAGCGACCACAGGACTACCGCTACCCAGTACGGTAGGTGTCCAAACTCCTGCAAAAGGTTAGTAAGCCAATAAAAACCACCCAGGTTGGTAACGAGTCCGGTTAAAAAGCCAAGAAATACTGCTCTTCTTGTGCTCTGTGACTGTATGCTCCACAGTAGCGGCACAAGAGAGAACCACTGGAGCGGAAATAACTCGATTCCTGAAAAATTAGGATAGGACATAAATATCAGCACACCGGATGCAACAGCACCAAGATCACCGCCGACTCGTGCGATACGGGACGGGTGTGCTTTCTCTGGTTGTTCTGAGCGGGCGTTTCCTGTTTTTCGGCGGTTGGCCATCAGTAAGTTAACCCAAGGCTCTGAGCAATTAGTACGATACCATCAACTACAAGAAGGTCTTTGTCGGTCGACGATGCACGTAAGTGGGCGGCGCACTGCGGGTCGAACGAAACAACCGATGACGCTCCGGTGTCTTTGGCCATCTGTAGAATGTTGGCTCCTGCTTGGCGGGCGGAATCGGGCGAAGTGCGGCAAAATCCACCAGCAGCTCCACAACAGTGTGATGATTCACCGCTCCAGCGTAATTCAGCTACATCCTCCGTCAACAATCTAGCCAACAATTGGCGGGTGGTGTCTCTTAACTTACTTCTTCGAGTGAACGCGCAGGATTCGTGCCACGCATAGTGACCTGGAAGAGTTGAAATGGGCAGATCCTCTCGAATCAAACCGCGGAGCGCCAATTCGATCACGGTCACGACGTTGACGACCGAGACCCCGACTTCTGGAAAAAAATGGAGAAGTGTTTGGTGGCACACCCCGGCACCCACGGCAACAAACTCACAGCGACCAACCGACGACACGATATCGTGCGCCTGTTGAACAAAAGATTCACGGTACCCTCCTGCCAACAGGGGATAACCACAACAGATGCCGGGTCCCAATCGAACAGGTCCAAATCCGAGGTGATTCAACACCGCCACCGTTGCGGACTCCACTTTGGGATCGGCATCGGAACAATGGCAACCAACAAACAGCAACGTTCGGCTGTCGTCGACGGACTCGGCATCAAATTCGCGGTGGGTTTGATTCGGCCGAACAAACAACTCCTTAGAATAGGGAGAGACCCCTTTTTCGACGGCCTGTTGACGTGCCAACATCAGGGTTCGAGCCACATCGACACCATGTGCGCAGGCGGATTGACACGCACCACATCCCGTGCATTTGTACAAAATTGCAGCGTTTTCAACGTTCCAGTTGACGTTTCCGCGCTCAAGCCAATGGACAAGCGACATTTTTGCCCACGGGGAGACCGTATTTCGCTGTTCCGCATTGGAAACCGGACACGCGTGTAAGCACAGGTTTGGGCAATACACACAGGTTTCGGCCGGGCTGAGCGACGGGTTAAGCATTGTTGTGTCGTCCTATCGGCACATCACCGAGCAAATTCTGGGGGTCAAGGGTTCGTTTCAGATCACGCAACAGCGCATCAATCGGATCGTTTGTAATCGCGAGTGCATTCATACGATTTCGAATGATCTCGTGAACCGCCGGCCCGCCCCCGAAAACATGAACGGAGTGAGTCGACGCATTTGCAAACTGAAAATAGGTCCGATTTGGGTCCGCCTGCCAGGCATCCACAAAGGCTCCAACATCACTCCACTTCAGCACACTTCGATGGGTCGGGATGTTTGGAACGCTTCCAATGCCAGTAAAATCTTGTAGCGTCGTACCCAGTGCGTGTTCCGCAGCGGATTTTCCAAGCAATATTGTTTTTTCAGAACCGTGAAGAGACACCAGCACTTCCGCTTGACCATCCGGTAAAACGTGTGCTTCGACCAAATGAGGAAGCGGTCCAACCGCGAGCCAGCTTGCTAAATTAGCAAAGGTGGCCGCCGGAACTCTACATACGTAACAGTGGGTGTTTTCGGGTTGTGGAAAAACACGGACAGCAGCCTCAATCAGTACACCCAAACGACCGTGCGTATTGAGAAATATGGAAGTTAGTCCCGGCCCGGTTGCGCTGCGTGGCGCGACCTTTGATCGAAACACTTCTCCACTTGGAAGAATCACGGTTAGCGCACGAATGGACTCCGCCGGTGTTCCATACAGCGGACCACACCGTACAGCGACTACTCCAGCCAAAACGGCCCCAAGCGTGTGCGGCTCATCGACCCGCATTTCCCAGCCGGTGGTCAATCTTGCATCTCCCAATATCGCTTTCAGTATCGAAACCGAGATTCCGACACGGACCTGAATCAAGTGGCTTTTTTGATCCAAAGTCAAAACGTCGTGCAAGCTGGTCATATCAATTCGAACAACCCCCCCCGGCCACCGCGCCGCACGACCTTGGGGAGAACGCCCCCCTATCCGCACCGGAATACCGTGTTTTGCAGCGACGGCAAACGTTTTCGCAACATCACGTTCACTACGCGGCTGTATGGTGACGCTCCACTGGTCTTCACCGGCAAGGGTGCCGGCTACAGTAGCGGGCTCTACTTCGAAGCGAGACTCCGGCAAGGTGCCGCGAAGGTCCGCCAACAACTGTTCTGCCTCAGCCACGAAAACCTCATTTAGTCGTGGTGGGATAATCCCGGCCACTGTTTCGAAACACTTTGCCTGGGTTCATGATCCCCGTCGGATCCAGCGTTTTTTTTAGCGCTCGAAACACAGCGGTACCGCCGGGAATCTCAGCTTCCATGAAGTCCAGTTTCAAAATACCGATGCCATGATGATGACTAAGTGTCCCGTGATGAAGTTGTACCGACTTCATGGCGGCTCTCCATAACTCATCATAAACCTGCAACGACTCGTCGGGACTCGAACGCCACCCGGTAAACGTGAAGTAGATACTACACCCATCTCGATAAGCGTGGCTGAAATGCGCCATCACAAAAACATAAGGGGAAAGGGTTCGTTTCACCGCCAGATACAACTCAAGTAGGTTCGTCCAGGTTGTGCTGACTTCCATTGTGTCTACAAAGGCTTTGGCACCGAATACCTTGGACTGCTTAAACGACACTGCGTAACGATTTTCGTACCAGTGCAGTCCGGGGCCGTCTCCCAAGTCCTGCGCTCCGAATTCCGTAGCTATCGCCCCAACAGCCGCCATGTCGGCAACAACGGAGTCCGACGTTCCTTCCACTCCAACAATCAGGATTGACTTTCGGTTAAATAAGTCCGCAAGTCTATTGATGGGGGCGGGATTTGCCAAAACGACCTGAATCGCGTTTTTTTGTGCTTTTTTTACCAACGGCACCAATTTGTCTAACTTAACACCCATCCATGCTAAATTTGTAGCGGCTGACTGGTCGTCGTTCCCTGTCTCGGCTGTCGGTATGTCACCAGACCCGGGTGAAACAAATCGACCGAACCACCTGTCAAGAGGTCCACTTACGCGACGCGATTTGGAGCTGGGTCCATGGCGTCCTGCCACCAACGCGTCTACCGGATCGTATAGGCGGAGCACCGCAGGGTTGACTCCCTCTTGCATGATACGTCGAAGTGCGTGGAAACCCGACTCAAGGTCGGGAAATGCGAATCCCCGAAACAAACGTGCCGACGGCACAGGAGATACTTTCAAAAGTGCTTTGGTGAAAATCCCCAACGTTCCTTCGCTGCCGACAAAAACCTGGGTCCAATCAACGGTCGGTTCTGCCCCAAAGCACCCCGTCGTCATACGGTCGCCAGACGGCAGGGCAACCTCAAGCCCGAGCACCATGTCTTCGATCTTGCCGTATTTACTAGAAAGCTGACCCGCCGAACGGGTTGCCAACCACCCGCCAACCGTTGAACACAGGATCGACGACGGAAAGTGACCGAGTGTATACCCCTGTTCTTCCAACGATTTTTCCAGGAGATGCCCCAGAACTCCAGCGTCCACCTCCACGGTTCGTGCAATAGGGTCAACCCGCCCAATACGATCCATCCGACGTGTATCAATAACCACGCCGCCATAAATCGGCACAGTCCCACCGCACACCCCGCTGCCTGCTCCATACGGAACCACCGGCGTACCCGTATCCAAACACGTTTTCAACACTCGGCAAACTTCGTCGGCATCACGAGGCCAAACCACACAAAGTGGCTGCTCACTTGGCAAACTGCCCGCCTGCTTAAGAATTTGCCGCCGCGGCCACATATCACCGGAGTAAGTTAACCGGTCCACCGCTCGCTTCGACACATATTTTGCGCCTACAATGTCGCTCAGAATTTCAAAAATATCCATAACTAGACCGATTTACTTACGCACGTTTATTCACACGCGAAATCGCATATCTGCGACCGGATGGTCTTTTTCGTACGGCAAATCCGATGAAACAACCGAGATACCAGACGAGTCGACCTGTTCCCGACGAAATATGACACCCGTCGTCATCGGTATCGTTACGAATCATCGATAATGGCGGGTAATCTGAACCGGTCAGGTCCGCTCCTCCCGGTGGTCCCATGTCCACCCCCGCAGAAAAGATGTACGTTTGTCCAGCATCAGGTTCCGGCATGGGCTGCGGTGTAACCAGCGCGACTGTCACGGACCCTGCGTCGAACTCCAGCATGGATTCTGCCAAACACACACCCCGCCCAGGATAAGTTGGGTGCGCCGCGTCAACGCATACGTCGCCATCTTTGCACCCACTTCCATCACTTACCAGGCAGTCCTGGTAACATAGCGTCCCCATTGTATCAACCGTAGCGCAAACGAGATTCCTCTCACACAAATCATCAAGCGCGCATGACTGCCCCTTTGTGCCCCCGCCCGTTGAAGGTCCGCATCGCCCGATGGGATATCCGTCAGAGTCAAACTCGGCAGTCCATTCGCACAGAGCGTTGATACATCCAGCGTCGGTCCCAGGAGTGCACGCAGCAAAACACACACCCCAATCATCGGCTATACGGTCGCACAACGCACCCGAGACGCACTGACCGTCGGTAAGGCAGTATTCACCAGGCTTCGCCTTTTTGTTCAGAAGAACACACAACGACATTTTGCACACCTTGGTGTTCGGCAAATCGCTTGCGAATCCACACACACGATTGGGTCCACAGTCGTCGTCGGACTCGCAGGTGCAAATTCCGTATTCGGCGGCGCACCGCTGTTGGTCACAATCGGCATCCGACACACACATCGTTGCGATATCGAACTCCGCACAGGTTGAGTTGCTCGGACATGGCGAAGTTTTGTCACACACGGCTGAACACCGTGTCTCCGTCGATTCGAGCGGTACACAATAGGCCCCCTGACACTCAAATGGCGAGGAACATGTCGCGCCGGTCGGCTTCACACCGGGAACAACACAAAGTCCTAACGCACACTCCGACCCTGGTGGGCACCCGGCGTCATCATGCGCACACGTTGCCGAACAACGCCCCTTTTGTCCGAGTGATGTCAAACACAACGCATGTTGGCAATCGGCAGGTCCCACACAGGGATCACCAATCTGTCCTGTGCCGAATTGTAAACACAATCCGCATTGCATTCCGCCGGTTACGGCAAGACACGCACCGGCAGTGATCGGAGAGCAAAGAAAGCCGGAACCACAGTCGCTGCCGGCGTCCAGATCGCAAAAATCGGTACAGTAGGCTGAGTATGGGGTTGTGAGGCAGTAGTCGGACTTACACGTAGCGTTTCCGTAACAAAAAGTACCTGTTTCAATGTTTTGGCCCGTTTCGGCGCAATGTCCATTATTTGGCAAACAATGTCGAGATTTGACCTTGGGAATATCGATACAAGTGAAACCACCCGGGCAATCTTTGTCATCATTACACCGAGGTGCGCAGAAGCCGTTCTTTGAGGGAAAGTGTAAACAGCGGCTACCCGATCCACCACATTGCGCGTCTTGATTGCAGGAGTCACACGCACCACCGCTAATATACTCGTCGTCCCCGTAAATATAGCAAACCGCAGCAACATCGTCGGGATCCAAACTTCTCAGAGTTGCATCTCCTCCCGAAAAAAACATCGTCGCCGACCGATGTCGACTGTGCGCAAGCCCGATTGCATGACCCAGTTCGTGTGTGATGACCCCTTGCACGTCGACTATGGATGGGTCGAATAAAGCTCCCCCAAGAGTCCAATCATATTGGGAATTAAGGTGCATGTCCGCCCGCAGGATGTTTCCGGCAGTGTCATGATAGGTTTCTGTAATTCCAGCGGTGTCGGGTGCGACAATGTCCGGGGACTCAAATGGATCGACAAAGTGAATGTAAATACCGGAGCCTACGGATTCCGTAACCAATCCACCATAGTACAACGTCAATCGCGAGCACGGGACGCTGTTATAAGTAGCAAGGGCGTCCTGCAACACGGGTTCAAGCTCGTCCGCGCCATATCCGCCACCTCCACGAACGTCGAGAAACACCGCGACCGAATTGGAAGACCATCGAACTGGCGTAAAGGGGCCTGCGTCAAGGGTAGCGTATGGAAACGTTTCCGGAATCAGTCCAAACACAACGAACATTGCCGCAAAAAAAGCGCAAACGTCGTGGGCAAACCTTTTTGGTCTCTCTGTTGTAGCGTTCTTCGGGATATTGTGTTCGCCCATACCCGTGCCTCCGAGCAGTATCCGCACCCTGCCCTCAACACCGTACGGTTTACTACACCAGCATTCCGGCGGGCAATTGACCGAGCTACAAAAACGCCCGAGAAACATCACACACGCAGGTGTGTGGTATTAACCCGGATTTCTCACGAACTTGTCGGCTAAACGCTTCCTTTTCGTCCCAACGCAACGATCCAAGGCGGCGGATAATCGACACGCATCAAACGAAAATGTCCACGTAAGATGTTTAGAAAGTCGCCACGTGAAAAATGCTGGACGTGTCCTGGCGGGTTACCTAGGTGGTCAAGATAGGACAACCTCATGATATTCAGCATACGCCACATCGGTTCCCGCGGCACAGTGACCAAAGCCCATCGTTTTGTTACACGAACAATTTCGCGAAGTGCACGTTGCGGGTCGTGTAAGTGCTGCAACACGTCACTTGCAACGACCAAGTCAAAACTCCCTGCATCGTAGTCCATATCGTAGATGTTTGCCACATCGAACCGGAGGGTCGGATATGCAGCACGAGCAAATCCTACGATGCGCTCCGACAAATCAGCACCGACAATTTCTGCCGCAGGCTTCACCGTATGAATGAATGCGGTAAGGTGACCCTCTCCACAACCGATTTCGAGAATTCGTTGCGTATCCAACGGAAGCACTACTTTCCGGATGACCTCCATGTACTGATTCATGAGATGTCTAGCCAAGGGGTTTCGTGCGTGGTAACGGTCATAACAATTGCCAGCAACTGGGGTTTCATTTGGAATTGTGTCGATTGTCGTCATGTTGCACTCCGGAATCCGGGAAAACGAGTCGATGGGAAACCCAAACGGCTCCACGACTCCGCCAATCGTGTAACATCACCCCAAACACAGCGTCAACGGGCACACAGTCATTACCAACAAACGGCAGGCAACACCGGGTTTGAACCCGGCGACTCCGCCCAAAAATCGACGTCTGCCGGAGCGAGCCGTTTTTGTCGACCGAGGCCCACCGGAGGCGTGCCCAGAGGCACGTCGAGGATGGGCCGACCGAGACAGGGCCGATATAGCAGGCCTGTTGCTCGCGTAACGTAATCTTTTTACCCAAACTCTCCCTTGGAGGGTCAGCGGAAATAGATGAGTGAGCCCTGTTTGGCTAATTTAGTCCGCATTCCCTGTGCTCATCGGTGCCGCATGTACTCAATATTGCCTCAGGTGGATCCCGTCCAATTCAGCGCTAAATTAGCTTTCCCATGGGCTCTTACGGCTTGAAGTTGACCACCTCAAGAGGGTGTTTGGGAAAAAAATAACGGCGAGCGAGACAGTGGCCGTAGCGAGGCGGGCCTGCCGACCGAGGCCCACCGGAGGCGTACCCGAAGGTACG
>JABWCM010000361.1 GCA_013360285.1 Myxococcales bacterium
CTGGGCGGTGGCTTTGGGTCGGCTTGGTTCCGAAAAACCCTGCGCCATATTCCCGATATGACTCGGGTTTTCCAAAACCAATCCGCCGCCAAATCCACGTCCACAGCCCGCGCCCATATTTTTTCGCAAACTCTGAGTCATATCCGGGTTGTGGCGCAGAGATTTTTGCGGGCGTGGTGGCCAAAAGCAGCCGCCCTCTGGGCGTGTAATTACTTTTTCGTAACCTCGGATTGCGCCAAACCAAATGAACCTTGCATGTCGTCCTTCAACGAACTAGCCAACGTCAATGCTTTTTGAGCCGCTGCGTCGGTTTCCGTACCGGTTTTTGAGGTGTATTTGATCAATTTGGCAACGTCATTGGGCCGGTTGTGTAACGCAAAATAAGCAAACAATAGACCCGACGCGATCTCCGCAGATGCCGGGTCCGAACCAGCCGCACTTTTGTATAACTTATCCCACTCCGTATTGTGAGAGGTGGCGAAAAGGCGGGCTACAGCGACGTGAAACGGGAATTGCGCTGCCAGATCCGGGTCCAAACCAGCAAAATCGTTGTCCCACTGTGCTCTCTCTGCGGAAAGATTTTTTTTCAACTCGGCGACAGCCGTTTCCTGCTCCGCCAGTAGCCTCTTTCGGGTGACCAGGCCCTTCTCGCTGGTGTCGAGGTACTTTTGGATTGCTTCCTGGATATCGGGCTGGTCCTTGTGGTCCCCCATTGCCTGTGTTGCACGTGTTTCAAGATGCGTGATGGCGATTCGTTCCTGGTCGATTTGCAACGTTTTTTCCTGCAATTCTTGTTGTTTCAAAAACAACTTCACCGCCGATTGCAACAAAACTCCCGCCGCATTGGCGTTACGCGCCTGGTCCCACGCTGTCGCCAATTCCGTCAGCCGTGCCGGGGATACCGCCCGAACTTGTGTGCGGTTGGTGGTTAGAAGCGTTGCGGCGGCGACGCGTTGGATATCCGCCGGGGTGATCGTGGCGACTTCCCCCATCCGGTCAAAGTAGATAAATGGATCGTCGGCGGTCCGTACGCCGAAGCCCATCATGTCCGCCCGTTGCTGAGTCGTCAACATCTGTCGCACCGTGTCGGCGCGTAACCGTTCGACGGCGGTACTCAGTTCATTTAACGAGACAGGCTCCTTAGATAAACGAAGCATTTCTTCGTCGATAATGCCAATAGCGTCGGCAACTTCCTTTCCAGGCAACATAGACACCGACCACAAATACAAAAACGGATCGCGGATCGGCATAAGATTGCTGGAAATCCCCGATACAATCGGTTCCGGACCATACACCAACCGTTGTTTCAGCCGCGACGATTTCCCGCCGTTTAGTATTTGGTCGATTACCTCCAATACCGCAAAATCTCTGCTTTTATTTGCGGGTACGTGGTAGCCGAATTTGAATTTCCGAGTTTCGACATCCTTGAAGATAAATGCCCGGCGCTCGGCGGTCTGCGGCGGTTCCGCAGGCAATTTCTGGGCTTTGTGTCCTGCTTTTGGCAGTTTGCCGTAGTGCTGGCGTACCAAGTCTACTGCCTTTTGTGTCTCAAAATCGCCCACGATGACGATGTAGGCATTGTCCGGCGTGTAATGGTATCGATGGTAGTCGCTTGCCTCTTTGAGAGTGATGGCGTTTAAGTCACGCATCCAGCCGACTGTCGGCCACTTGTATGGGTGTTTTTGGAATGCCACCGCACCCAACACCTCGCTCATCAGACCATCGGGGCTGTTGTCCGTTCGTAACAAACGTTCGGATTTGACCACCTCACGTTCCGGTTCCAGCGACAAAAAACTCATGTCCATGTTCGCAAGACGGTCGGCTTCCATGGTGATGAGTTTGTCTAGGTGTCTACTAGGAGCGACTTCCCAGTAGCAGGTCGAGTCAAGCCATGTCCACGCGTTGAGCTGTCCGCCAAGGGCGTACACGTTCTCGAAAAACTGTGGGTAAGCCTTGGTGCCACGAAACATCATATGTTCAAAAAAGTGACTCAATCCGGTGATACCGTGACGGTCCCCTTCTCCTTCTTTTTCGTGGCTGGAACCCACCTTAAACCACACCTGATACGCCACCAGCGGTGCACTATGGTCCTCAAGGGTGTAAATTTTTAATCCGTTGTCCAACGTGTGGGTTCGGATGTCGGGGCGTAACGACCGTGGCTCGGTGGCCAGGGCTGTTCCTGAAACGACAGTCAGGATTGTCATCGCAACGATTACCTCAGTGAAGCGTCGGGGCAAAATCATCTGCCTCCTCGTCGGTGGAAGGGTTGGATAGAATTTCGCCGTGATCCGGGTTTTTGGAGATTGGCTCTGAAATAACATAATCCTCGGCAAGCCAGCGCCCCAGATCGACTTGTTTACATCTTGCCGAGCAAAACGGGTAATACCGGTTTTGCGGCCGGCGGTCTATGGACTGGGAACAGATGGCGCATTTCATCTTTTTTTTCCTGATACGATTCCCCCGTTTCGGTTGACCAAAACACGCGCGCCGAGGAATATCGTCCCGACTTTCGACGAAAGTCAACCCAAGTGTGTCGTCTTTTTAGTGATATGAGGGATCAAAATGGCGGAATATGTACTGGGAACACATGACGAAGAGTTGTGGCGATTGGGATTACAACACCAGGTCTGGCGTGCACAAGCCACAGCACTGTGGGAAACGGCCGGATTCGGTCCTGGTCAGACCTTGTTGGATATTGGGTGTGGTCCAGGTTTTTGTACCCGTGATCTGGCGTGGGTTGCCGGCATTTCCGGACGAGTTATCGCCGTGGACGAATCTCCACGTTACATCGATTTTGTCAACAACACACCAACTGGGGTTGGTGCGGCACCTATTGAGGCCCACCTTGGGGACGTGCAGGCATTGGATTTGCCGGACGAGTGCTTAGACGGGGCGTATGCGCGATGGGTTTTCTGTTTTGTTCGCCACCCGGACAAGGTTATTGAAGGAGTTCATCGCGCTTTGAAGCCCGGTGGGCGATTGGTGATTCAGGATTACGTCCACTACCTGGCCATGGGACTGAGCCCCGCTGGACCGGCGCTGGACCGCGTTGCGGCGGCGGTGCGTCAGAGTTGGGCTTTATCGGGAGGGGATTGTAATATTGGGCGGCGCCTCCCGCACCTCTTGACGGAACGTGGGTTTCGGATCGACCACCTTGAGCCGAAAGTCCGGGTTGGCACGCCGGGCACTTTGCTGTGGGAGTGGCCTACTACGTTTTTCCGGATTTTTGTTCCAACTCTTGTGAAGATGGGATTGTTGACCCAAGAAGAACACCGGGCCTTTACCGAAGAATGGGAGCAGCGCTCTTTGGATCCTCAGTCGCGGTTTTATACGCCGATCGTGGTGGATATTGTTGCGACGAAACTTGATTAAGATAAGGTCTGGTATGACTTATTTTGACTGACGTTGTCCTGCGAGTTTGGCTTCCAACACGCGAATCCGCTCCTCCGCTTCTGCCCGCGCCGCTGCTTCCAGATCGGCGCGTCTTTTTTCGGCTTCTGCCCGTTGTTTTTCGGCTTCTGCCCGTTGTTTTTCGGCTTCTGCCCGTTGTTTTTCGGCCTCCGCGTATTGTCTTTCTGCGTCTGCTCGCTGTTTTTCCAATTGCACCCGCTGTCTTTCATCCGCAAGCTTTTCTTCGCTGGTCGCAAGTGGGCGACCATCGGGAGTAAACCAGCGTAACCAAGGAATTTTCGAGCCTTGAAAATCTCCGGGAAGAACGCCCAACTCCAGCCCCAACTGAGTTACCGGGAGCCTTCCTTGGCTGTTTGGAGCCAACGATTGGTACTCGCGGGTAGCCTGGGCAAGCGAAAATCCATCCAGTTGTCCGGAAAAGGGGTCGTATACAAAATATTCCTTTACTCCCAATCGTTGTGCGTACACCCGTTGTTTGTGCCCGTAATCCTCTTCCCATGTCGATACACTGGACAATTCAATGACGACGTCGGGAGTTTTTCCGCCTTCAAGCCAGGTGACCCACGCTTTACGTTCCCCAGGTTCCACACCCAGCACCACAAACACATCCGGACCTCGGAAGTCGTTGTTTCTTGCTTGGGTTTCGCTGAAGTACAAAAATTCATTGCCCCCAATGTAAACGTCTGAGCGAAAAGACAGGTGATCCCGCAGCGTGTGGATCAACAAAATCATTTGTTCCCGGTGGCGGCTGGATTCCATAGGCTCCCCATCATCGCAGACCAGTTCGTCGATTCCCGGTGGCGGATATCCCAAATGAAAACGAGCAAGTTCGGATATGGTCATAACAAGTCCTTCCTGTTGAGCACCTGGGAAAAAAGTAACGGAAAGATTAGGGTTGTGCAAGCGTGGGTTGGGTCTGGCGGGATGTTGCCCATCGAGTTGACCTGGACTTTTCACGACCTTGAGGTTCTGGATGTCGACTCCCGAATCTGCTGGTGTCTCGATGCTCTCGCCGGCAAACCCGCTAGAAATGCGGGCTCGCCCCTGTTTTGGTATGGACTTGTGTAGTGTACGAGAGCCATATCGGACTGCCGAATACACTACCCAAGATGGCACGTGGGTATCACGAATACGACACGATCACCTGCGGTGCGAAATATCACTGCCCCGGTCGGTGTCGTGAACACCACCACTACACCAATCAAACACCCAAGGCACACCACGCAAACATCATCGACTCGCAAAAAAAATCCGAATGGACGTCACGAAAATACCACCGGTAGGTCAAAAAAATGGATAGGTGTGGTGTCTGAACGGTGTCGGTGTGGTGTTTGAACGGTGTCGGTGTGGTGTTTGAACGGTGTCGGTGTGGTGTTTGAACGGTGTCGGTGTGGTGTTTGAACGGTGTCTTGAGCGGTGTCGGTGTGGTGTTTGAGCGGTATCGGTGTGGTGTTTGAGCGGTATCGGTGTGGTGTTTGAGCGGTATCGGTTTTCTGTCGATGGACCGACAAACTTTGTTGCGTGGTGTCGGTGTGTTAGTAGGTAACTCAACTGAATTCTTCATCGATGTCGTCGGCTGTACGTCGGAGAACAATAACTTGTTTGGGGACCACCTTGCGGTGCTTCGAGGTTCGCGCCTATTGTGTAGAGGGGGCAAGTTATGTGTTTTTGAAACTGATTGGCGTGCCTGGCGATATTAGGTAATATAATGGTCAAGATAAGTTATTTATTGTTGTGCTTAAGTTGCTGTAGTCCGGCCGTTACCGCCGCCCAAACCGATCAGGTTGCCTGGGTGGATCGTGGCCAGAAACACGAACTGTCGCCGTCTGACGCCTGCTATGGCCAGATGATTGACGCGGCGCTGACTTTGGCTGCCGGTGCGACCGAAAAATGGAAACGGATCATCGGCCCAGCGGAACGTTTGGCCATCACCCAAGAACAGGTGTCGATCCATATCCGGTTTAAAACTCCGCGTCGTGTTCGTAATGTGGCGTTACAGCGTGATTTGGACCTGAACGAAGTGATGATCCCGCTATCCGGTCCCCTCGCGAACGGTCGCACCGTGATTTTGTTTGCGGACCCAGACTTTGGTGAAACGAACCAACTCGTATTTCTTGGCGGTTGTGCCGCTCGAGACAGCCTGGAGAAATGTTTGCCGAAGTCGTCCGGAAATAAGTAGGTGGTTGTATGCGACAAGATTCACTGTTTGTTTGTATTGGGCTCATTGCCGGAGTGTGGGGATGTGAGCGGGATTCCGCCAACAACCTCAGAGATGGTGCGGTTTCCGACACCGGGGACAGCTTCCAAGATGTCGTCGATGGTGCGGATATGGATCACGACGTGGTGGTAAACCCGGAACCTGACTTTTTGTGGCCGCCGAGCCAATTCGCTTTGGAGTTGGCCGATTGGGGTTTGAGTTTCAGCGGCCTCGTGGTGGATGGTCCCCGCGTGGCGTTTCACATCGAAGCGGAGCGGGATGGTTTTTGCCGTAAACTTACCTACGAGCCGGTCAATTGTACACCGACCTGCGGTGTGGATGCGGTCTGCGTGGGCGGAGAATGCAAAACCCATCCGTTGCCCATTTCCATTGGAGACGTAGAACTTTCCGGATTTTCGAATGGAACCATTGTTGTTTCCGAAGGACCGGTTGGTCAATATTTTTACCAGACCGAAACGGTTTTCGCCGCCGATGCGCCGCAAAATATTGGGTTGTCGCCCGTGGAATCTGGGCCTTTGGCCTTTGACCTTTCGGTTTCCAAGGTAACCGCTGTCGTTCCGGCTGCGGACTGGAGCCAAATCATATCAGCACGAGGGCAGGGCGATGCCACCTTAAGGTGGAATAATCCAGACCCAACCGCACGAATCTACATACGAATGACCACCGGAATCGGCACTCACGGCGGGATTTCTCCGGTCGAGATCGAATGCGAAGGACCGGATGTTGGAGAACTTCGACTTCCTGGGAGTTTTCTTGATGCGTTATACGCTGAGGGGTGGAGTTGTGGCGAATGTGGCGGAAACGACTTGTGGAGGTATCGTGCTGCGACCACGGAAAGTTCCAATCCGATTCAATTTCGGGTCCAGGCGCGCTCCACGTTTTTTCATCATCCCAAGTTCGACTTTTGAAATATCGACCGTCCCAACTTACGGACAATCCGCGCAGAGTTTCTTGATTTCTGCCGTGATGGTACCCGTGATATTCGCCTGCGGTATGTCGACGAATTCGAGCAGTGCTCCGGTTAAGCTGGATCCCGTAGGGACGTTAAAGGTGCCGGGTGCGCTGTGCAGGTCACCGCCAAGGACGACTAGATCTCCGCTGGTTTGGAGTTTGGCTTTGCCGCGGATTTCAAGGCGATCCACCACAACAACGCTGCGGTATGTGTTTCCGATCGACGCGACGCCGTTGGGATCACCATCCAAAAACAACTCAAATCCGGTATTGTCGACCACGTTGAAGAATGTGTCGTCGGTCAAAGTAGACAAAAATCCCTGAGAAACATTGGGGTTTATCATCATATCGGTGTAAAGGCCGGTAACCCACGCCATGCCCGCATCAATGAGGGATGTGGCCGTAAGCCCGTCCACCGTGCCCGTTCCCAATGAGACAAGCCGTGCCAGACCTGCCGCCGCGTCGATGTTTTCGTTGTCGATAATCAGATCACCCCACACCTGGCCGGGTCCGAGCATCCAAATGGTTCCTGCACCCCCGAGCGCCCATCCGGACGCTCCTTGTGCGTCGAGACGGTCAAAGACGGCTGTACCAAACCCTCCGCTGAGTGCTTGGTACTGAATCGCCACTCGGCCACCACCGCCGCCGGCTGCTCCGTAACCACAGCAAGTCTCACCGGCACCACCTTTTGCCTCAATTTTGCCGTTTCCGGACAGAACGGAGGTGTTGACGAAGATCGAGCCGCCGGCACCGCCACCCGAGGTGCCGTAAGCGCCGTTGGCACGAATGGCCCCGTCAACAGTGAGTGTTGTGTCAACATCAATATGTACGACACCACCACCAGCGGAGTTGCCGCCACCGGCTCCGGGGTAGGTCGGATATGCGAAGTGACCATAAACGATCCCGTTGACGTTTCCTTGGCTCCCCTTGGCACCCAGCGAACCGTGGGACCCACCGCTGTTGCCTTTGGACCCCAACGTGTTGGTGTTTCCAAACGAAATTTGTGCCGGATAACCCCGAGCAGACACGTCAACCGTCGCTTGAGTACCCACGGTCATTGCCTGAGCCACAATGGACAATCGATTCACTTTGGCCGTAGTGGTTGGCGGATGGCGCAAAGTTGACGTTCCCCCTAAGTTCAACAAACCGGCCACGACCACGTTTTCATTCTGAATCTCGACTACAGCCTCACCCGATGTCGTAACGTTGCCGTTACACTCGAGGGTTCCTAAAGTTAACGATCCACCGTCTACAATGAGTGTTTGGGCGGTCAGCGTCGGCATGGTCACAGCGGCTTGTTTAAACGAGTACGCAATCGGTGGTGTGGCGGCGCCGTTTCCTTGTAGTTTTTTCACATCCAGCGTGCCGGTGACTTCCATCACCGACACCTCGTGTATATCGAATGTGTTCGCGGTGAGTGCGCCGCTCATTTTGAACGTTGTTTGGTTACCGGACTCAAAGTCGCCCCCGAGCACGAGCAGATCGCCGCCGGTAAACAACCGTCCGTCGCCAATGATTTCTAGGCTGTCCAGTACGATGGTGCCTCGATAGGCGTCACCGGCCGCAGCAATAGAAGTGGCGTCATCTGCTAAATTAAGAACAGTTGCCGAGTTGGAGGTGATTTGAACCAATGTATCGTCGGTTAACGAATGAGGCTCGCCTTGAGCAGCATTGGGGTTGACCCAGGTGTCGGTATACAGATCGACTATCCACGTGGCCGAAAGGTCCGTCAACGCGGTATCCGATAACGCAAGGATCGTCCCCGACCCAACGGTTACCAGTGGTGTTGAGTTTGCAAAGGATGCGACCCCCTTGTTGTCGACTATCAGGTCACCGTAAGTTTGTCCAGGGCCTCTTAAGTAAACCGTTCCGGCGCCGGCGTTGGCCCACCCCGACCCACCCCGCGCGTCCAGACGTTGTCGTACCGTGTTTGGGGAGAACCCCCCTGCCAATACGTCATAATGTAGGGCAAGTCTGCCGCCGCCTCCACCTGCTGCCCCGTAGCCGCAACAGGTTTCGCCGGCACCTCCTTTCGCTTCGATGGCACCCGTTCCGGTGATGGTTCCGGCAACGACAAAGATCGAACCGCCGGCGCCGCCACCCGCGGTGCCATAACTACCGTTGGCTCGAATCGTACCCCCAACAGTAAGGGTGCCGGGTACCGTCAACAGGATCACCCCGCCCCCGGCGGAATTGCCGCCGCCGGCGCCGGACAACACCGGCTCGGAGTAGCTGCCATACGTGATGCCGTTTTGTTTTGCTTGACTGCCTTTGGCGCCCAAACCTCCGTGTGAGCCGCCGGAATTGCCCGAACTGCCTAATGCCGCTGTTCCGCCAAACCCGATTGTGGCTGGGTAACCTCGACCGGAAACGTCGATGGAACTGCCCGCATCGATGGCGATGTTGGTCGCTGATATGTCCAGGACATAGTTTTTCTGTGCGGTGGCCGGAGGATGTCTCAACACCGTGTTGCCGGTCAATGTAAGGGTGCCGCCGACAGCAACACTACTGTCTCGTACCTCAACGGAGCCGCCGGAAATGGTCATGTTGTTGTCCACCACCAGCGAGTCGACGGTGAGTGCTGTTCCGGTGGTTTGTAACGATGCCGCGTGTAAAAACGGTATGTCGATGGTCGCATCAACCAGCGAATAGGCCACCGGTGGGCTTGCAAGACCTTTCCCTTGCACCTTGTCT
>JABWCM010000362.1 GCA_013360285.1 Myxococcales bacterium
ACAAAGCACTTGCCAAAACTTGACCAAAGTTCCCAACAACACGATCATCAACTCGACACAATTTCCGGAAAAAACGCGACACAATTTCCGGAACCCACACTTCTTGTTGGATCGTTGCCGAGTCCGATCGTGGAGGCACGATGGAGCCCGGATAGTACGGCAGTGATCATTCGAACCCAAGACGGCTGGGGGACCGTTGCGACCGGGGGGTTATACCGAGTGGAAGTGGCGGATGGAGCGTCGCTCCAAACCTTGGTGCCGGAAAGCGGGGCAGTATCGGGATTCGTGGGATTTTTACCGGACAGTGCCGGGAAGGGGGTGTTGTTCCAGAGCACGGCGGGGGGAGATGTGAGTTTGTACCGTTTGGATAAAATCGATGGGGAGCCGGTGGTGGTTCCGTGGACCGCGGTGGACGACACGGCAGAAACCTGGGTGGGAATAGTCGGTGTGCCTTGATGTTGTGAAAACGTAGCTGCGCGCCCTGGTGCCGGCGACTTTTGGCCGACTTGGCTCCGAAAAACCCTGCGCCATATTCCCGACATGACTCGGGTTTTTCGAGTCCAATTCGGCGCAAAATTCGCAGCCCCAAAACGCGCCCAACTTTTTTCACAACCTCCTTGATACAAACCAGGGTGGTTGGGGATTAGTTTTTCTCCTGCTCCAGCAACATTCCCCCAGGATAACCATAGGCCGTCACACTTCCGTACCCATATACCATGAGGCCGAATGGTTGTTCCGATTGTACGGTGTGGGTGCCGGTGCTGACTTGATGGTAGGCATATTCCCACGTTCCGTCACCGAGGTTTTCAAAAACGCTGTCCGCAATCGCCGCCCCATCTACCAACACGGTGACTCCTGCGGGACGCACCACAGTTATCCAGTTTGTGCCGAAACCATCGGCGGTGCGAATGACGTATTCGTTACGATATTGTTGGCTCGGGGGCACGATCATCATGCTTGGATCGCCGGTTCCGGGGGCGCCGCCAATCGGTTGGGTCTGGCCTTGGCTCATCAGGAATTGGACCACCTGAATCTTGCCGGTTGCCGCCAACGAAAAACTGTCCGTGGTTTCTACTCGCAGAAAATCGCCGGCTTTGGCTAGGATCTTCCCGTTGATCCCATCAATCGGCGGTTCGGTGTTGACCAATACCCCGTCGGCGCCGGCAACGATAATCCACCGATCCGCTTCGGAACCACGCGGTTTCGATTTCACACACAACGCTACCGTACCCCACGTTTCGACCGGCATAAGCTGCTCTTCGAGGTGTTCGGTGCAGCAGGAGTCCCACACATCGGTGATCTGGAGTTTGAGTTGTTCCTGAACTCCGGCCACCTGGTGCCCACTGAACACGGCTACTGGTTTGTCGGCCAAAACCCGCGTACCGGTTAGATCTTTGGGGATTTTGCCGGGAGTGATGATTTCGGTTTTGCCAAGCTGCTCCAGGTTGAGCACTTCATAAGGTTGTAACGTAAATGAATAGGTTTGTCCTGGGGTCAATGTTTTGGGTGTGGTACCGTCTTGGGGCACCCCGAAGGCTGGATTAGCGATGACCTCGACCGTCGGCGTTACCAAAACCGTGGTGTTTGGCTGGGTGGGGACCACCGCAAACAAACCGTTGTTGGCGGGAAAAATCGGGTTGCCCCCAAGATCGGTGATTTCCGCACGAGAGGGGAGCGAAACCACATAATACTCCTGACCCAAAACGTGGTGGGGCAGCAGCAGGGATCCGTCGTTTGATGCGGCGTTTTCGGAGTTAAATGGGTTGAACTGGTAAGCCACCACGGGCAACGTTGAGGTGATACGAATGGCTTTTTTGGTGATGCCGGATCCGGCGACATTCATCACCGGCATTTTGAATTCGCGGCTGGATCCCCCCACTACTGTGGTATCCCCCATGTTCAAGGCAACTTCTTTGGTGGTAGGTGTGTCGCAAACGGTTGTTTGTTGGCCGTTGCAGGTGGAAACAGTGGGGGAACAGGGGGAGCCGTCGGCGCACGACACATGCACCGTGAACGTCACCATCGCGTCGGATGTGCCTGGATTGCTGATGACGACGCTGTGGGGAAACATTTCCGGCGTCGGGTTTTCGGGGAACAAGGGGTGGTGCGTAGGGTCGTTGTTGAGGTCTACCGACCAGTATTCGCACCCCACGTTCGTATTGTATTTGATGTCGGCTTCGCACAGGCTTAAACACTGGCCCCCCACACAAGTTGTGCCTGGTTGGCAGAACTCTTCGGAGCCCCACGCCGAGCCGTCCGCTTGGCAGGTGTGGTAAGTGGTGTTGCTGAGGCATTGTTTGGTCGAAGGAGTGCAATTGACCACGGCGCATCCGGTATTGGCGATGCACTGCTCGGACGGGGAGCAGAATTCGGCGGTTTTTGATTTTCCATCGGCCCCACACACCCATTGAGACGCCAAGCCTTCGCACCCAAGAAACGCCCCGGGTTCACAATCGGCCGCGGCCCCGCATTTGCCGGCGGTGCACGTTGTTTGTTGTGGGCATGTTTGCAAAAACTGCCAACTTCCGCCAACGCACACCGACAACGTGGTGGCGGAAAAACAGCCAATGGTGCCGTCGGCACAGGTGCCGGCGGTGTCGGCGTCGTCAGATGCGACCACGTCGGTGGGTGTGTTGTTGTCTTTGGCCCCGAATGAATCCGCGGGAGAAACGCCGTCGCCGGCAGCGTCGCCGGCAAACCCAAATGTTGTGTCGTTTTTCCCTCCGGTGTCGGCCCCGTTCGCCGTTCCACCGGCATCGTCATCGCTGCACCCCAGTACGAAAACCACAATCCAAATCCACCGCATCATTGCCGTCACGCTCCTTTTTGTTGCAACTACGCTGTGTTACGGACTACAGCAACATCCAGCGGTTGTCAATGCCGCGGGTTCACTTGGATTTTTCACGAGCCGGCGTTTCCTCATCCGTGTGCTCGTGGGAAATCCGGGCTATTCTTTCACAATACTCAGGTCCTTGACCCAGTCGGGTATTGGAGCCGGCGGTGGTTGATACGTAGTGTCCAACCGGATTTCCTGCCCCCCTTGGATGCAATAACACTCCAACTCGCGTAGCCACAGCGACGGAAGGTGGGCAAGGGCATCGGCCTCTTCCATAAAAACATACCCGATGGATTCCAGCGGTTTTGTTGGGCCCAGTGCCTGGAAATAACGGGCGGTCGCCGCCGACAACATTTCCGATTCCGAAATCGTTCGCCCATACACCACGATTTTGAGGCGTTTTTCCGCCGGCAGATACAATCCATCGATGGTGTGGGAATACGTGGGTTCGTGGGGAATCAACCCTCCTTGTGCCGAATACCCCAGTCGTGCATGACCCGGCGCCGCCTGTTGTCGCGCATCGGTGTCTTTGGCATTCAGATCATGGAACTGCACCAGGGTGATATCCGGTTCCCCACGCATCAGGCGCCACGGTCCCGTGCCCAACCACCTTCGGGATACCAACCGTCGATGGCCATCCCCACGAAATGCGGCCGCCCAGCCCAAGGGATAATGGCCCCCATAAAACTCCCCACCCTGATACGGATCGTCCCACGAATACCAACTCGGATACACCGATGCGAACGATGCCAGTTCAAACGGAATAGCACCCAGTTTCGCCATCACCTGTTCCGCGCTGGTGATTCCGGCGACTTTACTGGCTTTTACGATGCCGTTGGGATGGATCGAAATCCGCGTGCTGTAGCTCGTATCATAACTCGCCGTGATTTTCCGCGGTGTTGTATCCACCCACCGGGTTACCCAATCGGTGGTGACCGGCTTTTCTTCGTGGTCGACTTCGAGTTCAAAGGGTAAGCCCAGGGTGCTAAACCACGTGTCGACAATACCTTGCACCAACGCTCGTGTGTCCCGGCTTTGTAAACTGACGTCCAGAAGCAGGGGTTCCATTGAGTCTCCTGTTATTTTGTCGCGGATAACCATTTCGATAACGCCGGCTCAGCCAACTCGTGGGCATTGGCTTTGGTGACCATTTTCCGCGACCCCGCGTTGTTAAAAATCTCAAATGCCAAATTGGGATAATCGTTGAGTTGTTTGACCATCCAACTCGCGTTGGCCCGCACCCCATCCGGCACGGTCATAGTGTACACCACCCGCTGGATATTCGTCGTATTTCCCCCTGCCGTGACCGGGAAGCCCCCTGGTTTGTGGCCGATTTTCATAAAATCGTCGAATTGTTCCAGGTCGTGTTTCCCCATTTTGCCGGAAATGGTTTTCAGGTCGCGGAGTGTGTTGCCTTCGACCAAATCCGGGATTCGGTCTGCCCCATGGGTGCTTCCCAGTTTGGCGATTTCATCGGACGGAATTCGCACATGTTCCGCCGCACTTGGAGCATAAGTCGTTTTGTACCACGCTTCGGCGATATTGCCCCGGTCCGACGGCGGCAGGCCCTGGGTGAGTCGCAGCATTTCTTGGTGGCTGGCTTGGCGTAACGCGTCCTGGGAGTTTTTAGCCCAATCCAGATCGGGATACCTCAGTCGCATTGCCGCTTCATCCGGAGTCGTCATTTTTGCCAACAACTTGCTGCGATAAAGCTCCTTCATTTCATGGCGGACCGCATCGATGGTACGCCCCTGGGGTTTGAGTCCCTCCAACGCCTTCAAAAACTCATCGTCCCCCTTCGCGATCCCCTCGGCCACCAGCACCTGCCGATAGGGTTCAAACCCGGTCCCCTTGGTTCCGGTCAACGTATTAAACACATCCTGGGTGGACGCGGTTGTGGGGAAACGCGCTTTTTCCCCCAGCCCCATCACTGGATTAAACCAGGTTTTGGTGCCTTCGTCGTATCTT
>JABWCM010000363.1 GCA_013360285.1 Myxococcales bacterium
CAAAGGCCCCCACACCATCGTGATGGGGAATGCGTTTCCCTATTACGGGATCGGTGATGGTTCGGGGAAACTCTATCGCAACGACGTGCTGCTCGGAGATACCGACGACGACGGGTTGGGGGATAACCTGGAAGCATTTTTGCAAACCGACCCCGAAGACATCGACACCGACCACGACGGCTTCACGGACGCCCTGGAAACCATCGGCGGCGCCCACCACCCCGAATGTGTGGACGCGGCCGCGGAGCAGGGGATCACGGCCGACGACCCTGGGGCGGGTTGCGCCATTAACCTCGCGACGTTTGGGGCGAACCCCAGCACTCCTACTGTATTTGTAACGCTGATTTGGATGCTGGAGGAGGATGAAGACGACCCGGTGAATCTGGAAACGCTCGCAACACAAATCGAAAAGATCCAGGCGGCGTTCGCCGCCGAGGCGGGTGTCTTTGGCAGCGAGAAACCAAAAATGGAACTGCTGTTCGATTACGGCCAGCCGGATTTGGGCCCGTTTGCGGCCGGAGGTGGGAGAGTTCCTTATCAGGATCCGTTTTGTCAGTATTCGACACGAGACATGGACTGCCAAAATTGGGGACCCTGCGAAATGCCGACGGACTGTCCCAACGGCGGGACCAACTATTTGTGTGACGATGGGGAGTGCTGGCGTACGCATTGTGTTGACATTTGCAACCGGTATGATGCCGGCAATCTGCATCCAACGCTGGGCAATCCCCATGCACCGTGGAACCTAACGGACTTGTATTGGGGGGAGGAACCGCTGTTTCCCCTCAATCGCCGAGGTCTCGGAATCCCGGCCGTCGTGTACCCAGCCGAGGTCGGTGGATACGAAAATAACTTCGAAAAAAACGGTGACTCCTATGCAGGAATCTGCACCGGACTTTCATGCGAAACAACATCATTTTCCGAAGCGAGACGCGTACTGCCTGGAATGGTCCTGATGCAGCAGAACCCATTCGTTTCATCGACTTCCGCGCTGCTGATCATGCACGAAATTGGTCACGCCCTGAGGCTTGGCCACAGCGTAGACGCCAATATCGAAAATCGCCAGCCCAACCACGTATCCGTCATGAATTACGACTACGCGGGAATCGCCAATTTTCTGGATTTCGGTGACGAGAGACCTTCGTTGTCGATGATTGGCGAGGAGATTGTGTCGGCTGAAACTCAAGCAGCGTGTTGCTGTGGAGAGTCGCCTTGTGTGGCAGAGTGGGCGACCGACCAGAAGATTTTCTGTTGTCCAACCTGTGGTGTCAGAAACGACATTACCGGGATGTGCGAAAAATGCCTCGCAGTATGGGTCGGCGACGAATACGGCTGCATTTACGACGGAATACCCCAATACGGTTTGGTCGCTGAAGAGGACTGCTGCTGCGGTCCTGCGTGTACTTATTCTATCACTCAAACGGCACCCGATTGGTGTCCGCCCACCACGACGTATGACGACGAGGGTTCAAATGGCCCCATTTGCCGGGTGTGTAATGCCGTTTGGACAGGCGACGCGTGTTATTACGGGGGACTTCTGGAAGCGGAGGGGATCGGCGCCACACCGACTTTTGAAACCATAGATCACGAAGCGGTCGTATTTGCGATCAGTTGTCTGAATGAGTTGCAGATATCGTTTGAAGGGGTCACCGCTACAGGCACACATTACCTTGCGGAGTACCCACTTGAGACCAACAACGTAGACTGGAACAACACCGGGACGTTGTCGGTAGCAAACCCGGTTCCGGGCAAAGATCTCGTCTTCCGACACCTTGGCGCCTGCCATACCCAGCCCACACCGTTGGGAGCCACACTCGATACGTACAGCGAGTGGGAGTTTTTGTTCGATCTGTTGGCCGTTCCGTTCGCGGGCACCCAGGGATTGGGGCTACCGGCATTTTGTGACGGCAACTTTGGGTGCCCGGAAGGGTGGGAGTGTACCGACTGTGGATGGTGCGCGGATTTGCCTGGAGTGACCGTTCCGGAACCTTGCGTCGTGTCCGCAGAGGGTCCTGTTGGCTGTGCACTTTCGTCGGAGGAGGAAGAATGATGACGCAGGCGTACCAGCAACTTCTCCGAGCAAAAGTTACGAGTTCCTGCGTGGCCGTTATCGCGACGATATCATATGTGGACTCACGGGTTGTTGCGCACGCAGCCCCTCTAATGAGTCAGAGCATAGTTACGAACGTTCCCATGGGGTGTTCAGAAAACGATATTCTCACTGATATGCCCGGTAATGGGGTCGCTGAATCAGGGATAGAAGATGGGGTGTTGGTGCGCCGTTGCGTCCGCGGGACAACAATTCCGGGGAGCTACGATGGTGGACTCGAAGGGTATCTTTCGTTTTTCGCCCCCCAAAGTGCTCATCTGTACAACTTCGCAGGAAGCCAAGGCTTCGAAGGGCTTCAAACCAACCATTTGCGGCGATTGTCTATTAGGCCCCATTTTGTATGGGACCTGCTAATACCCAACGGAAAGTCGGCCGTGCCAAAACGAATTTCGGCGGCCGGCATTTTTGACCCGTTTCATCGGCGGCTCATTATGTATGGCGGTCAGGACATTTTTGCGGCACCGGGAACCGACAAGGGGTTTAACGACACTTGGGTTTACCCTGTGGATGACAAGCCAAAGGATTGGACTCTACTCAACATCGCTCCTCCGCAGTACAGTCGCTTCCAGGCGAAAGCGGTGCTGGATCCGATTGGGCAACGTATGATCGTATTTGGGGGCGACAACGCGACCGGCAAACTCGTCGGCAATCAAACGTTGGCCTTGACACTCGAACCGGGGAAAGAGGTCTGGTCTGAACTGCTCCCATCCGTCAAGCCCCCTGGGGATTACGAACGGATTTACCACGGATTTGCTTACGATAGTCGGCGTCATCGGGTAGTCGTCCTCGGCGGTGGTCAACTTTCCGGGGTTCAAGCGGGCGCCTTCGGTGACGCCTGGGCGCTGCCCCTCGATGACCCCTCAAAGGGTTGGTATCCCCTGGTGTTCGCAAACGACCCTCCGGGCCCGTATTTTGTTGCCATGAACATGTTTTACGATGTCGTTTCGGACGCCTTTTACATCTACTTTGGCGCCGTCTATGAGCAACCCAAGAAGTGGCTCCTTGGCCAAGAAATCGCCCAGATTCGCGAAGTTTGGCAGATGAAACCCGCGGGGAGCAATTCCATGGTGTGGACGAAACTGCGAACGGTTTTTCCGGGAGGGTATCCGTTGCTAACGACGGTAATGTGGGATGATTTCGGTAGATTTGGACTATCCATGACCGGAATCAACGCAACGTCGAGCACCGCGGGTGCGGGCGCCTACTACAACCGCGAGGTAAGACTGTACCTTCTTGGCGAGGGAGGGAATTGACATGCCTTCGCACCAGCCACCCCGGTCTGTCGTTGTGCTGTCCTTACCACTCATGGGGGCGCTGTTTGTTTGGGGATCGGTCGTTGCCAAAGCCGGGGGGACGCCCCTGTGCCCCGCTCCATCGTTGGACGTGACCGCGTCGGGAGACCTGACGGTGGCGGATGTTCAGTGTGTGATTCTGACGGTTCTGGCGGTGTCGACCAAAAAACTCCCGGTGAGTTGTCTCAAAACGACCGCCGATTTGGATTGCAGTGGGGAAACGACCGTATCGGACGTCGTTTTGGCCATTGGGGCGACCTTGGGCGCACCGTGGAACGCCGATCTCGACGAGGACGGCGACGGGTGCCTCGACTCCTGCCAATGGGGTTGCTGCACTCCCCAGGGAACCATGGGATGCGCAGATGCGGATTGCCAGGACTGTGTGTGCACCAAGGACCCCTATTGCTGCCTCATCGGGTGGGATGACGTGTGCGCCTTCGAACGGGCGCGGGTATGTATGCCCCAATGCGGGTGTTTGCCGATTGACATCACGGACTGTTGCGCGGCGCATGGGACCTTGGGCTGCTCGAACGTCGATTGCCGCAAGTGTGTGGCCACGGTGAAGGCGCCCTTTTGTGTCGAGTATTACTGGGACGAAATCTGCGTGCTCTATGCGGCGACATGCCCCGTATGCGGCTGCACCCCTCCCAAAGGGGATTGCTGCGAACCCCATTTTGGGCTGGGTTGTAACAATACGGCATGTGAATCGTGCATCTGCGGATTGGACAACTTCTGTTGTACGGTGATCTGGGACGAACATTGCGCCGTTCTAACCCGAACGAAGTGCCCCGACTCCTGCAACTGCCCCCCACTTCCGCCCAAGGGGGATTGTTGTTCACTCAGCGGCGTCCCTGGATGTGACGAACCCAACTGCGAAGCGTGTGTATGCCAGAAGGACCCCCTCTGCTGCGAAAGCCGCTGGGACGGTCCGTGTTTACATCATCTATATACGGCGTGCGACGAGGCCTGTTCCTGTTACTCGGCCGAGGGCACGGGCGACTGCTGCACCCCCCACGATGATTCGGGGGGATGTGGGGCAAAGGAATGCAGCCAGTGTGTATGCCAACAAGACCCCTTCTGCTGCACCATCGGGTGGTTCGAAAGCTGCGCGATCCGGGCGAAATTGACCTGTGCTGCCGAATGCCCTTGCCAGGGCGCGCCGTAAGGCGGGCACACCCTGTCGTCGGTCGCCACGTCGGGGTTGTCTGCCGGCGGCCGGGTCGAAAAAAACCTTGACTCCCGCTTTGCAGAGGTTCACTGTTCACTTGGAGCACACAGCGTGCTCCTTGGGGGCTGAAATTTCAAACCAGAGGGGTTGTCATGAGTATC
>JABWCM010000364.1 GCA_013360285.1 Myxococcales bacterium
CTCCGGTGGGGCAAGGTTGTCCCTTTGTGACAGGGGAAACGTTGCCGATGGACCACCTGGTTCTACTTGAGCCCCACGTGGCGAAAATCCGATGTTGGGTCCGGGGGTAGGGCTTAGAGGAACTGCGGTGGTCATGTCCGCCGTTCGATATCGACTTTCGTTACGCGGAGCCAAATAGAACCCTGATTCCGCCGCACCCAGTGGTACGCCCAACGGTCCACGCTCGACAACGTGAATGTCCCTTCCGTCAGGGGTCATTTGGCGCTCAAGATACCGATGGTGTTCCGTACGACACCACCTGGGTAAGTCATTGCGCAGAGACGATGCGTCGGACAGAATGGTGACGGTGCTGTTGGGGCCAATTGCGGTGAGGGCAGGGCGTATGATTGCCAACAGGCCGTCACCGAGGCCTAAATCGCCACCATCAATCGCCAAAACGGAAGCCACAGTGCTGTTCGGAATGTCACTTACCATCGATTAAATTCACTTAACGCTGCACGAAGGCTGTCATACCCAGATTCACGGGGAGGCATCCATTGCTTCAGACCCTCCATTTCCAAAATGGGGCGATGATGCGGATTTTCCCAGTGCATTGCAAACAGCGCGTGCTCAAAACCGGCTATTTTCGCGGGTTCTAAAATCGGCAACGCATCGAACATACAGTGGTCAAACGGAGGTGACACCCAGAGTGACTCAAGGATGTTTGAATCGATTTTTCCCGCGGCCAGTTGGAGGACCCAAATCAACTCTCCAATCGTACCCGCGTCTGCGCGCCCCTCCATCAATGCGGTCAACACGTCCAATTCGCTGGTTCCGGTATCTCCGTGTTTACCGAGATCGGTGTCAAAAGGAATGATGTGGACACCGCTCGTATCCAAACCCTGCTGTCCCAAAAAATACAGCGGCAAAATTCTGGCCTGCGTCGAATCGGCGCTGCCAACTGCGAGTCTTTTTCCCAGCAGATCCGTCAACCGGTGTATTTTGGCGTCCTTTCGAACGATCAAACGGGACGAAAAATCGCGATCGGAGTCGCGCATTCCCAATGAAAGCGAAGTGTTGTTGGTTCGTTTCTGAACCCGTACGTGGGCAAGCGGCGTGTTCCAGGCAATGTCGATGTGGCCGTTTAAAAGTTCTTCGACTTGGCGCTCATAATTGGAAAACAGCGCAAAGTCCATGGGAACGCCTTCGTCGCGAAAATGGTCCCTCATTTTTTCCCAGATGGTAACAACTTTAGGGTCGTACGCGACCGCCCCCAGTAAGATAGTGTCGTGGTGTGTCACTTTGTGCCTCCGTTTCTAGAATAGCGGTAAATCCAGCATTGCTTTGCCAATAAAGTCGCGGGTTTGATCCATTGTGGGCGCCATAATCCAACCGGCTCGGGCGTCTCGGAGGTGGCGTTCCATAGGGAGATGTTTGGAAAAAGCCGCGCCACCTGTGGCTTGCATCCCTAAGTCGGTGACCGCCAGCGCGGTGTCTTGGGAAGAAGCCCGCGCCTGCAACACGGGCAACATGGCTGTGTCGGGTGTTTTCTCAATGGCGTCCAGAGCGAATCCAAGCAGATTTCGTGAACGTTCGGTGTGCAATACCATGTCGGCAAACCGGGCGCGTAACGTCGGCAGGTCCCGTAATCGTTCTCCGGTGTGCTGGAACTCGGTATGGATGAGGTGAGTTCGGGTGTGGGCAATGGCACTGAGCGCGATGCCATGGGCCATGGCTGCGGTCCCGATGACAAAGGTGGGCAAAACGATACCGAGCATCGCGCCCGCACCTTCGCCTTGGCGTGTCAACAACGCGCCGTCGGCGATGACTACGTTGTCCAACTTTACCGGGCTGCTGTCATTGCCGCGCAGCCCGAGCCCATCGAAAGGCCCGGCAATGTGTACACCCGGACTGGTGCGTTCAACCAGGTACAATGTGGATTCCATTGGACTTGAAGCCCCCGGCTTTCGAGAACTGCTCACATAAGAATCGGCATGGTTGGCGGATGTGACCCACGATTTATGCGCGGAAACCGTGTGCTCGGACGCTGTTGAACGGAATTCCGACATCGGAGCCCAAAAATGGGAGCGGGAACCGGCTTCGGAAAAGGCCAATGTGGTCAAATGTTGGCCTGACGCGATGCTGCGAAGCAGGTCGTCTTTTGCGGCGATGGTTTCACTTGCTGCCAAAACCTGGGCGGCAGAAACATGCATTACGTAAATCATCGCCGAAGACGCACAATGTTGAGCCAATTCCTCGACGACGGCGGCAAAGGTTCGTAGCGATTGGCCTGATCCCCCGACAGTTTGCGGCAGCAACAATCCCCAGAAGCGGCCTTTTGCGAGGGCGGTTAGGCTTTCGGTGGGAAATCGACCGAGTTTATCAACTTCCGTTGCGTATTCGGCGGAAACGGTTGTCGCGATTTGAGACGCGGCAGCCACAAAGGGAACTTGGTCGGCGTTGAGTCGATAAGGGTGTAAAATGGCGTTCATGCTGCTTCCTGTAATGTGTGACGATTCAGTAGTTGGGTTCGGTGTTTCTGGGAGGGTATGCCACACATGGTGCGGTGTGACATGGTTCCAGGAACACCGTATGGTGCTTGGGGAACAGCACGGGCACAAGCAAAATTGTTCGATAAAACAGATGGATGCTATCGAAAAAATTGAACGATGAACGTGAAGAGCCGGTGTGCGACGGGGTTGTTCGACGTGTTGGCCGGCAACATGGCTGCCCAGAACGTACGGCGGATAGGCAAACCAGGGAGTGGGTGCATCTCCAGATCACCCCGGTTGATGTCTTCCTGTACCGCCAATCGCGAAACAAACGCCCACCCCAATCCTGCGAGAGCGCAACGACGTGCCGATTCGGTGCTTCCGACGATCATGGTGTCGAGTTTTGTGTTGTCAAAGCCGGGTATGGTTCCGAGAAAACCCGCAACCACCGTTTGAGTGCCGGAGCCGGATTCTCGCAATATCAACGTCGGTATCAAATCGGGCAACGCATTTGCATCCTGTTGTAGTTGGGCTTGTGGGGCCAGCACAGACGAGGCTGGTCTGCCTACCAGAACGATTTCGTCTTCCATCAGGGATTCGCAGGAAATGTCCTCGTCTGCAGGCTGGCAACCAATGACGGCGACATCGCATAGGCGGGAACGAAGAGCCGAAAGGGCGCCATAGGAGTCTGATTGCTGCATTTCGATACGAATCTCGGGAAATTTGTGCTTAAACGCGGCTAAAACCGGAGGAAGAATATATTCTCCTGGAACTGTCGATACCGCTAAAGACACGGCTCCTTCGATTCCTTCGGCAACATGGCGTACTGATCGGACTGCGTCGTCGTGGATGGCTAACATCCGTGTGGCATACTCTCGTAGGCGTTCCCCCGCCGCGTTGGGACGACATCCATTGCGGCCTCGTATGAGCAGTTCCACACCCAATGTGGTTTCGAGCGAGCGGATGTGGAAACTTAACGTCGACTGGCTGAAGTGTAATGCTTTTGCCGCTCGGGAAAAACTTCCGTGTTCAACAATTGCGATGAATGTTCGTAATTGATCGAGTTCCATGGCGTTTACCTGCTGTTGCCGGGTTACAGAACGGTTCCGGATAGGTTGACTTTATAGTGATGCAACTATGCAATTTTTGCCAGCGGTTCGAGCACGTCATTTATCATCTGGTTCGGGTAATTTAGACATTGTTCGACATGAACATATCGTCGTTGTGGCTGGAAGCGGACGGCATGCGGGGTATACTGCGCGTCGTGGTGGGGTTGGAGGTGTACATTGAACAAATACCAGTGGTTTGTGGTTGTGCTGGCCGGCCTGCACGGTGGCTGGGGTATCGTGTCCTGTACTGGTGACAGTGGGAATGACGAGACAGTGGACGGCAGCGATACCGCTGCCGATGCGGAGGTGGCGGAGGATTCAGCTACGAGAAAGCTCATTGACGCACAACCGACCGACATGGGAGACCAGTCGACAGGGGCAACCAACGTAATACCAGCGTTGGGGAATGGTGATGGGAGTCCACAGTCGGTACACATGGAGGTGTTGCTGGGACCGACCTGGTTGTTTCGGCCGACGGATGTGGCTTTTGGAGGCCGGCATCGTGACGAATGTTGGGTTACCGATCACGCCGCTGACGCGTTTGTTGTGGTTACCGACCTTGAAGCACGACACCCCAAAATTCGCCGCTTTGTGGATTATCGCCACACGTATGCGCTGGCGGTAACCTCCATTAGTTTTGGAGAACGGGGTACGTTTGCGACGTGCCAGGAAAGTGAGGGCGTCACACTGGTCGGAGGGGGACCCAATTATTTGGCAGGGCCGACTTTGTGGCCGGCCAGCATCGAAATATTCGAAACACTAAATGAATCGACTCTCAAGGGGCCGTTTTTGGAACGGGTTCGTACGTCTCCGCTATGTATGGGGGTTGAAGCGGTTGGAAATCAGGCCTATTACGCGATTAATGGACTAACCGGCGATGTGGACAAAATCGATTTTGCGCCGCTGAGTCGCCCCGGAGGCAAAGGAAAGCCGAGCGGAACCAAGTTCAGGATGGTGGAAGGCCTCGTAAGCCGGATTCCGGGTGTACCGAGCCACATGGCGTTTGATGCGGCGTCCGGCTGGTTGTACATCGCGGATACCGGCAATTCTCGGATTGTCCGGCTGGATACACAAAGCGGCACTGCAGGAAACCTGATTTTTAACAACCCAGACCCAGGAACGACCTACAGCAAG
>JABWCM010000365.1 GCA_013360285.1 Myxococcales bacterium
CAAATTGAAGCAAAAGCACTCCAGAAGTTGCGTCACCCGCTGCGCAATGAGCCGCTGGTTGGTTTTGTAGACGGGTAAGGGGATAGCCGCGTTGTGGGGGGAGGGTTTCTGTTGATTTAGTTCGCCGCGAATTGTCCGACCATCACCATTGCCGGGCGTAACAACGTGTCACCTGCTCGATATCCCACCCTCAGAAGCTGTACAACGGTTTGGTGTTTTGCGGGGTCTGTAACGGCCACAACCCCAACGGCTTCGTGAAGATCGGGGTCAAATGGCTGTCCGGGCACGGGCTGGATCGTGTTTGCACCCAATTCCACGAGTTTGTTCATGAATTGATTGTGTACCATTCGCATACCCTCAATAATGCCTTCAACAGGGCTGCTGGGGGTCGCAAATGTGACTGAACGCTCCAAATTGTCGGCAACCTCGAAGAAGGCAGCGATCACTTTGCCTTTCTGGCGTTCGATTTCCTTTTCCTGTTCCCGTGTAAGCCGTTCGCGGGCGCGGCGAAACTCTTCGTCAACGTTACGGTACGCTCTCAGCGTATCGTCCACTTGCTTTTCTTTTTCGCGCAGTTGGAGTTCAAGTCGAGCGACCCGAGCATTGCATATTGCGTGCAGGTCCGGCTCCGCGGTGCTCTGCTGTGAACCACTACGCTGCTGATCGCCTGTGTCCGTCTTGTTTTCACTCTGGTCCGTTTCCGCATTTGGGTGTTCGGCGCCGGCGTCAGGTGATCGAGGATCGGTCTCGGTCGAGTCTTGCTCTTGTTTTGTATCGTTATTTTCTGAAGTCGTCATGGCTGTACCTCCTCCATACGGTCATGGGCGGAAAGGTAACTGCTAAGACTCAGATGTCAACCGTGCGGGATTACTGAATGGCGCTGAAGTCGTGGGGTGTTTTTCGGAGGTTGAAAATTTAAAGCTGTCATGTGTTAATATAATAGGTCCATCGATGTCGAGTGTTTGAAGATTGAGTCGTCGTAAATCGATTTCATCAACAGCGACGACTGGGCTAATTTCAATCGGTTGTTCGCGTGCCTTTTCCGAAAGACGGACTCCGCTCGATCGGAGCATGCTTCGGTAATGCTCGCATAGCGCTTCGCGCGCTTCCTCGGGAGAATCCTGCCCATTTGAACTCTTTACAGGGGAAAACTCCCGTTTGCGGCTTACATGAACAACAGACGGATGTCTAGCCATTGGAAGCGCGTCAAAAACAAATTGTTCGGCTTTCCAGCCATCCACGGTAGCGCCATTGATTTCCATGCTACCTGGGAGTTGCTTTTTGGTAACATGGTATGGGAGTCTGTGACTCCGCGCTACATATTCCATGAATTCAATGGAAAAAGCATGAATTCCGGTGTTGGCGGCCCGGAAAGTTAGTTTTCCGTCCGATTCGCGGAGCTGACTTACCGATGATGGTATTTCCAGGTATTCAATGACCCGGAGCGTTCCGTCCACGACAGCCACTACACCTACTCGTTCAGTCGCAGAGCGTTTGCTGACCACCTTTGTGCTCATCTCGGCTCGCCTTTCCGCATGAATTCCGAGAAACACCGGGTCAGCTACGACACACAACGGGTTGTCCACCTGAAAATAAAAGACATGTTTTGCGCCACTTTCTCCAAACCACGCAAAAATGTCGGCTTTTTCCATAGCACGAAAAACACCGCCGTGTCCGTCAGGAGCGCCCATGATTTCTCCTGCATGGTCCAATATGATTTTCCCACCAGAATCGAATGTTGGAACAGCTCCCTGCTGAAAAAGGCGAACGGTGTTTGGTGACAACCCGAAATAGTCGTTCGTTGTAAAGAACTGCGCTGTGGCTACGTGATTCTGCCCGCCGGTCATGATGCCCCATGGAATCGACTGACCGAACCGCCTCTGAAGAGCGAGAATGGACTCGGCAAACAACTGAAACAAGGATCGGTCCGACACCGGGCCGATGGGGAATGTTCCTTTTGGGCCTGACCAACCCAAGCGAGTACCCTGCCCACCGGCGACAAGAATGCACGCGACTTCTCCTCGGGCGAGCATGGCCTCTCCGACTTCTCGGGCCTCCACAAACGACGGGTCCAAGTGGTCGTTTTCCAGATCCACACAGTCCGGCGTGGCCATGCTGCGTGGGCTGGGTTTCGGTTGCGCTAAGATAGCGGCATCAAGCGAGTCGAGAAGACCTTCGAGGTCGATTCCTAAAACAGTGTCGCAGTAACGGAGTCTATCGGACGGGGGGCGTCGCATCGCCGCGTCTACGACGTGCCCTTGCCCTCGGTTGGCCAGCAATTCCATGACTTCGTTCATAGTCAACATGTGGCTAACTCCGCTCGTATATATTTTTTTTAAGTTGTATCGGTATTGGGGTCGGCGTTTCCGTCATGAAAGTTCAATCTTCTTGTTTGTCACTTACGGAGTGGCATCCGGAGTTGCGCTTGGATGACCTACCAAGTCTGGGTAGAATTGGGGCCCAATGCCTCGGTCATCCGTGGCGCCAAGCTCCATAGCCTTCTTGAAGTGAGCCGCCCCTGCAGCTTTGTCGCCGACCGCATGCATAAATGCGAGTGCATAGTGTGCCTCTGCGTAGTTGGGTTCCAGCTCTACTGCTTTTTGATAGTTCTTGATCGCCAGTTCTTGGTTGAACCCCTGGTTAACCGCCACATAGCCGAGCGTCCGATATGACGCGGCGTGGTTTGGCTCCGACTGCAATACGGAATCGAGCAGACCCTTTGCTTCGTCGTATCCTCGTTTGGTTCGATCCGTCGTAAAGACCAGCCGGAACGCCCGCTCAAATACGGCCTTGTTGCTTTCTTGTTGAAGGTGGCTGAGCCCCCGCTGAAGCTCGGCAACACTGGCGTTACCAGTTTCCGGCAAGGGCAGTTCGTTTCCGTCGGATTTCATTTGCATTGGTTGGACCGCTTGCGATCCATGTGGCGATCCAATCGGTGGATGCCCCGGAGGCAGGGGTTTTCCTTTGATTGCGTCCATCGGCGGAGCTTGGTTGACCACGTTCGGACTAGCCGGCTTGGCAACTTCTTCTACTTCCTGAATTTGTATTCCCTTGCTCGCTGGAGGGGCCTGTGCTTCGGTAACCGATGATGTCTGATTTGTACAAGCAAAGAGTGTTACCAAACTCAATATTGCGCTGATTCGTTTCATGGCGGACCTCGTTTCCCCCAGAGACAAACATGAAGAATGGCACAAACGATCGGATTCGAGCAATCGAAGTTGCCGATTTGAGGCAAAAAGGACGTTTTGGCGCGTGTAAGGCGTTCCGATTTACCGTGAAAATAACAAGCCGTGGTGTCCGTATTCTTGTTAACTTACAAGGTCTTTTTTAATATTACGGGTATCCTCGCTAGGCGCGCTGGTTGAATGGTTTGGGGAACTGTGATAGCCGAAGTAGTTTTGGTTAGGTGTCTTGGCAAAAACAACGCAATTGCCGAACGCCGTCCTGTTCACTGCTCTCCGAGAAGAACTATGCCACAACGGGTCGAATTTGCTGTCTTTCCGAACACGCCAGAGCGTGCCACTTTGTCCACTGTGAACAAGGTACTCGGCCATGCTCATAGAAATCCACAAATGGGGTTGAAACAGTTTAGGGAATGGCTTCGGGAGCAGAACCTCTGGGACAAAGAAACATCGCCGTTGGTGTTGGAACTCATTGGTATTCAAACGCATCCCAAATACCAGTGGACTCCATTTGCAACTCAGTTGTACTCGGCTCCGGACGAGCCGCAGCAGCAGCAGATCCTGTTTCGGCGTCTTCGTGACGAAAATGTTTTGTTGGCAAAATATGTGCTGACCTCCATTGACGTCGACTCCGGTGGCCGATTGCACAGCTCACATGAGTTGTATCGTGTGCTGACATCTTATGTGTATCCCGGAGCTTATATTACGTTGCCGAGTTTTCAAGCCTGGATTCGTTGGATGCAGGCCTGTGACGCGATACGATATATCGGAATACGTTGGGGTCTCGGAGAGGTCGGCAAAGCGGCCATTCCTTGGTTGAGAAGTCGGGACGACGACGAAATCCTGGAAGATATGGCCGATGACGACGATGGGCATCCCGGCGATACGGTGCAACTCGAACCTGCCGCCGTTACACCGGCACCGGTTATCACCACTGTACCGTCGCCCAACTTGGCGGGGGGACCACTACAAGCAGATTCGGTAACCGACGAAGACTTGCCGGATATTCCGGACGAAGCTGTTCCGCCGGGTGTCGAAGTATTGGAGCCGCACGCCGCACAACCGGACGGCTCCATCGAACCACCACGGACGCAAACAACGCAAAGCACCATTTTTGCTCAGCGGACCTCATCAGCCGCAGCAAGACAGGAATCAACAACATCCATCCCACCGGTCACCCAAACACGCCCAACAGTGATGCCGGGTGTGCCGTTTCCGGTGTTGGGAGCGGTGGGACACTCTCCGGTGCGACTGTTGCCCATGCCGCTTGACGCCGAAGCCCTTGCAAAAACCGCGGAGTGGATTCGTACGTTTTGGGTTACTTGGCCAGTAAAGAAAAAGTTCGGAGCCGACCATGTTGGCATACACACGGAGCAGTACGACGCTGACCGAGGATTGTTTTTGTCCAAGTTGGCATATCTCGCTGTTTTGGTCACAGAAACGACGCATCCTGCGGTCGTTCGTGGATTTTGGGAAAAATTGTCCGAAGTTCGATTTTTGG
>JABWCM010000366.1 GCA_013360285.1 Myxococcales bacterium
AGGCCGTAAACGCTGCCATATCAGTTCCTCTGGGGTTGTCTTGGGGTTGTTTTCATTTCGGCCATGGCGTTTGATCGGCCCGGCGGCACCGATTGTCCCCTCGCCCAAGTTGCCGTCAGCGGACCTCCCGCCATAACCCGGACCGCCTCCCTGACTTGGGTACCCGCTCGCCAAAAATGGCCGATTCTCAGAAACGTCTGCGAGCCCGGAGCGTTGGCCAAATCCAACGCCGCCAAGTAGTTGGTTGCGGCCGACAACATTTCCAAATAGGGAACATCCGGCGCATAGGGGTCAATGGTGCGTGCCTTCTGCAGATGTTCGTGAAATTCGGGGTGAGCCCCGCCTTCTTGAGGCAGCCGGAAGTGGGCGGCCGCGAGCACCACATGGGCGTCATACGCCACGGCATCGGGAATGTTGGGTAGAGTCAGCAACCGTTGTGCGGACTCCTTCGCGTCGTCCCAACGGTTGAGTGCAACCTGCGCCCTCATCCGGCAATGGTGGGTGTGCGGTTCATCGTCGGGCATCAGCGCGGCAATTCGGGCATTGCGTTCGTTTTTGCTGCTCAACCGTTCGGCTTGCTCGTATCCTTGGTGAGACATCACCACATTGCTCAACAATGCTTCGTTGCCATTGACGGTGAGCTGTTCGTGCAGCCGGTGTTGATACCGAATCGGCGCGGATTTGCGGAGGATCCGCGGCAGATATTCCAGCACCCGGTCTCCTCCGGGATACGTCGACCAATGTTTCACCATCAGCACGTCGGGCAGTCCATTAGCGGCAAGCCTGCGCCGCGTGTCGGCAAAGTCGCCTGCTTCCACCGTTTCGTCCGCGTCGATGATCAGCACCCACTTCCCTGTCGCATAAGCGATCGACTCATTGCGATGGTACGCGAAATCGTCACGCCACGGGCTGTGAAACACCTTGGCGCCCGCGCGTTGGGATACGAGCGGGGTGTCGTCCGTAGAACCGGTGTCGACGACAATCACCTCGTCCGCGAGCCCGCGCAGGCTCTGGATGGCTTTGCCGACGACCCCCGATTCGTTTCGTACGATCATACACGCCGACAACAAGTTGTCGTTCACACCTACCTCCCACCAAACTTCCCGGTTCGTGTCCAAAATCAACGTTGCCGCTTCAGTGCCGCCAGCACTCGAAACGTGACACGCCACTGAGCCGAGGCGCCGGCGATCCGCCATCGCACGAATCGGGCCATCGGGACCGTGTCCGACGATGCAACTTTGTAGAAGGTTCGACCATGACCGGTGAGGGCGTGGTCCACCATGGTCACAAAACCACTCTCGTCCTCCACACAGGATGTCTGGATATACAGGTGGGGGCTCCCGTCGAAATCCTTCACGTCGACATACAACAACAATTCTCGAAACGGCGCCCCGTCGAGCCAATCCTCCGTCGGTTGGGTGACGGTTGTGGCCGAGGTGCGTCCGCCCAAATAGGTCCATGGCACCATTTCCCCGGGTTCGCCTCGGGGGTGCAGAGGCAAACCCTGCTGATTGCATCGGCAAGTCATGGTCCACCTCAACTGTTTTTGAACACGCCGTACACCCGAAAGGTGATGGTCCAGTCCGCGGAGCTGTCATCGAGCTTCTAGCGAAGGTAGCGCATGATCGGGGTTGTGGCGCTGTCAAACCGGCTGATCAGCATCGAAGTACCCGTTGTCGACACATAATTGACCACTGGGGTGAAATACTCATCTTCGTCGGTCATCGAGGTCTCGATGTAGAGGCGGACGCCACCCGTGATGTACTTCACATCCATCCAAAAGATGCCATCCGACCACTCCGAAGCATCGATATACTGCCGGACGGGCTGTGTGACCGTCATCCCGCTAAGGCCACCAACGGTGGTCCATTCTTGAATTTCAACGACTCCAGCACCCATGGGAATTCTCCTTCTCTTCATCAAACGGCACTTCGTGGCGCCGCATCAGTAGTCGATGGCACGTCGGTGGGTTGGTCCACGGATACCGGGGTCCACAGAGGCAACTGTGACCCGCGCGAACAATAGATTCAACGAATTTTCATGATTTTGAACCCATGACACCTCCCTTTGTGCTTTGAGAAGTGAGCACTTTACTGCCAAAATCAATACTGAGCTCGTCGGATAGCGTTGTCAATATGAAAGTACAAATCTTCATAATTCATGACAATAGGTTAATCTACGAAGCATATAAGAGATAAGTAATACAATTGTCTTCCAACTTGGATTTTATTGAATTAATGATGTCAAATGCTAAATTTTCCTATTCATTAGCACCGGCTGCGGAGTTTATTGACCAGGTGCCATTCGTCAATCAAGTCGATTTTAACCAATTATGGCACAATTTATGGATTGGATTGGATTGGATTGGATTGGATTGGATTAATACGACGAATATCAATTAGAACTACAGATAATGCGTAAATTCTCCATGAAGACAAGGATGAACGCTACCCCTCTGGAGGGAAGACCATGAAACGAATCATTGCGGCGGCGCCGGTGCGAAACGAAACACGGCGTTTTTTGAACCGGTGGCTGGAGGCGGTGTTACGATTTGCGGACCGGCTCGTGGTCCTTGACGACGCCGGCGACGACGATACCGCGGAGATGTGCCGGAGACGGGGCGACCGGGTGATCGTTCATTCCCTCGCCCAGCCGTCCTTGCTCGTTCAGGAAACACGGACCCGGTCGCTGCTCTGGGAGCATGTCCGCAGGGAAGCTCGTCCGGGGGATTGGATTGCCTTGTTGGATGCCGACGAAATCCCTTCGGAGCCGTTGATCGCTCTGCGGAACACGATTCTTGCTCTTCCCGACGACATTGGTCGATTGGACGCCAAATGGGCCGAAATGTGGACGGAGTCGCATTATCGCGTCGATGGGTTGTGGTCCCCGTGGTTGACGTTGTTGGTTCGATTTGAGGACCGTCCGTTTTGCGCAGACCCGGATCTCACTCCTGGACTGCATGTACCTCGGTTCCCGGAATATGTGGGGCGGTTGGTTCCTCACCCCCTCGATGCGCCGGTATTGCATTTGGGTTATTGCCGTGGCGACCTGCGAGAGGAGAAGGCGGCGTTTTATGTGGCCCACAACGAAGGGGTACATCTGGCGCATGCGCGGACGATTCTGGAACCTGCCAAATTGGCGCCTTTGGAGGCGTTGTTGACCCTCCCGCGGGTGGTGCTGACCGTGCCGATCCGAAATCGAGCCTGGGCGGTTCCGAAGTTGGTGGAGAATTTGAGCCGTCTGGACTACCCCGACGACCGATTGCGTGTTCGGTTCGTGGTGAACGACAGCACCGATGATACAGATGCGCTCCTTTTGGCATGGCGGCGGACCGGAATGCGTGAACACGTGGAGGTGGTGCGGCTGAATTTGTCCGACCCGGCACCGCCGGGGGAGCACCAATGGTGGGGGCCCGCCAGTGACCCTGGGGGGCCGTTGAGACGAATGGCGAAGTTGCGCAACTCCATGCTGGCGGAGTTGAGGGACAGCAACGCGGATGTGATGCTGGCGCTCGATTCGGATGTGTTGCTTCACCCCCAAACGATTCGCCATTTGGCGGCGACGGGCGCCGACATCGTCAGCCCGGTGTTCTGGGCATCCTGGGGGCTACGCATGGGGCCGCTGTTCGGCGGGGTGAGGGTGGCCCATGGGAGGGTCGATATTCACCATCGATTGCAAGCGGTACAGCAGGGGAAACGCCCCCAAGTATGGGAGCGGGGGAGTTCGGCAAGTTCGGAACCATGGCTCATGGACCTTGTCTTTCGCAGCGGGCTTCACCGGGTGGGCGGACTGGGTGCGGTGACCTGGATCCGTAAACAAGTGGCGCTTGCGGGGGTCAGCTACGACGAAGTTCCCAACCTGCCGGAGGACTACTGCGGCGAAGACCGCCATTTCTGTGTACGCGCGGTATGCCACGGGTTCGATCTGTGGGCGTCCAGCTATCTCGAAACCCACCATCGCGACGAGCCCGATACCTGACGGATGCGTCCAAAACGCCAAGCCTGGCGAAGGGTCGTCGCCCACGCTGTCGTTGCGTCGACGTAACGGTCCAGATCGCCCCGTGGACTGGCATGTGAATCCGGCACATGTTTTAGTTTTGGCGGCAGTTTCCTACGAATTTTGTCTGTCGTTGGCCTCGCGTAACGGGGGAGCGAAGAGTTGTTTCCAGCGGTGGGGCAGTAGGTCGTCGATGCGTTCATTGGGGTGAGTTTGGATTCGAATCAGCACATCTTTGAACCATAGGTAGGGGTTGACGTCGTGGAGTTGGCACGTGGAGACAAAGGTCTGAAGTAACGCGAGGTTTTCGCCAGCCTCGTCGTGGCCGACCCACAAGAAATTGTCGCGGCCCGTGGCGATGATTCGCAAGGCTCGCTCGGAGACGTTGTTGTCCAGGGTCAACTTGGGGTCGTCGAGGAATTCGTATCCGTTCACCGAACCGCGTCGTTAACATCGTCGGTTGTTTCGTTTTTTGTCGCGACTTCCGCTTCGAGCACGGTGCCGGCGTAGGCTTCGTTGATACATCGGAACGGGTTTTTTTCGTATCCGTTCACCGAACCGCGTCGTTGACATCGCCGGTTGTTTCGTTTTTTGTCGCGATTTCCGCTTCGAGCACGGCGCCGACGTAGGCTTCGTTGATACACCGGAACGGGTTCTGTTGGAG
>JABWCM010000090.1 GCA_013360285.1 Myxococcales bacterium
GTGGCTCCCACCACAGGGGCGAGTGGCTCCCACCACAGGGGCGAGTGGCTCCCACCACAGGGGCGAGTGGCTCCCACCACAGGGGCGAGTGGCTCCCATGTCATCATAATTCAAAGCTCAAAGACGCCCACAGGCTTTCCCAGGCGGGATTGGCACCTTTTGGCATCTCTTTCATGGCAACCCCGGTCACAATCCATCGCCCCGCATGAGGTAACTTCAATGTTACGGTCCCGTCGGAAGCTGTTCGTTTCCCGATTCGTTTGCCGTGATCCGACGGCGATTTGGCGACAACCAACACGTTTCCGGCCGGTTTTCCGTCGAGCAACATCTTGAATTTGACCGCCCGATTTTTACGAGCTTGGGAAACATCGGTCAACCACAACAATTCGGCGGGCAACCCAGTGGGTTTCCGTAAAAAGGCCAATGGAGCATGGGCAAGGCCAACAATCGCCTTGGCGCAACGCATATAGGCTTCTGAGCCGGGTACATTGGTTTCATTTCGCTGTTTACGCCTCTCAATAACATGCTCCAGACCTTCTTCAGCGAGATACGTTTCGAATTTCTGCGGCGCGAGTGTGCTGAACGCATGATTGCTCTGATACAACACGATTGCGCCTTCTTGAACAATCCAATCCACCGTTCCGGCGGGCTCCGCACCATCGGTCCCGGGAATGGTTTTTTCCGTTCCATCCGGCAGCACCAGAGCAAAGCGTACAATTCTTTTGTCCGTACGGTTCACTTTTTCCGGAGCATCTACATGACCTAGGCGCAATGCCACGTCGATCGACTTTTCTCTCACCGTCGTCTCGATCCAGAAATCATGGGCAACCGCAACGGGTTGGGCAACCCACAACACAAAGTTTCCGGCCAAAATCATCCATACAAAAAATCGTATTACTCTACTCACACGCGCACTCCGTTGTAATTTAAGGTTCGGTACCCTTCTATCTTACACCCGTTTATTCGAAGGTTCCAACATCGTTCGAAACGCCGACCGAAGTACAAAGACCGATTGACGAAATGCTCGGTTGTCGGCATTCTCAAACCCGTTGGTATTCTTGACCCACCGTGGTCAGTCATCGTCAACAATGATCGACAGATGTTGTTGTTGGCGGCGAAACGACACCAAAAAACGGGAGTTGGTTCATGGCAAAGCGGACGATGCGTTGGATCGACTGGTTTGATTCCATTCCCCGCAGTTCCAAGAGGCATTGCGGTATTGCGTTGGTTGGTTGCCATCCATCTTTACCAATACGCAGACTCGGAGGCTGTGAAAAAATAGCTGCGCGCCCTGGTGCCGGCGACTTTTGGCCGACTTGGCTCCGAAAAACCCTGCGCCATATTCCCAATATGACTCGGGTTTTTCGAGTCCAATTCGGCACAAAATTCGCAGCCCCAAAACGCGCCCAACTTTTTTCACAGCCTCTCGGAATCATCAGCATCGCCCTGTTTCTGGGCGCATACCTGTTCCTGACACCTCAGACGACGATGGCGGTATGTCTGCAACCTCCCGGCGACGTGACCAATGAAGGTGTGAGCAATGTTCAAGACGTCCAGTGCCTTATCTTAATGAATCTTTGGTCGATTGCCGGGCAAACAGAACCGGTTCCGTTGTGTCTCAAAACCCCCGGTTCGCCTTCGGTGATCGCCGACCACAACTGTGACAGTGTTGTCAACGTTGCCGACACCTTGTTGGCGGTCCAATTTGCCTTGGCACTGGCTCTCGACGAAATCATCGACAAAAACGGCAACCAATGTGTCGATGCGTGTGAAACCGATGCCGACAACGACGGCGATTTTGATTTCACCGATTGTGCCCCCTACCAGCCCCTCATTTTTACTGGAGCACCGGAGTTGTGTAATGGAGCCGACGACAACTGCAACAGCGTCGTCGATGAAGCGGTCGCCCCAACGGTGGCGGAAAGTTGTTCCGATTCGGACCTGTGCACGGGTATCGAATCGTGTAAGTCTTTTAGTTCAAACGGGATCGTTGTAAACGAAATCATGGTGGACCCCGCCGGAGTCCCAGACAGCGCCGGCGAATGGATCGAGTTGTTTAATACCACCGCGACGCCGATTAATATCAACGGCTGGTCGCTTCATGACGGAGCCGGGGAAAACCACATCATTCAACCGGGCGGCGCATTGTTTGTTCCGGCGGGAGGTATGGTAATCCTTGGGCCGAGCAAAGATCCGGCCACCAACGGTGGGTTACGTATTGCCTACGCTTATTTGGGATTTACGCTCGACAACAATGCCGACAAAATCATTCTTCTTGACAAAAATGGCGTCGAAGTCGACCGCGTTGAATACAACGTGGCCACCGGGTTTCCGATTGTTGCTGGGGCGTCGATGGCGTTGATCGACCCGGTGCTGAACAACAATACGGCGTCGTCTTGGAAAACGTCCACCGCCTTGGCCGTAACGGGTGACCTGGGTACACCACTTGGACCCAACCTGGACGTAGCCAATACGACCTGTATTGCCGGCACACCCCTTGTATGCACGGACACCAATCCGTGTACCGACCACTTTTGTCTACCCGAAACCGGCTGCGGCACGTCGTCGAATACGGCACCTTGCGATGACGGAAGTGTGTGCACACAAATCGATACATGCGACGGCGGAAGTTGTGTCGGCTCGAATCCCATCGTATGCGACGATGGCAACGTATGCACCGACGATTCCTGTGATCCAACGCTGGGTTGTGTAGCAAACACCAACACGTTGGCCTGCGATGACTCCGACCCGTGTACGCTCATCGATGTGTGTGCCGCGGGGACCTGTGTAGGTTCCGGCACCCTCGTATGCGACGACGACAACCCCTGTACCGATGATAGTTGTGTTTCCGGTCAGGGATGTGATTTTGCTCCCAACTTAGCGCCATGCGACGACAACAATATTTGCACCGAAGGAGACCAATGCGCCCAGGGAACATGTGTGGGCGGTCCCCAACTTGACTGCAACGACGGAAATCCCTGCGGCGGATCGACCTGCGACCCATTATTGGGATGTGTCGGAACGCCGGATCCGACCTCGTGTGACGATGGCAACCCCTGTACTCAGGATACGTGCGACCCGAACCTGGGTTGTGTTTCCATAGTTGTCCTAACTGACCCAAGCTGCTTTCCCCCAAACGTGGTGTGTGGTCTGAGCGGCACCCAGGGAGACATCAAAGAGTGCCCGTTGTATCTCGCCAGGGCAACGATTGGTACTCCTGTGCCGACTGCAGCGCAGTTTCGACTCAGTTACGATTCGAACCTACTTAGTTTAGACGGTTATACCGACACGTTGTGCACCGGCCCTGGCGGCACTCCACCATGTATTGACACGGCGGTACCGCCGGCACCGTTGTTTCCGGGTGGACATACGGCAACCCTTGTCCCGGAGTCGGCGGCGAATTGGAATGGAACCGGCGCCGTGTTTTTGTACAACCCACAAAATCCGGCGGCGGTATTGTCTGACGCGTTTCTGTTGTCCGGACAAGTGATTGGAAACGCGGAAATCCTCACCGTCCGGGTTGTGTTGGCGACCGATATCCCCGAGGCGCAGCCCGCTTGGATTACGCTTTCCGATGTATTTGGGGCGGATGCAGATGGTGCGTTGTTGACCGGAACGGTCAACGCCGGACTCATGATACTGGATGCGACAGGTTGTGCAGGAAATCCCGTGGTTTGTGACGACGGAAATCCGTGCACGGTCGACTCGTGCGACAACATAAGCCAAGATTGTATTCACTTACCGTATCCATGTGACGACGGCAACGAGTGTAACGGAGTGGAAACTTGTCAACCCGGTGTGGGTTGTCATTCGCCGGCGCCGCTTGATTGCGACGACGGTGACGCCTGTACGGCCGACGGATGTGTTGCGGGAGCCGGGTGCCAACATGGGCCGATCAACTCGCCATTATGTTACCCGGATGGTGTTGTATGTGTGGTTTCGGGACCGGCTGGAACCATCGTCCAATGCCCGATCCATGCTGCACGGGCGACCGCCGGAACGCCGGATATTGCCGGGTTGCAGTTTTCCGCACAATACGAAACAACATGGGTAAACTGGCTGGGATTATTGGATATTGTCTGTCTCGGGCCGAGCGGTGCACCCCCTTGTGTGGAACTAAATACACCCCCCGCCAACTTGTCGTCGGGTCACATTGTGTTTCCAATACCCACCGATGTGAATCAATGGAACGGATCGGGGACCGTTTTTGTCCTCGACCCCACACAAACCACGAGTCCGGTCACATCAGCCTATTTCGACTCGGGTATTCTGACGGGAGATTCCCAGTTCGTGACGGCATCTCTTGAGCTTACCGCCGACGTGGCACCGTTTAGCCCGGTGGTGCTGAAACTGAGCAACACCTACGGAACAACCGATAGTGGTGCACTGCTGACCGGCACGGTGATCCAAGGCGTTATCGTGTTGAGCCTCGACGACTGCACCACCAAACCATCGACATGTGACGATGGTTTTGCCTGCACCCTCAACCTATGTGATCCGGCAACGGGTCAATGCGTTGTGGAGCCGGTGACTTGTGACGACGGCGACCTGTGTAATGGAACTGAAACGTGTTCCGAACCCACCGGCACGTGTATTTCCGAGTCCGTTCCAGATTGCAACGACGAAGATGATTGTACCTTGGATTTCTGTGTACCGGAAACCGGCTGTAACCATGTACCTACCTCTGCGCCGGAGTGTCTGCCCAAAGACGTAATCTGTTCCGTATCCGGTTCCGCCGGAGCATCGGTCACCTGCCCGGTTCGGGTTGCTCGGGCTACACAAACGATGCCCATGCCCGTCGGGTTGCAAACAAACTTTCTGTTTGACAGTGCTATGTTAACGTTGACATCGATTTCCGACGAAGGGGCGGCTACACCTCCACAACCGTTGTCTCCGTCTGGACATCAGGTATATCCGTTACCGGCGGACCTCGTGGACTGGTCCGGTGACGGGTGGCTGTTTGTGTTTGATCTTTCCGGATCCGGCTCACCTGTTACGACCGCATACCAATCGGCAGGTACCCTCATCGGCGATCCGAACGTGGTCGACTTTACGTTTACTTTGTTGGTGGACATCGATGAAACCGCCCCGGCCCTTGTTGAGGTTCCGGCTGCATTTGGAACCACCTCCCAAGCGGAAATCATGACCGGTACCGTAGACCAAGGAACCATCATTTTGTCGGCAGTGGGCTGTAACTTGGAGCCGGGATATTGTGACGACAACAACCTGTGTACAACCGACGAATGTGACCCAGATACCAACCAGTGTGTATTTACGGCGGTAACCTGCGACAACAACAACGCCTGCGATGGATTGGAATCCTGTTCCCCGACAACCGGTTGTGTTCCCGGCACTGTGGTCGTGTGTGACGACAACAACGATTGCACATCCGATACATGCGATGCCGTTACCGGTGGCTGTGTTTATTCCGACGATGGCTGCGACGACGGCAATCTATGTAATGGCGTCGAGACCTGTGATGATGCCGGCGGATGTATTGCGGGCACGCCGGTGGAATGTCAGGACTCGGATAATTGTACAACCGACGGGTGTGACCCAACCAAAGGTTGTTTTTTCAACCCTATTTTGACCGCCGAATGTCTACCCGACGGAGCGATATGCGGCTTGACGGGCAACGCAGGTGATGCGGTGACCTGTACGATTCGTGTGGCCCGTGATACCGACAAAACCGCCCTACCCGCTTCGCTTCAAACCGGGTTATCTTACAACCCATTTGCGGCATTGCTGGGTGCCATTACCGATACAATCTGCATCGGACCCGGTGGTACGGACCCGTGTTTTACTGCACCGACACCTCCCAACGCTCTGTCGACGGGTCACACGGTGTTTACTGTGCCCAGCGACCCACCGTCTGTCTGGGGCGGTGACGGATCACTGTTTTTCCTGCCGTTAAATGACCCAACGTCCCCATTAAGTACCGCTTACCTTGCACAAACCGGCGAGGTTGTCGGTGATGCCGATGTGGTTGTTCTTCAGTTTTTGCTCCTTGGCGACATTGCACCCGACAATCCGCAGTGGGTATGGCTTGTGGCTCCCCTGGCCGCTACCGCCGAGGGGTTGTTGTTGAGTGCGGACGTTCAACAGACCACCATAGTCGTAAGCCCGTGGACCTGTGTGGATGCACCCACACTATGTGATGACGGCGACCCATGTACCACCGACAGTTGCGATCCCATCGCCAAAAACTGCATCCACATCCCCAAAGACTGTGATGACAACGACGATTGCACCACAGAGGTTTGCGACGACAGCGGACAATGTTTGTATACCCCGATTGTCAGCGAGTTGTGTTTGCCGCCTATGGCGTTGTGCGTCATCGCCGGAAACATGGGCGACCAGGTGGGTTGCCCAGTCGATGTCGCCAGACTTTCCGCTGTGCCCACTCCAACGGGATTGCAGATCCATTTCGTGTACGACACTCAATCATTGGAAATCATTACATTCCAGGACAACCTATGTCTCGGTCCGTTTGGCACACCCCCGTGTGGTCCGGCGGATGTTCCGCCCAGTCCAACCTCGACTGGACATAGCGTAACCCTGGTTCCCGGCGACCTGGCCAACTGGAGTGGCCAAGGTGCACTGTTTTTGCTGAATCCCCAAGATCCCAGTGCACCGTTGAATGATGCAGTGTGGGCAAATGGCGACGTAACCGGCGATCCACATGTGTTGGATGTCGTGATACAATTACTCGTAGATATTGATGAATCAAGCCCGGCGGTCCTGTATATCGACCCGTCATGGGCGACAACGGCAGACGCCGAACTTTTGACCATCACCCTAGAATCAGGCCTGTTGGTAGTCGGCGGACCACAGTAATGGGTGCTTACGAAATGGGGCATACGCCGTGAGATGGCGGTGCCGTTTTGTAATAAAAATTGGAATCAACCCAATATCGACGTGCGGGTAAAGCCGTGGGTCGACATGGACTTGAAGTAGTGGCAATGGGTGGTTTAACGTCCTTGTGGACATGGAGGAAAACATGAACAGCATTCGGACGCGCCGGTCGAGAGGCCCCACGGCGATGTTCACAACGAGCACTTTGTTCGCGGTAACATTGTGGGCGGTCTCGTCGCAGGCGCAGTGCCTGGATCCCCCGGGTGACCTGAACGGCAACGGGTTTGTAGAGATTGCCGACATTCAATGTAATATCTTGGTTGCGTTGTCTCCAAACGGTCCGGCGCCGGCGTGTCTGAAGGTACCGCTCGTCGCGGCAGACATTGACTGTGACGGGGTAACGAACGTCGTCGACGTGGTCATTTTGATACAATACGCCGCCAACGAACCGCTGGCGTCAAGCATTGACGGGAACACAAACCAGTGCCCCGACGCATGTGAAGGTATCTACAGCCACTTTGAGTTGCCGGTCATTTATCTTGGCAGCTCACAAAGTCAAAGTTATTCCTTGGAGGCCACAGGCCAGGCGTTGCCGGTGTCCGGCAGCTCCAGCAGTACCAATTTTACGTTAACTCCGGCCACAGTGGACGGAACACCATAATACCCGCGGCGCCTGATAAAGTTACATGATACATTTATTATGTAACTATAAGCTCAGGTCAAATGTTTTCCTGGAGGTACAAAAGCGATGAAACGACGATTTTTTAGCAAGCTTCTGCCCACCATGGCCGCGGCGCTTCTGATGAGTGCACCCGCGATGGCGGTTCCCACCAGCACAGCGTATGTCGGCACGTTAAAAGGGGCCAACGGACTGCCTATCAACGGACCAGTGGATGTGCAGATTGCGCTGTTCACTGCCCAAACTGGTGGTTCTTCGATTTATGCCGAAGACATCGGTCTCACCGATGTCAACAGCGGTCGCATGAACGTACAAATGGGTATTGCCGACCCCTCGGCGTACATCAACGCGTTGATGTCCAGCAACACGGTTTGGATCGAGTTTACGATCGATGGCGAGGTGCTCACGCCGCGTCAAGCGGTAGTCTCGGTACCTTATGCGCTGCTTGCGTACGACTCAGAACGACTGGGTGGCAACGAGGCCAGCGATTTTTTGCAACAGGGTAATGTCAATATCGAAGGAAGTGTATCGATAAACGGAACCCAAGTGATCAACTCTTCCGGTATGTGGGTCGGCGGCGGAATGAATTCGGGTGGTATCGGACCCAAAACCGCAACCAATCCCCACATGGCGATGGGTGTGCAGTCCCCGGTGTGTACGTCCAACAGCAGTCTTGCGGTGGATTGGATTCGATACGGCATCAACTTTCCGCAAACGCCCATCTTTGCAAGCACCATCGATGAGTCGCTTGATGACAGCGGAGCCACCTGGTGCCGTCTGGAAAAATCCCTGCTAACCAATCGCCTGGGAATCCGCTGCGATGGCCAATCCGATTCGTTACATTGGATGGCGATTCAACCCGGTGTTCACACGATCAGCGGAAAAAAAGTGATTGCCGGCCGGTTCACGAAAAGCGGCGCCGATGTTGTCACCAGCGACACCGTGTTTTTTCCACAGTTGTTTAATGCACCACCGGTGGTGTTGATCTTTCCCGACGTCAGCCCGGATTCCTCAGGTGGTACCATTGTACGAATCATCGGTAACGTGACGACCGGCGGTTTTCAGGTGTATGCCGACAGCGGTATCGATGCGCTTCACTGGATCGCCATGGACGCCGGTGAATACAACCACGGTAACTTACACTGGTATGCGGGTATCCATGCGACAAACAACACGTGTACCAATCCGTGTACGCTGATTTATCCGGTATCGTTCAATGGTCCCCCGGCGGCGGTGCTGACGATTCATGACATCAACAACAGCGGCGCAAGTTGGGTGCGACATCGCACCATTTCGGACACCGCGCTTATCTACCGCATGAACTCATCGACCGAAAATGTTCATTATGTGTTGTTCGACACCCTTTAACTAATCAAATGCGCGCTTCTTATGTAACCGAGTGTGCCGGGCCGTTTTCTGTGAAAACATCCCTCGACGGCACCTTGTCTGCCATTTCTTCACACATCATCTGAGCACATCGAAGCAATTCATCTACCAACCGCGGGTCTGTCAGCGGACGTGCTACCGTCAAAACCCCGACCCACATGGAAAATAAGGCGACGGCGCGCATTCGTTTGTCGTCATCGGCAAGGGAGTCATCGCCGATTCGGTAGGTGATTTCGGACAGGATGTTTTGAACCCGTTCTGTATACAAGGTACGAACATCGGCGTCTGACCGTGCCAAGTCGGCACTGAGTGCTACGATAACACAGCCGGCACCTGGATTTTCGACGTGTTCACGTCGAAGGTATCGTTTTGACGCGGAAATAATCCACTCACGGCCCCGTCTTTCGCCGACCGTTCCAAACAACCAATGTTTTGCCTCATCAAACGCTTGGTTCACGGCATCTTTGACAAGTGCCGTCTTGTTTTGAAAGTGGGCATAAAACGCACCATGGGTCAGGCCGGCGGCCGCCATCACATCATTGATTCCGGAACCAGATAAACCACGCTCTCTCAGGATTTTGGCAGCTCTCGACACAATCCTTCGACGTGTTGAATCTCTTTTTGGCTCTTTTTGCGCAGTTACTTCGCTAAAGTCGCTTCTGCTCATAAAATACTGTCGTCTATTCCTCGGAACATGCCTCAAAAAAATAGAATGCCGTGTCGCGTTTACAACACAACGCTGAAAACAGGTTCATTTTACACTTTTTTGCCATTCGCTGGTTGACTGAAAATATGATCCGCGTCATATTTCGGCCGCGTTGAGGTGGTGTACTAAGAGGGTGTTTAAATATTGAATCTTGCTGCGCGTGCCTGTGGCCTACTATGCCGATTTTGCCTCGGTCGGCAAAAACGGCTCGCTACGTCCATAGACTCGCTCGCCGAGGACAAATATTTAAACACCCTCTAGCCGACCGAGACGGTTTCCACACACAAAATTCCAAGGAGATCCCGATGAGTGAAACCCCTGTTTTTCATCCCGGCCGATTTGTCTGGCACGAATTGATGACTTCCGACACGGCCGCCGCAAAACGATTTTATGGTGAGTTGTTTGGGTGGACAACCAAAGACGTCGACATGGGTGGTTTTATGTACACCATGTTGAGCGCGGGCGAAGTGGGCGTTGGCGGCATGATGGCGCTTGACCCCAACCACGGCGTACCGCCACACTGGATGTCTTACGTATCCGTGGACGATGTGGATGCGGTTGTTGAACGAGCGCGGGCGGCGGGAGCTATCATTGGCGTCGAACCGCAAAACATTCCCAACGTCGGACGATTCGCAGTCATCGGCGATCCTCAGGGTGCCTGGATTTCGCCGTTCAAAAGTGCTCATGGTGACGGAGAGGAACCAACCATGCCGGCCGTCGGCACGTTCTGTTGGGACCAGATCGCGACAACCGACGTACAAGCGACCAAAGATTTTTACACCAACGTATTTCCTTGGTCGATTCACGAGTTTGCACCGGGAATGGAAACGTTTGCCGGCTCGGGCAAACCGCGGGCAAGTATTGTCGAAGCACCGCCCGGTACCCCGTCACATTGGCTCACCTTCGTCGTCGTTCCCAGCGTGGCCGATGCGCGACGTCGAGCCGGGGCACTCGGAGGGCACGTACTCGTCGAACAAATCGATGTACCCAACGTTGGCTCCTTTTCGGTGATTGCGGATCCCCAAGGTGCTGTTATTGCTGCGTTCCAGGGAACCTAAGCCACTCCATCCCCCTTGAATAACACCTATTCAAACTAATTTAACGCCCTCATTCCCGGGGCCTCGCGTCCCGTCGCGACCACATATTCGTCGTAGTGTCCCGGATACACATGTGGTCCATCGGTCACCGACAACTCCAGTACCCGTGTTGCCAACGCCCGCAGAAAAGCGCGGTCGTGGGATACAAACAAAATGGTGCCGTCAAACGCGGACAACGCTTTCGTCAACATCGTTTTGGTGACCACATCCAAGTGGTTTGTGGGTTCGTCCAAAATCAGTAAATTCGGAGCGTCAAAGAGGATTTTAGCCAACGCAACCCGTGCTTTTTCTCCGCCGCTCAGCACCGAAATCGATTTATCGACATCATCTCCGGAAAAGCCGAACGCACCGGCAAGATTACGAAGTGTTCCCAAACCGACCGTCGGTGCATGCGCCACCAACTCGTCCATAATCGTGCGGTTGGCGTCCAACTGCTCCATCTGATGCTGTGCGTAATAACCCATCACCACAGACGCTCCGATACGCACTTCACCCAAGTCGGGTTCAGAAACACCGGCAATCATTTTGAGCAACGTGGTTTTTCCGGCACCATTTGCCCCCATAATAGCCCAGCGTTGGCCACGCTGAACCTGAAAACTCAAACGATCATGAACCGTTTTGGCACCAAATCGTTTACTTATCTCGCGAATGGAAACAACATCATCGCCGGAACGTGGAGGTTGGCGAAACTCAAAACTTCGTTCTACAAATCGCGGTGGCGGAATGACCCGTTCCACTTTTTCGAGTTTTTTTACGCGGCTTTGCACTTGCGCCGATTTGGCGGCATGAGCCTTAAATCGTTCAACAAACCTCATCTCTTTGGCCAACATCGCCTGCTGACGTTCAAATTCCGCCTGTTGACGTACGGCCTCTTGCGCACGTACTTGCTCAAAAAAATCGAAATTACCCGAAAACGACCGCACTTCTCCCGCGTCGATCGCGATGATTTTTTTTACTACCCGGTTGAGTACGTCCCGATCGTGGCAAGTCATCACAACGGCGCCTGGATATTCGCGCAAAAACGACTCCAGCCACAAAATCGATTCCAAATCGAGGTAGTTGGTCGGTTCGTCCAGAAGCAACACCTCCGGGCGAGACAATAAGATACTGGCCAACGAAGCCCGCATCTTCCACCCCCCCGAAAGGCGACCCACATCCTGCGTGAGTTGATCCTGAGCAAATCCCAATCCCGCAAGAATGGACGCCGCCCGCGCCTCCAGATCGTACCCACCGAGTTGTTCAAACCGAGCTTGTACTTCGCCGTAACGATCGATCACTTGGTCCAAATCATCGCCGGGATCGGCCATTTTGCTTTCAAGCGAAGCCATTTCTTCAAAAAGCAGTCCGACCTCACCGGTATCGGAAATGACGTGCTGCAACACCGGTTTTCCGGCCACATCGCCCACATCTTGGCGAAAATACCCAATGGTAAGTTTACGTGGGCGCTCCACCGTCCCTTCGTCAGGCTGTTCTTCTCCCACGATCAACCGAAATAGCGTGGATTTGCCGGCGCCGTTTGGCCCCACAAGCCCTACCTTCTCTCCTGGATTCACCTGAAACGACGCGTCCACAAACAAAATCTGGCCGCCGTACAACTTGCTCACATTGGCAAACGTAATCATCGATACCTCCTCGTTTTCCGCGCGGGTTAGGCCACAATCGCCGAGGATCGTCAAGCGAAACATGGGTGAACAATCCATTCTTTGGGTTGATACGTCATCGTTGTTGTTCTTTTTTGCAGTTAAAAAATCTTGGATGGCGCTTGTCAACCAAGGACAGGTTGGCGTACTCTCCGGCGTCGTTGTGGCATTGGTATCAAGGAGCTTGTGAAAAAAATAGCTGAACGAACTTGGACGGATGCTTTTGGCCCCACTGCCCAGAAAAAAACCTGCGCCATATTCCCGATATGACTCGGTTTCTTTCCGGTCATCGGGACCAAAATCCCCGCGTCCAAGTCCGTCCCCATATTTTTTCACAAACTCAAGGAGTTTCGGTCATGAGCCAACAGTTGGATAACGGTGTTGCCCAAGTACTTTCCGATGATCGCCGGCATGTTTTTCATTCGTGGTCGGCCCAGGGACAAATTTCACCAGTCGCCATCGCAAACGCAAAAGGTTCGTGGATGTGGGACTATGACGGCAACCGATATCTCGATTTTTCGTCGCAGCTTGTCAACGTCAGCATCGGCCATCAGCACCCGAAGATGGTGGCCGCAATCCAGGAACAAGCGGCAAAAATGTGCACCATCGCCCCGTCGTTTGCCAACGACAAACGCGGAGAAGCGGCTCGACTGATTGTGGAAAGGGCGCCCAAGGGTTCTCAGATGGTATTTTTTACCAACGGTGGAGCCGAAGCCACGGAAAACGCTGCGCGTATGGCCCGGCTATTTACGGGAAAACACAAGATTCTGACTACATACCGCAGCTACCACGGCGCCACCAATGGCTCGATCACGATGACCGGGGATCCACGCCGATGGCCAAATGAACCCGGAATGCCTGGCGTTGTACACTTTTTTGGCCCCTATCCCTACCGATCACCATTTTTCAGCGAAACCCCGGAACAAGAAACCGAACGAGCACTCAAATATCTTGATGAACTGATCCAGTTGGAGGGCCCTCCGACCATCGGGGCCATCATGGTGGAAACCGTGGTCGGCACCAACGGGATCTTGATCCCTCCACCGGGTTATCTTCAGGGCTTGCGTACACTTTGTGACAAATACGGCATCTTGTTGATCGCCGACGAGGTGATGTGTGGGTTTGGCCGCTGTGGAACATGGTTTGCAGTCGACCGGTTCGGTGTGACTCCCGACCTCATCACCTTCGCCAAGGGAGTCAACTCCGGGTATATTCCTCTGGGCGGGGTCATTTTACAGGAACGAATCGCCGAACATTTCCGCGACCGCGTCTTTCCGGGAGGCTTAACTTACTCAGGTCATCCATTGGCTTGCGCGTCCGCGTGCGCGTCCATTCGGATTTTTGAAGAAGAAGGTATCTTGGAACACGTTCTCCACCTGGAAACCGATGTGTTCGGACCGGGGTTGGCCGAATTGGCAACCAAACATCCGGGGATCGGCGACGTCCGGGGACTGGGAGCATTTTGGGCTATCGAACTTGTCAAGGACCGGAAAACCAGAGAACCACTGGTTCCTTACGCAGCCGCCGGCGCTGCCGCCAAACCGATGACCGAGCTGGCTATGGCCTGTCGGAAACGAGGATTATGGCCGTTTACCCACTTTAATCGAATGCACGTTTGCCCGCCGTTGACGATTTCCGATGACGAAGCACGTCAAGGGCTTGCTATTTTAGATGAAGTGTTTGCCGAAGTGTTGCCGAAGTACGCTTAGAGGGTGTTTGGGAAAAAATAACGGCGAGCGAGACAGTGGCCGTAGCGAGGCGGGCCTGCCGACCGAGGCCCACCGGAGGCGTACCCGAAGGTGCGGTGAGGATGGACCGACCGAGGCAGGACCGACGTAGTAGGCCAATGGCTCGCGTAGCTTATTTTTTCCCAAACACCCTCTTAGATAACGGTCGTTCCAGTCACACCGGTGATCGTTTCTCGCTGAATATGTTCGATTTCTTCGCCGCGGGCGGTGATGACGTCGGTGGCCATGTTCAAAAACATCCCATGCTCAACCACACCAGGTATCTGGCTTATCTGAGCGCCAAGTTCTTCCGGGTGTAGCATCGGTCCCAACGAGACATCCAGAATATAGTTGCCTTCATCGGTAACAAATGGACCGGCCTGAGAACCCCCTCCTTTGGCCAAGCGCAGGCGGACATCACCTCCGAGTCGTGCAAGGCGGTCTTGAACCACCGGCCATGCCAATGGAACGACTTCAACAGGTAACGCAAACGTTTCCCCCAGATGCCCCACCCACTTCCGGCTGTCCACCACAATAACCAAACGTGTGCTGACCGAAGCAACAATTTTTTCCCGCAACAAACAACCACCACCCCCCTTGATGAGCCGCATTGCCGGATCGACTTCGTCGGCCCCGTCAATGGTCAGATCCACTCGGGTCGGAACGGTCGTGGTCACAAGCGGAATCCCTTCCCGAATCGCCAACTGACTTGTTGCCGACGAGGTAGAGACTCCGACGATGTGGAGCCCAAAGTCGCGGATTCGTTGGCCGATCGCCCCGACCGCCAACGCAGCGGTGCTACCCGACCCCAAACCGACAACCATGCCGTCGGAAACGAGCGCCGCGGCCGCAAGGGCAACACGCCGTTTTTCTTCATCGGCGCGATTCTGCGTTGCCACAGCAAGTGCATCGGGTTGATGAGCCATCGGACACCCTCATAAAATAAGAAAAGCGACCACATGAGTAAGATAGGATTGGGTAATCTACTTCATGGTGGGCATAACGAATTCGGCACCAGCTCGGATCTTTGTGGGCCAGCGGGCAGTCACAGTTTTTAGTCGGGTATAAAACCCGATTCCGTCGGCGCCATACGCATTTCGGTCACCAAAAAGCGACCGTTTCCAGCCACCAAAACTATGAAAGGCCATCGGAACGGGGATCGGCACGTTGATTCCAATCATTCCGATGTTGCAGGAGTGACTAAACGTACGTGCGGCGTCGCCGTCTCGAGTAAAAATCGATGTACCGTTGCCATATTCGTGATTGTTGACCAATTCCAATGCGGACTCAAAGTCCGGCACCCGCACAACACACAAGACGGGTCCAAAAATCTCTTCTTGGTATATCCGCATCTCGGGCGTCACGTGGTCAAACAAGCAGGCTCCCATAAAGAACCCATCCTCACACCCCTCTACAGTCAACGACCGCCCATCAACCACCAACTTCGCCCCTTCCTGAGTGCCCAAGGTCACATAAGACTTCACTTTGTCCAAATGTTGTTTGGTCACCAACGGACCCATTTCCACTCCCGGTTGATCTCCCGGGCCGATCCGCAATTGTTGTGCGCGTACCGCCAATCGTTCGACCAAGGTGTCGGCAATCGACCCTACCGCCACGGCTACGGAAATGGCCATACATCGTTCACCCGCAGAACCATATGCAGCACCGATCAACGCATCGACGACTTGGTCCATGTCGGCATCCGGCAAAACGACCATATGGTTTTTTGCACCACAGAGCGCTTGTACCCGTTTTCCATGAGCGGTACCCTGTGAATAGATGTATTCACCGACCGACGTCGATCCCACAAAACTCACGGCAGAAATATCGGGATGTTGTAAGATGGCGTCGACGACCGCTTTGTCGCCATGAACAACATTGAGCACTCCAGCAGGTAACCCAGCTTGGTGTAATAAATCGGCAAGCAACATCGAGGCCGACGGATCCCGTTCTGAAGGTTTCAGCACGAAGGTGTTTCCACACGCAATCGCCAATGGATACATCCACATCGGAACCATTGCCGGAAAGTTAAAGGGGGTAATTCCCGCAGCAATTCCGACCGGCTGACGCAACGACCACGAATCGATATTACGGCCCACGTTTTCGGTAAAGTCACCGCGCAAAAGGTGGGGAATACCGCACGCAAATTCAACCACTTCGATCCCGCGAGTCACCGAACCGCGAGCGTCGTCAATGGTTTTACCGTGCTCGGCGCATATCAGCGCCGCAAGTTGATCTTTGTGAGCTTCAAGCAACTCTTTGTACCGGAACAGGACCCGAGCCCGTTGCAGAGGCGGTGTCTCAGACCACGCGGGTAATGCTTTTTTGGCCGCTGTAACCGCCAAATCCAGTTCTTCTTTGCCGCCGAAACAAACTTTGCCGGAAACCTGTCCGGTTGCAGGATTGTATACATCGCCGGTTCGTGCGGACGATCCGGCGACCAGTTGACCGCCGATGAGATGCAAAATCGAATTCATGGTTAACTCAATACGCCATAACGGCGAATCCATTGGTGGTAAGGGTGTTCCCTAGAGCTGAAATGCTCTCAAAGCAGCAACTTCCCATATATGGAACACCCTCAAAGAGGGTGTTTGGGAAAAAAATAACGGCGAGCGAGACAGTGGCCGTAGCGAGGCGGGCCTGCCGACCGAGGCCCACCGGAGGCGTACCCGAAGGTACACTGAGGATGGGCCGACCGAGGCAGGAACGACGTAGTAGGCCAATGGCTCGCGTAGCTTATTTTTTTCCCAAACACCCTCTAACTCGGATTCCTGAAAACGGCTTCAATACGTGCTGTGCGAATCCGAAATCCGGTTATTTTTGGTAGTCTTGCCACAAACATCCGACGGAAATTCGGGCTTGACGCGGGGCAGTTGGTGGGAACGAACGCGGACGTTGTTATTGAATCGAAATCAATTCAACATCAAATACCAACATGCCGGCGGGAGCACCAGGACGTGACGGAGTATCGCCATACGCCAGGTTCCCGGGAATCCAGAACCGTGTCTTTTCGCCAACCGACATCAATTGTAATCCTTCGGTCCAGCCTTTGATCACTCCGTTGAGCGGAAACGACGCGGGTTGGCCCCGTTTCACCGAACTGTCAAACATTTTTCCGTCGGTGGTCCAGCCCGAATAATGTACCGTGACCGTACTGGTTGCTTGCGGTTTGGCACTGCCCGTGCCCGGCTGCAAGACTTTGTAAGCAAGTCCGGATTCCGTTTTGGTCGCATCCGCCGGAGCCGCGGCGACATCAGCCGGTGCTTCTATTTTGGGGGATTCTTTGTAGCTGATGAGTTCAACATCAAACACCAACATTCCAGCCGGAGCGCCGGGCCGTGACGGAGTGTCCCCATACGCCAGATTTCCCGGAATCCAAAACCGGCGTTTTTCTCCTTCTACCATCAACTGCAACCCTTCCGTCCAGCCTTTGATCACCCGATTGAGGGGAAAAGATGCCGGCTGGCCCCGTTTTACTGAGCTGTCGAACATTTTTCCGTCGGTGGTCCACCCGGTGTAATGAACCGTGACCACATCTTCCTCCCCGGGATGTTTGGCACCGGTTCCCGGTTGCAAGACTTTGCTGGCGAGTCCGCTCGCGGTTTTCTCGGCGTCTGCCGGTGCCGCAGCCACATCCGGCGGCGCAGGAAGATCGGTTGCCGCAGCCGGATCGGCCGCAGCTTCCGCAGCTTTGTTCGCTTCGGCGACTGCGGCTTCCGCTGTTTTCGTAGCTTCTTCTTTGGCTGCTTCCGCGGCTTTCATGGCTTCTTCACCCGCTTTGGCCGCTTCGTCGGTTGCCGCTTTGACGGCTTCCTCAGCTTGGACCGCCGCCTGCTCCGTTGCCGCGGTTGCCGTCTTGGCGGGCGTCGCAGTCGTGTTGGATTGTTCTTTACATGCGGCACCGCTTAGGGCCGCTAGGATGACAACAGTAAGAATAGGTTTCGTTTTCATGGGCGCGCCTCCTACCGCAAATCAAAAAAAAAAGAAAGGTAAAATTGAAATCTCTGCGTTTTTCTCACAGTCACCGAAACACATTCGACAGACTGGGTCGTGAGTCCTGGGTATTTCGTGTGGCTGATTCGGGATGGACAAGCGAATTTCCGGCGGTAGAATCCGCGTTGTGCCCACTTTTCGTGATGAAATCCGAGGTGAATTCATGTTTTCCGCTACACTCCGCCCAACTGGTTCCCCCGTCGTCGGCAAACCGGCTACCAAAGTCGTATCCTACGCGGCCGCAGCTCTGCTTGGCCTTATATTACCAACAGCGCTGATTATTAACGACATACGGCCGGCCTACGCCGTGTGCCTCCCCGTGCCGGGCGACATCGACAACAGCGGAGCAACTACCGTTTCAGACGTACAATGCGCGATCTTGGGCGCATTGTGGTCACTCAACTCCACAACCCAGTCGATTCCGGCTTGTCTCGCCGTTGTCGGCCCGGAAGCGGCTGATGCGGACTGTTCTGGGGGAATCAGCGTAGTCGATGTGCAGGTCCTCATCCAAATCGCATTGGGATCGGCGCTCGACCCGTCAATCGACGCCGACGGCGATTATTGTCCCAACGACTGCGAACCACCTCCCCCCGCTATCTTACCAGGTTCCGTGGTGATCACAGAGATCATGGTCAATCCCAAATTGGTGGCCGATGGCGTGGGGGAATGGATCGAAATCGTCAACCTGACAGACGAACCGTTGGATTTGAATGGGATCGTCATTACCGATGGGGTCACGGACAACCACACCATCAACCAACCAGGCGGCCTTGTTGCGGCCCCCGGAAACCCCATGGTTCTGGGTCGAAACGCAGATCCATCCGCAAACGGCGGCGTAAACGTGGACTACGTCATGTCCAACATTCAATTAGGAAACGCCGGCGACACCGTGACGCTGATGTTTGATGGGCAAATTATCGATTCGGTTACCTATGATTCTGGGACGTTGTATCCTCAAGGCATCGGCATTGCGATGAGTTTGGATCCGAAATTTTTTACCACGGTCGACAACGACACACCAGGTTTATGGTGTGCAGCAAAAACCACTTACGGATTAGGGGATTACGGGAGCCCAGGCACTCAGAACCCGTCCTGTTTCCAGTGTGGAAACGGCAAAGTAGAACCGGGGGAAGAATGCGACAACGGGGCACAAAACAGCGATACCGTACAAAACGGCTGCCGAACAAACTGTGTCAAAGCGTATTGTGGTGACGCGGTTTGTGATTCTCCCGAAAACTGTGGGAACTGCGGTAACGACTGTGGTGACTGTGGCCCACAGTTGTGCGGCGGCAAACGCTGTCGCGCCGACCAGGCCTGCGTTGCCGGGCAATGCACGTTCCCATGTCAGGGATCGCAGGTTCCCGGAGACTACGCCACGATTCAAGCGGCGGTTTCCGCCCTTTCTCCCGTCGGTGGGACGATCTGTGTAAAAGCGGGAACATACAACGAAAATTTAACCATTGCGCCGGCTTTGGCTTTGAATCTCATCGGCGTATCCCAAGACGTCGTAACCATCGCCGGCAGCGTCACCTTCAACAGCAATTCAGGCAGCGGTACCATCGCGATGCGGGGGTTCACCGTGCTCAAGGGGGTTTTTGTCACCGACACCAATGCCGCGCATCCCATCGCCCTAGTCGGCATGCGCCTCCGTAATACGACAGCAGGGTCCAACGCCCACGCAGTACGTGTCACCCGCACCTATAACGCCCCGATCGTAACCTTAGATGGCAATGACATCGCGGGATCGGCAACGACCGTTGCAGTCCAGGTCACGGACTCGTCGGCAAGTTCGTCTTATGCCGCAGTCACCGTCAACGTTCACAACAACTACTTACATGATTCGTTACGCGGTTTTGAAGGAATTCTTGGCGGCACGAACTACAGCAAATCGACGTTGTCGCTCAAAGCCAACACGTTTGCCGACAATACGTCCGCCGTTGTTGTAACTGCGTCCAACAAATCCATGGCATTGAGCTTATTTAACAATATCATCACCCAAAACCAAAATGGGATCGATATCAATACGGACTCGAACAGCACGGTCACGCACGGCAACAATTTGTTTTTTGGGAATGTCACGAACTTCATGAACACCGCAGTACCCGGAGCAGGGACCGTGTACACCGATCCGCAACTGGATTTTGCGATCATCCCACCTGATCCCACTCTATCGTCACCGGTCATCGGTGCGGGATCGGTCAACCAAAGCCCGGCGGTGGACTACTGGGCTGAACCCAGAGATCAGACACCTGACATCGGCGCAGTCGAGTTCTTGTGCAATACCCCGCCTTGTGTCGCAGTAGGCAAAGCCACCTGCGGTGACACCATTTGTGGCGGAACCGAAACGTGTCAGACCTGTCCCGGCGATTGCGGCGCCTGTGACCCGGCAAATTGTGTCAACAAATGCCACGCCGACCAAGCCTGCGTGTCCGGAACTTGTACGTTTGCATGTTCGGGGGCACGTGTTCCGGGAGATTATTCAACCGTTCAATCAGCGGTCACCGCATTGTCACCGATTGGTGGTACCATTTGCCTCGCTGCCGGACCTTATAACGAATCGGTAACCATTGCCGCATCCAAAGCATTGACAATCATCGGCCCAGGTGCAGACGACACGGTGATTGGCGGCCTGATCACCGTCAACTCCGGCGGAGGCAGCGGAGCGATCATCATCAAAGGGGTTGAAGTTCAAAAAGGGGTTGTAATCAATGACCTTTCCAACAATCAACCCGTCCTTTTGCAGTCGCTGGTTATCCGAAACACAACCGCGTCCTCCAGTGCGCACGCGGTCAAAATCACACGAACATACAACGCCACAACGGTTACTATCGACGGATGCGACATCGCGGGTACGGCCACCACGTACGGCGTCTCGATTGTCGATTCATCGGCTTCTTCCAGTTACCCGGAACTCGACGTCAAAATCCGCAACTGTTATTTTCACGATTCGCTTCGAGCTATCGACGCCCAATACGGCGGCACCAACTGGTCCAAATCGCTGCTTCAGCTTCGTCACAACACATTGGTCGACAACAACACAGGACTTGTGGTGACCGCGAATAACAAGGCCCATAACTTACAAGTTTACAATACTATCTTTAGCGAAATGGGTGTGGGAATTGAAGCAAATATCGACGCCAATGCGGTTTTTGGATACGGTGCAAACGCGTTTTCCGGTAACGTGACCAACTACAAAGGTGCTGCGATACCAAGCGGAACCGATCTGTATGGTGAATTGGATCTCAATTGGGCCAAGGTCCCCCCCGAACCCACTTCATCTTCCGTGCTGATCGGCAAAGCCAACGCATCCCACACCCAGTCGACCGACTACTGGGGTAAGGTGCGTGACAGCAAACCCGATGTGGGATGTATTGAGTTTGGTTGCGCGAATCCACCCTGTGTCGCAACATCACCCAAAATCTGTGGCGATGCCCAGTGTATCAACGGCGAGACCTGTCAGACCTGCCCGATGGACTGCGGTGTATGTAACCCGACACTTTGTTCCCCAAAATGCCATGTTGACCAAGCGTGTGTTGCAGGAAGCTGCACTTTTGCGTGCTCCGGCTCTAGGGTGCCGGGAGATTACGCAACAATTCAAGCAGCGGTCACGGCACTCGCCAACGTCGGCGGTACTATCTGCATTGAACCCGGAACGTACGCGGAATCCGTCACCATCGCCGCATCCAAACCGTTAACATTGAAAGGTGGCGACCACACTTCGGTTATTGTCAATGGTGCCGTCAGCATCAACTCCAACGGCAGCGGCGGTGGTGTGACTCTGACGGGTTTTACAATCCAAAAAGGATTGTCCATCAATGACTTACCGAATTCTCAACCGGTCCAACTACAATCTTTAACCATCCGCAACACGACCGGTAACTCCACCGCCCATGCACTGAAAGTAAGCCGTACTTACAATTCCACTACCGTTCAGATCGACGGGTGTGATATCGCTGGGTCAGCTACGACCTACGGCGTTTCGGTTGTTGACTCATCGGCATCTTCAAGCTACCCCGAACTAGCCGTCAAAGTCCGCAACAGTTATATTCATGATTCCGCGCGGGGCATCGACGCTTCCTACGGCGGTACCAATTGGTCCAAATCCTTGCTGTTGGTTCAGCATACGACGCTGGCCGACAATGGTGTCGGACTATTGGTTACCTCATCATCCAAGGCCCATAACTTACAAGTTTA
>JABWCM010000091.1 GCA_013360285.1 Myxococcales bacterium
GTACCCGAAGGTACGCTGAGGATGGGCCGACCGAGGCAGGACCGACGCAGTAGGCCAATGGCTCGCGTAGCTTATTTTTTTCCCAAACACCCTCTAAGGCTTTTTCTAGGGAAGTTCTCCGATCATGTTATTCCATCGCTCTGGATTCCCTAACTTATCCCTCGCACGCGACAAAATCGTCCTCGCCAACCCAATGTCCTTGGTTCGCACCGCTTCCGCAGCAACCTTCATTGTCAAACCCTCGATATCATGGATGAGAGCAGCGTTCCCTTGATTTTGCTCCAGTATTCGAAACATAATATCAAGCAACTCTCCATACTTATGTGTTTCTGCCAGCAGCCGGCCCAAGCGGTTTAATGCGTGTAGATTCGTTGGTTCAAGATCAAGTGCCCGACGGTAGGAATTGTCCGCTAAACCCGTGTCGCCTTGGAGGTTCGCGAAATCACCAAACGCCGTCCAGGTATCCGGATGGTCCGGACGTAACCTGATGGCTCGTCTGCAAACATCACCCGCTTGCTCGGTTTGTTTTCGTTCGGAATAGATAGAGCACAATTCAGCTAGGGCGCGTCCGTGTTTGCCGCCCAACGAAGCGTTCGCCCGGTCAAAATACTCAATTGCGGCCTCGGAATTCGACATGCGACGTGCAAGCTGTCCGCGCAGCATCAGCGCTTGTGCGTTTTCGGGATATATTCGCAGTGCGGTGTCCAAATGCAGAACCGAAAGCTCCCAGTTCTGGTTCAACATCGATAATCTACCGAGATTCGTATGAAGACGAGAACTGTTTGGCCGTGCAAACAGGGACGAACTGAACAAACGCTCATCGTTCTGCCAGTCTTTGTTACGCTCCCATGATCGGACCGCCAACACACCCAATGCCACTACGACCACGACGCCGACCAATGTGGTAGTCAATTTGCTTCTATTCCACCTCACGCTCGCCAATAATGCCCCGCTGACAATAGAAAACCCGGCACTGGGCAGATACATGACTCGTTCGGCAAAAAAGATGGTTGCCAGGATAACCGTATTGGAAATCAACGCATAGGAACCACCAAGTAGGCATAACCCAACAATGATAGGTATGTTTTTACGCCGAACCGCCACGATTAGACCCACCACGACGATACCTAAACACCCCACACCCGCCAAAAATGACCAGTCGGCCATCGTTTGCACCACCGGCACAACTGCGGCGGTATAGTCGACCGACAGTCGCGCAGGGTACAAAAGCAGTTCCGTTGCAAGTGCAATTTGTGAAAATGGCGTTGCCCAACGCTCCAAACCTGCACTACCGATAAGCGGATTATCGCCAGGAGAAACATTCGCACTAAAAGGCGACGTGAGCACCATTGAGCGATATAAGAAGTACAACAGCAAAATCAGAACCAGCCCCAACCCAAACAAAGGGGGGAGGATCGGAGAAGGTACTCGCAATGTACGCGCCGTCGGTAAATGCCCGATTTCATCACCCACCGTGGCTGCTGGGTTTAGAAACCCGCGGCCCCAAGGAGAAGGCACTCGCACATACCGCATCATCAGCTCAATTGCCAAAATCACCACGGGTAAAGTGATTGCGACCTCCTTACTGCCCAAAGAAAGTGAAAACAGAGCTAAAGACCCAATAATCATTCCAATCGCAGTTTCTCTCTTTGTTGCTGAACGCGCGAGAAAGTAACATAACAGCGAACCTAGGTAAAATACGGCACACATCGGTTCGGTGCGATTCGCGGTAGCGGCAATCGCTTCACAGTGAATCGGGTGAACCGCAAACAGCACGCCGGCAAAAAATGACCACAACAGGGGTACACCAACGACCGAAGCGATGAGCATGACTAAACACGACGCAACGCTGTGCAGAAACAAATTGACCGCGCGGTATCCCGTGGGAACAAACCCGGTAACTGCCTCGTTCACGGCAAAAGAAAAGGTGACAACCGGCCGGATCAAAGAAATTTGTTCGGTACCGGGGCGAAGTCCCCAATAAGGCTCGGTCAATATCTGGCGAAGGCGTAACGGCAGTCTAGCGTTGGGATTTTCAACCGCGGCCGGAAGATCGTCGTAGACAAACTCACCCGTCAACGCGGTCCATTGACAAACCACGGAGATAAGAAAAACCGCACACAAAACTGCTAAATACCGGCGTGTCACAAATTCGGTAGGTTGCAGGAGTGCCTTAGGTTTGTCAAAGCAGCACGTTCCATGTCACGCAACAACCAATCGAGGTGATCTCACACAAAAGGGCGAGGTGTTTTTTTTTGAAAGCACAAAATGCGTGGTAAACGACAGTGTCGGACGGGGTTCGTTATTGCCCGACCGAGGCCACATATATGTCTAACGTCAGATATCTTGACGCTGCTTGTTGCGTTTCGTCCTACGAACGACTGCGAATAAATCGCCGAGTCAGCGGCAAAACTGGTTTTTTGTAGTCGCTAGGTGGGTGGTATTCAATAGGAATTTTCGTGATCCAGCCGAATTTGAGCCGAATCGTCCAAGGAAACCTGAGTCATATCGAGAATATAGCGCAGGGAATTTTACTGACGAGACGGCCAAAGGCGGCCCAAGCGGAAAAATCGTCGTTTAGTCCCACACACCTTGGCCGTGGTCTGGAATTTCCGTATACGATGTTGCTCCGGAGACGAATAATGAGACTTCAACTGGTTCGTTGCGCCACCTTGGTCGCCACGTTTGTATGTTTTTTCATCCAACAAGCGCTTGCCCAGCCCGCCACGGGAGCTCTTCCCGACCTCACCGGCGACACCCTGGAAGTACCGATCGGGCCCTCCAAAAAAGAACCCGACCCAATCGCGATTCCGGACCTACGCTGCAACACCGCCGGCGAGCTGTGCGCGATGGCGGCTGACGTGCTTCGTAATGACTTGTTGATCTCTGGGTTCTTCAAGATTTTGAAACCACAGAGTTTTATTGGAGACGCTCAAGCCGAACCCCTCGAGTCACCTAAATGGGCTGATTGGTTCAACGTGAACGCCAAATATTTGATTAAGGGAGAACTTTCATCGGCTCCAGGTGGTCTCAGCATTGAATTTCGTTTGTTTAATGTGTTCGACAAACAGATGTACACGGTAAAGGCCCAGTCCGCAAAGGGCATTGCGAAAGATGCAGTACGAGGAAAAGTGCATGAGTTTGCGAATGCTGTAATTGAGGCAATTACAGGCAAACCAGGCGTTTTTGGGACACAAATTGTGTATTCAGCGAAAACTGGAGAGTGGACACGTTCCGTTTTTGTTATGGATATGGATGGCCACAACGCCGGCGCGGTCATTTCAAATGATCGCGTGAATTCTCTTCCCAGCATGGCTATGGGCGGAATTCTCTATACTTCCCAGGCAGATAACGAAGATCCACAACTCTGGATTGGAAGTCGTAAATTAACGGATGGACCAAATAAGTTTCGAGGTGCCGACATGGGTCCAAACGGGACAATCGCTGCCAGCGTCGACACCGGTGGAGGAAGCGATATCTGGCTGATGGATAAGTCTGGAAAACTAATCAGGAATCTTACGGGAGGTCAAGGCGACAACGTCAGTCCACGGTGGTCACCTGACGGATCGATGATTGCGTTCGTCTCAAACCGAAGTGGGGGGCCGCAAATCTACGTGATGGGTGCTGACGGAAGCGGCCAACGACGCCTGACAATGGCCGGTTCCTATAACAGTACTCCCGATTTTGGACCAGATGGCCTCATTGTCTTCGCGGGGCTGGATGAGGGGACGTCCGACATTTTCACTGTGGATCTTTCAGGAAACATACAACGGCTCACCCAGGGACAGGGAACGAACAAAGATCCAACGTGGTCACCTGACGGCAGATGGATCGCTTTTGTTTCATCGCGAGATGGTGGTCGTATTTTCATTATGACCGCGGATGGGCGATACCAGTTTCCGGTGAGCCAACGCCCTTGTTCGTGTGCGACACCACGATGGAGTAACTAAGTCAAATGCCATCCAATATTACCATAAACGAAACAACTACAGCAACTGACGCAAACCGCGCGAGCGCTTGCGACACGAACTTGTGTCCCTTACACTGGAACCAACACGTGAGAGGAGATTTGGATGGTTTGGAAGAAGGGTATGGCAGTTTTTGTAATGGCAGCGTTTACTGTTATGCAGTTGCCGACGACGTTGCTTGCAAAATCGCCTAGAGACGGAAAAATTGTCATTTTATCGACCACTGTCGGCGCAGAAATCCGAATCGACGGTCAATCTTTTGGGCTTGTTCCAAACGAAGAACCGATCGCTGTGGCCCCCGGGGAGCACGAAGTGCTCCTTATTAAGCGAGGATATGCCGACTTTGTACAACTGGTGGAAGTGCGTCCCGGAAAAACAGTCGAACTGGAGATCGATCTTATCGCCGTCGACGGAATTTTGCGCGCCGAAACTCCAGGAATTGAGGACGCCGCTGTTCGCGTCAATGGGCAAATCGTCGGGTCAACTCCCTTTGACGGACTAGTTCCGGCAGGAGACCAGGTAATCACGATTAGTAAGCCAGGCTACGTGGATTTTGAGCAGAAAATTTCTTTTGGAGCCGGTAGCGTCGAAGAACTGACCGTTAACCTTGCACCACTGGCTGAAACAGCGGATGACATGATCATCGTCGAACCAACGCCCTCTGTTGAAACGACAAAGTGGTACGAGGAGTGGTGGTTATGGACCATTGTTGGCGCTGCAACTGCAACCGGCGTGGGCCTTGGGTTGTACTATGGACTGCAACCAACTGAAGAAACATTTCGACCAGACGTACGTCTGCAGGTGTTTTAACATTACATGTCTCCAACTCGACAAAATTAGCGAATAACAAGACTAACTAACCAACTGGAGAACCGGCCATCAGCAATCGAAAGCCCACTGGAAACTTGGTTGGACTTAAACCCTATCAATTAACCGCGCTGGAACGCTTATATCGCCGCCGTGTCCCCCCTGAGCAAGTCATCACGACCGAACTCGCAACCGCCATGTGCGAGATTTCTTGCGACATCAATCGCCAAATCGGCATATTTATCGACCGACGCGGGCAAATCGAACACGTTATCGTCGGCGACGCTCAACGGCTGTTTCTTCCCGACATCGGGCGCCAACGCGCAGGTGCGGGAAGACTTCGTGGGATACGCCTCATACACACCCATTTACGTAACGAGGACTTGACCCAGGATGATTTGACAGATCTATCGCTCCTCAGCCTCGACTTTATTGCCGCAATCACTCTGGACGACGACGCAAGACCTGCCCTCGTACATGCTGCGCACCTGCTACCAGAAAACGCTCAGGGTGACCTCTGGTCTGTTTTGCCGCCGGAACCGATTCATCGCTTTAAATTACCTTTCGATGAATTGATTCGGTCACTCGAATCCGAGTTTGCAAGAAAACACAAACTGCGTACTACGGGCACTTTTGCCGACCGCGCAATTGTCGTGCATGTCGATTCCGGTACTGCCGACAGCGACGCGGATCTTGAGGAAGTCATTGAGCTGTGCGCTACCGCTGGGGTCAGCGTACTCGACGTCGTAAAACAGTCACGAAGAAAACCCGATCCGAAGTATCTGATTGGAAAAGGGAAACTCGACCACTTAATGCTTCACTGCATGCAGCTTGGTTCGGAACTCGTGATTTTTACACAAGATCTTACCCCGAGTCAGGCACGTGCCATCACGGACGCTTGTGAGCTGAAAGTACTTGATCGTACTCAACTCATTCTCGACATATTCTCACAGCACGCAAAAAGCGGTAGCGGCAAACTCCAAGTGGAACTGGCTCAACTGCACTACATGCTGCCTCGTCTCGTCGCCAAAAATACTGGGCTAAGCCGCCTCACCGGTGGAATCGGCGGCAGGGGCCCAGGTGAAACCAAACTTGAAATCAACCGCCGCCGCGCAAAAGACCGCATTCGGTTGCTTGAACAACAGTTGGATACGCTTTGCAAAACCCGAGCAATTCAACGGCAACGTCGGGTCCGTTCCAACGTTCCGACCGTAAGCATCGTGGGGTATACGAACGCTGGAAAATCGACGCTCCTGAACACGTTGACACACAGCAACGTTATTGCGGAAGACAAGTTGTTTGCCACATTGGATCCATCATCTCGTAGACTGCGATTTCCGGAAGAAAAGGAAATAATTATAACCGATACAGTCGGATTTATTCGAGATCTGCCAGAATCACTTGTTTCCGCCTTCAAAGCGACACTGGAGGAGCTTGAGCACGCGGACATCTTGCTCCATGTTATTGACGCATCATCGCCCCGCGCAGAATCTCAAATGGATAGTGTGACAGCCCTGCTTCGGGATCTCCATCTCAACGAAATTCCCCAGATCCTGGCTTGGAACAAATCCGATCTCGCTGATCCAACGATCGTTGCGAATTTTGTCGCCCGATTTGGGGGCGTTTCGATAAGCGCTGTTTCCGCAACCACAACCCTACCCCTCCTACGAGCCATCGGATTGCGGTTGTGGGAAAAGGACATGGGCGAACTACTGCTTAACGCATGGCCACAAGCAGTAGAAACCGAGGCAGATGACACATACGAAACTACTGCTGGGTGTCAGTGAACATCGGACGGATTGTATGATCTGTAACAAGGTAGCTCGGACCATTCGAACTTCACGGATTGGTCTTTTTTGGCTTTGCAACCACTGAAACCTTCCCTTCCCTGTTGCCAACGGAGAACTCAAATTCTCTGCCGGTCGCTGAACGTGCATTTTCTACTTGGCGTTGTAGACTTTTCACAAAGCCACCGTAGTTCAGTTTGCTGATATCTTCACCTGCTGCACGTTTTGCGCTGACAAAATCGTGGTAAAGGCTCTTGTACGGATCGGGTTCATGAAACGAGGAGGGTTGAGTTCCGCCGACAGACGATGGGCGTGGAGGAGTACGTGACACCGGCGGTGCAGAACGACCGGGTCGAACCAATGCATCCAGAAAAGACGACGCAACAGCAGCCGTTTCCTGAGCCGCGTCAGCTCCTTGTTCGCGCTCGGCCGGTACATCGTCGCCCGCCGATTCCGAAATTGTGCCGTCAGACTCCTCAGGCTGCATCGGCTCAGCGGACCCGGCAAAATGAGCAGCCACTTTCTCGGGAGTGAGCGGTCCCGGATTGAATCGCCCAAACCCCTCACGCTTAAAGGTACCCTCTTCAATTTGCCGACATATTCGCTCCCAGTAAGAGTTTAAGGTCGAAAATCGCTGCTGAAGCACCCCAAATCGAAATTTTACAACGGTCTTAATCGACCGATGTAGTGTTGAACGCATCAATGCACTGCGCAAACGATCCCGGTGCGCCATAGGCTCGCGCTTCTCAATCCCCTGAAAATATTGTTCATATAAGTTTCTCACCTCCTCAAGTTGCGCTTCCAACTGGGCAAGTTCACGTTCCTGAGCTTCGTACCTCGCCTTCAGTTCGCTAGCTTCGTCACGTTTTCGTATCATTCTTTGCCCAATCCAGGCGATTTACGCGATGAACGGCTTGCCGTTCGCCGATCGGGCACAATGCCGATCCGAACGCTGCCCAAATAACCTAGTTTTCTTACGCCAAATGACCGAGATTTGGTCACAGCAACGGGAGCAGAACGACCTAGCTAGTCCCCCTCCATGACGTAACTACTATACAGCATGAATTGCGGTTGCCAATCATTCGGTTGAAAAACAACCACAACCTGTTAAAGTACAAGTCAAGCTAAATTTCATAATTGCGTATTGCCAATGTAACCGGAATAATCATGACCTCTCATTTCAGACAGTTTGTTATCAGTTGCTTCGTTGGCTGTTGCTTAGTTGTAACCGGTTGCACCGCAACACCGGACGAGCCTCAACTTCAGCAATGGACGGAAACCGAGGCGGGACTAGCCAAGTTAGAGGAAATCATCGCTGACGCAGCGACCGAGACCTCACTCCGAGTCCAGGCATTTCAGGCACTCGTGAAAACAGGCCACAGCACTCGGTTACGGCGAATTTTGGAAAAGGCTACTGATGACGAGCGGTTCGCCATGGCTGTCGTGCAGCCATTATTGCAGAAAATGGAGAGTGGTGAAGCTAGCGTCGACTGTAAGAACGCAGTTCTCTCGCTGATGCAACTTCTGACGCCGGAAGAACGAGACAACGCCCAAAAACGAATTGCGGCATGGGCATTCGCGGGATTGAGCGACACGTCATCGGTTACAGAAATTGTCCAAACTACCGAGCAGCGAATTCTTCTAGGACAAATCGAAGACCTAGGAATTCACGGCATCGGCGGCGCGCTGCTTTTGCTGTCCAACAACATTGCAGTGCCACGATTTTACAACTATCTTCGTTCTTTCAAAAACGCAGATATCGACTCAAAAACCCTTGCTGGGCTAATAAAAATTCAGAGCATGCCTGAGTTTCAGTTAAATTTCAGTCATATAGAACGCATTGAGGAGATTGCAACGCCGGAATCGATTGTCGCTCTGCTTGATTTGTACGATTCAGCGGTCGACCAAGACCTTGGCGCCACAGCGTTCAATTCGGCATCGAACCTGCTAAAAAGACCGGAAGTCACAAGGAACGCCGAAAAAAAACTCGCCGCTCGTCTCGAACCTTATCTTACTGGAAACAATCCAGATGACCGCTGGTATGCGGCTACAACGACCGTGCAACTCGGCGGATTGGAGGCACTTGGAACCGTACTAGATGCCTTACCGGACGACACCGTGTACGCCGGCGGCGTCGTGGACGCTCAGAAAGCACTCGTGGATTTCTGTGATCGCGCGGTCAAAGGGCTCGGATCGGAGACGCGAGCGGTTTTCCGGGAACGTCTCACGTCCGACAAACGAATCACCAAAGTAATTGCCATCGTCGGCTTGAAATCCGCAGCGGCAAAAGAAGATATGGCCTTATTGGACCCACTGCTCAAGGACAACACGAGTGTCACAGATCTCCTTGGCGATGACCTCACGATAGCCAAGGTTGCGCAAAATGCGAAGGAAGGAATTGCCGCTGCCATTCAGATTGACCAAGACGCCGAAAAGAGCGGAGAATCACCCAAAACAATTGAGATGAGAAAATTTGCACTCCTTACGGTACTTCATTTGACTGGACCTGACTTGATCGCGGAAGCGAACCGCCGGTTTCGTGAACTGGAGCCGGGTTCACCCTGACAGTCACGTTTGGGGGATAGCGCCAACCACTATTCGCTACCTTCACGTGATGCTGCATCGGCGGCCGACGAATCCAGAAACAAAAGAAGAGATTTACTCGTTGCGGGCTGTCGGGGACGCTGAACCAAATCATCGGCGATCATTTTGACGTCTTGATCCAACGTGCTGCTGGCTATTTGAACCGGTGCCGCTAAATCTACGGCAACTTTTGAAAAAATCTTTCCCCGCACTTGTGTTGTGCTGGACACGGGAGGTGCACTTCGTAATACGAGTGCCAATACCAGCGCAACCACTCCGATGATTGCCAAAACAACTAAAGGTACCGGTACTCGTGAGCCGCTGCGATATTGTGAGGCCATAAACCGAACGTATCCGAAAATGAAATAAGTTAGCCTAGCGCGACCAATCCGAAACCTTTCGTAATCCGGGAACAAGTCACTGGAAAGATAAACGACCCGGAATCGACCGCTCGTAGCCCTGCCGCCTCGACTCTCTCACCCGCAGGTTTTTGAGAAATGCAGGCTCACCCCTCTCATTGGCACCAGTGTTTCAAAATTTGGGCGAAGGGTCAATTGTTCACGCTGCCAACAAACGCAATAAACACACCCGGGTGGCTGGTATTCTTTAGGGAAATTTTTTGGCAAGCCGAATTTGAGCCGGGCCGCCCGGAAAAATCCTGAGTTATATCAGGAATATGGCGCAGGCTTTTTTACGGGCGAGACGGCCAAAGCATGGAAATCATCATTTAACACCACACACCTGGCCTGTGTATGTTTGCCCAAAAAGCAAACTCACCATTTACACGCGTTTGAGAGGGTCAGCGGAAATAGATGACTGACCCTCTGACCACCCAAAATACGGCTGGGCAAACTGTGTTGCCGTATTCTGCAAGAGCGCAGTTTGGATCCTCCGAGCATAAAACGGTGGGTAACGGAAACCGGAACGAAACCGAGGCAGATGTTGAGTTTTGACGAATGTTGTTATGCACTCGGCATATTGGAGAATTTCGTGTAAAACCATTTCTGAAGCATACCCAAGGAGGTAGCGATGAGCCCTTTGGACAGAAAAGACATAATCGCACAATGGGCGTTTGACACGCGCCCCATTTTACTTCGCTTTCACCTTTGGCTTGAGGACGTAGAGGTCGAACGGTCCCAGCCTGAACCGGTTTCAGCTCATACGTTTGCGCCACGCGGCATTGCCCGTTGCATCGCAATGACGTCAGCGGCAACGGCGCTGGGAACGAAGCTTTTTGGGCAATTTGGCGAGGGTGCGGGTAAAGATAAATTCAGCTACAATCAAGTTAAGAAATCCGCAGACGCAATATCTGCATATTCCATGAGTGAGGGTCTGTGGTATCTCACACGAAGTTTACCGGAAAATCATGCGATTATGGTGTGTTTGGGCGAAGGGCTGATGCCGAAATCTGGTGAAACTCCCGAGATGGGCGCAAATCCGCTACTCGGTTTTGGCCGCGTTTACGCACGTCCAGAGGTGGCACAGGCCGTTGACGAGGAGATTCACCGTCTATTGAATGACCCAGATCATCGCTGGAATCAGTTTTACGAAGCGTTACGTCGTCGCGGCATCACGGTGTGGGGAGCCGCCGTTGATACACTGGAAAACACTTCGCGCTTTGCCGAAGGACAGCCTACGGGTCCAATGACCGTATTCCATCTGTTCGACGCACCGTTGACGGTGACGAGACCCTATGAGGCTTACTTCGGATGCCTGACCGTACCTAAACGTGTTGCCGACACTGCACAACAACGATCCGTCTTATTGGACTGGGTGACGCCCCGCAGTACTGTCATGGACCTTATCTTATCCACATATACTGGTATATTACCAAGAAACGTACACGTCTGGACACTGGCAGGAAAAAGCCGACACGAACGTCTCGGGTCGTTATGGGAAGAGTGGCGTTCATTGGGAGCACATCTTGTCGACGAAACGTGGACAGCACCGACCGGACTGCAAGTATTTACCGATTCCGGAACATACGCGCCCACATTTTTGGTCAGAAGCTGGCAAGAAAATGGGGAACCTCACGTATTTTTGTGCGACGGCTACGCGGCCACCGCGGAGGCGATGCAGGCCGCAAGTTTGTCCGAAGTGTTGGACGTCGACGCATCCATGACCGTTCTGTCGCCCACATTCACGCAACCGATTCATCAAGAGTATCAATTGATGAATCAACTTGCGACGGCCGAAAACATACGAAACGTGGTACATAAACATCTCGGGGGCGCGGATTCGCCCGATGAGGTCATTTCGTTGTACGAGGACGCCATTCGAGAGGCGCGGGAGGCACACATTCCACTCGGGCGACGTTCACTTCGAGCGTCAGATTTGATGCCGGAAAAGGAGTGGAGTGTTTTGGCTTGTAGCGCCTATATGTGTGATGACCCTTACACTGGCAACCCAGGTGTCGAACGACTGTCCGACGACCGCTATCGAGTAACAACACGACTCGACACTCGCCGGGCAAGCTCTCGAATTCGTTTTACATTCCGCCTAAAAGACGGCCTCGAAGAGTCGCGGCTTGTCTTTAGTCCGCTCCTCGTGCGGTTTATGTCTGGAATAGACTGGCGGCAACGACCGGTAAAAATATCGGATTCCGGACGGATTCGAAACGAACTCCAAACCCTTATTTCGCAGGCCCTTGACTATGACGGCCCCAAAATGACGGTGTGTTTTTCGCGCATCGACGAAAAAATTGTTCCAAAAGACAAACAGGCAATCATTCGCGACGTACTGCTGTGGTACAAGGACCAGCATCCTGTTTGGTTTAACTGGCTCGACCTGCGAGAATGACATCGAAGCGAATTTGCCAATCAATTCAAATTCTTCTGCAACTAACCAACAACATTATGAAAGTCTGTGGCAAACTGTTGCTAAAATCGGCGGGGAGAAAATCTGAGCAAAGCTGTGGAAATAGAGCCCTTTCTAAAATCCGTGTATTCGCGAGCGAATTGCCTGCATCCACAGGCGTTTTTTGTGCGTTTGGATTCTCGCTGCAATCAAAAGTGCGGCTTCTGTAATATTCTGGGACCTGGAGTTCACTTTAAGATGGATTCTGGTTATGTAAGAGGAATGTTGCGACAAATTGCGCTCGTCAGAACCGACGCGACGGTAAATTTTACCGGCGGCGAACCCACACTGCGTCGGGATCTCATTGATCTTGTGACCTATGCCAAGGCAGTCAATATCAAGCGGGTTGTGCTGCAAACAAACGCAACAAGATTAGCGGACGAGCAATACGCGCATAAACTGGCGAACGCTGGACTCGATGACGCCTTGGTGAGTTTGCATAGCTGTTTTCCGGAAGTGTCGGACACCCTTACCGGCGCTCCTGGTACTTGGAAAAAAACCGTTGTGGGGATCCAGAATGCACTTCGAAACGGGATTCCGATCACTACCAACATTGTCCTGACGACCGCGAACCTGGACCACTTGGTCGACACGGTTCAGTTCACACTGAACAGCTTTCCGACCCTGAGTGGTATTATCTTATCTCCGCTTCAACCCCACGGAGATCTACTAAACCATCTCGAGCTGCTCCCAAAGTATTCGGATTTGTCGACCCCCGTGCGGCAGGCGGCAGAGCTTATCCGTGCCGCGGACAAGAACCTTTATTTAAGTTACTGTGAAAACCCCTTGTGTTGGCTTCTTGACGCGTTTGGCGTCCAGGGTGACAACGAACTTAGGCAATACATTGCCCGACGCCTGAATGCAAACGAATGTGGTGACTGCCACTTGTCCACGATGATGGACAAAGACAAGATCAAACCTCCCGTGTGCGACACTTGTCATCTGGACAGCGTTTGTTTTGGAGTATGGCGGAAATACGTGGACATTTTTGGAGCAGAAGAGTTGAAAGCCGTGCCGATTCCTGTCGGTGGGAAAGCGCCAAAGAAGTCCTTTTCTGTTGCCCCACATGTCTCGGGCCAATCCGCTGCGGACCAGCGCGTAGCACTTGCCAACACCGGCTTGGCCCGTCAGTCATCATTTCCGAGGTGATGACCGATGACAGGACACACCCTCACTAGGGGCTTTCCCAAGGCGTCGTCATATCCTGACAGTGTAGGCGTGGACCCACAGTGTACGGGTGACATCCCGTCTTGCATGTTCCGTAATCCCGCACTGGTGTGGACCCGTCTTCCCTGCGCGCAACGATGTCTTTTTGGAACCCACGCACCTGGATCCAGGGCGTGGTACGACCGTTTGGTGACTTTGGTACGCGAAGGAACAGCACCCGTTTACGTCGTTGGAAGTCGTCCGGGGGCCGGCGCTCATGCTTATTTTAGGAACCACGGAATTCACTTACGACAGGACTTTGTACGCTCGGTGTTTGAGGTACCGCCGGCTGACCTACCAGTAGAATCCCGGATGCCAAAAAGTGCTCGACGAGATGCTCGGATTGCCGAACGCGCTGGGTTGGCTGTTCAGTTTCGAAAAGATAACGAGTCTATACAGTTATTTTATCAGATTTATACGGAAAACTGCCGTCGATTGTCAATTCAAGGACTGCCGCCGGACTTCGTCTTGTTTGAACAACGGCGTTGCCCAAATGGATTTTGGATTGCAGTAGCTGTTGACGGAGAGTTGGTCGTTGGAGCAAAACTCCTTACCGTTCAAGCCGGAGTGTTACGAATTGTGGAGGGAGCGTCTCGGCGCGATTCTGCCGGCTTACAGCCGGAGGCTCTGCTGACAAGGGAAATCTTACGATTTGCCCAGAACAACGGAGTATCATTTGTTGACTATGGAATTGCCGAGAGTACCAACAATGGTCTCAGGGGATTCAAAGCGCGAATGGGCTTCCACGAACAAGCTGACGTTATTTCGTTGTTGTCGAGAGGGCCTAGTGCGTCTCGACCGGAATCACATTCGCCCCCGCCCCCATCGCGGCCACTGATGCCCGCCGCCAGGGAGGATATTCCGCTGCTCGAAGCATGTAACTTTGCGTGTGGATTCTGCTACCGGGAACCATGGATACCTAAGTTAACAATGGACGAGGTAAAACAACGAATCGATACCGTTGCCACGGAACGCAAACAATCCGGCATAGCGCTGTCCGGGGGTGAGCCCACGCTGTGGGGAGATTTGTGTGACGTGATTCGCTACGCACACAGCCGCGGAATCGCCGATGTACAACTCCATTCAAACGGCTGGAAAGCGGCAAACTACCCCTACGCTATAGCGTTGGCGGAAGCCGGCCTGTCGTCTGCAATGATTTCATTGCATTCGCATATTGCCACCAAATTCGCCGAAATTACCGGTACTAAGACGGAATATTTTGACCGAACACTTACAGCTATCGACAACCTCCGCCATGCGGGCGTATACGTCTTGCTAAGTCACGTCATCAACGCGGTCAATTCTGCGGATTTCCCAGACTACATTTCATACGTCGCCAGGCGTTTTCCACAAACGGAAGTTTTCGTCTTTTTGGTATATCCAAGCGTGAAAGGTCAGCGCCATCCACACCTGTATCCACGACTGTCGACGATTCGCCGAGCGTGGTTGGAAGGGTTGCGTTTGGCCGAAGTCCTTGGTGTTAAGTTAACAGTCGACAGCCTCGCCGGATTTCCTCTGTGTATGATGGTCGGGTTTGAACATCGCTCACGGTATTTCTTGTCCTTGGAACAGGAAGCGGAGACCGCAGGTGAGGTGGACGACCATCATGCAAAGGCGTGGGAGATGCGAAAAGCACCGCAGTGCCGATCCTGCCGCTGGGATTCGCGATGTCCAGGGTTCTGGTCGGATTACCTCGACGTACATGGCGACGACGAACTCATTGCTGTACCTACCCCTGACCCTTCATAACAACCGGAAATTTTTCACTTCGGTGACCGGCCACTACATTACACACCTTTGCGCACCGGTTCACTCTCGTGTAGTTTCCCTGCCGCGTCGTTGTAAGAGCTGGCGTTTCTGCAGAGCTTGCGGGTGAGAGCACTGAGACGCCCGCAAGTTTGTGAGAAACCCGGGCTAGGAGGATACGACGCAAAAGGAAATTCGACCCCAAAAGAACGATTTTTAGCCGGATCAGCCGCAAACCGACTGAGGAATATCGGTGCGTATTCTACAGGGACAGCCGAGGACGATGCGGCAAAGAGCACACTCTGGGGCCATTTTCGCTTTGCGCCACGCCGTCCTTAAAACGATGCCAGGAGCTATATGGGTCTATTTGGTCAAATAGGAAAGTCTGTCGCGCCGGCCGGCGGAATGTTGGTCTCACAGCAGCGGCTGCGTGCATTGATCGATGTTTCGTTGGAAGGGCTCTACCGCATGATGGACTCCGAAACCGGGCTGCTTATGACCCGCAATTTGGAACGCATTCCGGAAATTCGAACCGACTGGTTGTCTGTTCGCTATATGGTCATGACGGCAGTGGGCTTGGGGGCAGCCGAGCGTGCCGGATTTACCTGCAGGCTGAGTGCAAAATCAACTCTGCAGCGCGGATGCGGCAGTGGCTCTCCTGAAACCCTGGACCATCTAGGGATGGCACTGTGGGCAAATGCGGAGTTGTCCGCGGACCTCCAATGCCAAATACTCCCTAAGTTACTGGAACATCTGGACGGACGCACGACGCTTTCCAACTCTGTTGGACGAGAGTTGGCATGGGCGCTTACCGGCCTTGCGTTGGAGATGGAATCTCGGCCGAACGATCAAGTCGCAAAAGCTGCACTGAGGTTGGTTCAATACAGCCTGGATCGTTGTTATTCCCGTCGCGGTGGGTTGTTTCGGCATCGCGCTGAAGGTCGCCGTGCCGATAGCCGCTACGCACTATTTTCCACCCAGATTTATTGGGTAAAGGCTCTTGCGGAAGCGGGCCGGGTTTTCCGCTGGGGCAATGTCATTGAAATCGCAACACGGGTCGCCGATCGTTTGATCCACGAACGGGATTCTTTCGGGGGCTGGCCGTGGCGATATGATTCGGAAACCGGCGCGGCATTTGAACGGTATCCCATTTATTCGGTTCACCAGGACGGAATGGCACCCATGGCGCTGTTTGCTCTTCAACGAGCAAACGGTCTGGACTATCGCAGGGTGATTGCCGAAAGCCTCGCATGGTTGTGGAGAAACGAACTATCCATTGACATGGTGGACTACGAGCATGCTGTTATCTTCCGCGCGATACGCCGTAAATTCCCATTTAACAGGCTGCTGACCGCTTTGAACGGAAGCTTTACACATATTGCGCACAGATCTCCTTTATCCATGACGCCGGCCTTTCTACGCGTCAATCGCACTTGTCGCCCGTACCACTTGGGTTGGCTGCTGTATGCGTTGTGTCCGCACGTTCATGATTTTCCGGAGATAGTAGTATGAATACTTCTTCGTACTTCAGGCGAGCGATAGGACGTCTGAGCGTAAGCGGATTGCGCCCCGCGGGAGTACGGGGACTTGTATGGCGAGCAGTTGGCCATAACAAACTTGCTTCAGATCACGTGTGGTGCAAGCCGGAGTGGGGTAGCCACGTTGCAGATCGCGAATTAGGAACACCGCTGCAACTAGAACTGGTGCGTGATCATCTACGTGTCGGACTGGTACAGATACGAGAATTGTGGCTGCCCGGATTTTATCGGTATTGGGAAGTGCTGTCGGAACCCGATAACGTTTCAGGAATCTCCCAAGTCGACTCCCTTAACTCTTTATTGACATTTGCCAAACAAAATCGGGTAGACCACGTCCGGTGCTTTTCCAACATGGCAAGGTGGACGGACCCGGGAATCGCAACACTACTAGGGACGGGCACCGAATCATTTGGAACCTACATCAATTCACTTCACGTTGGATTAGAGCGCCTCCGGTCGCAGATGCACCCTGAACACCGCAGACTGATGATCCGAGGCGAGCAAGCCGGCATTCGCGTCGTTGACGGGATCGAAACAACAGAATTTCAACAATTACTGGACGAAGCATACTCAAAAACCAACCGTCGCGCCCCATATCGTGGGCGATACATTGACAATTTATTAAATCGCGCACGCGTTCCTACTATTGCCGTACGTGCGGTGTCCGGACGCGGAACCGAAGCAGCGGGCCTTTGCGTCTACGGCACACGATGCGGATACTATTTGCACGGCGGAAGCCTAACAAAGCCCATGTCGGGAGCAACGATACTGGTACAACTTGGAATTATGGAACGGTTGATCGCCCGTGGCGTATCTTACTACGATTTTGGCGGGGCGAGGGTTGATACCACTGACGAGAGGCTACATGGAATAGAACGGTTTAAGCGGCGGTTTGGGGGGACATATATCCCATGCACACGTTGGGATTGGAAGCGGGATCGTGCGGAATCTTAATGAACACAGTGGCAAAGCAGCATGCAACATTAGATAATCACATCTGTTTCTGGACAGAACAGGTGTAACGCACAACACCGACGGCTAAGTTAATCGGTGGTTTTCTTAGCAGCGAATGTCGTTAACTGATTCGATGTCGCCTCGGTCTGATATCGCTGCTTCCAATCCTCGTAAGGCATCCCGTACACCCATTGCCGCGCATCATCGTAGGACATCGTGACGCCCATATCATCGGACGCTGCTTTTAGCCATTTGGACAGACAATTGCGGCAAAAACCGGACATATTCATTAGATCAATGTTCTGAACATCAGTACGTTGTCGCAAATGCTCCAGAAGCCGCCGGAACGCCATTGACTCAATACGAATCTGTGTCTGTTCATCCATGATTGAGCACTCTCACGGCAATTCTGATTCAATTTCTGCCAACAACCATTCACACTCGGCCAAAACAGAACGATGATTTTGTTCCTGTGCAAGTCGTATCGCAGTTCGACAGGTTTGACGCGCTTCGAGGTATCGCGATAGTTCAGCCAACGCTTTTGTCCGCAACACATATGCCATCATGTAGTCCGGCTTCATCTCACAGAGTTCGGCGAAGGTCGACTCGGCCAATTCAAACATTCCGGCATCAAAATAAGTTTGTCCTAGGGAAAATCGTGGAAGCTCGCTCGTCGGCCATGCTCGAATCATTGCCTGGAATCGCGACACCCGCTCCTCAATTTCGGAAGTGTGGTAAGTCATGCTGCTGTTTGAATCGGGTTCCCCTGTTTGTCGACAAATCGCCACTGAAATGTCCACCCCGCCGACGCCGCGGCACCAGCAGCCGTTTCCAGTTCAAAATAACGTTCAGCTAACTTAAACACGTTGGCTTGGCCTGCACGGTGTAAACGAACGATTTCCGGGTTCGGGATCCAGTGAATATTCTTAGGATTTCTCCCCAATATATCTCTCAGAATCTTCTTGCCATCGTTAATATAAAGCTTCCAATCCGTTGCGCTCGTGTCGGACATTTCGACGCAGATCGTAATATTTTGGTTGGGATCGGTCATCATCTTCCTGCAATCTGAGCCGCCAAAATACGCTGAAAGCTCCTACACAATCAGAGTACTGAACTCAATTGTCCGCGATGTTAGTCAACATCACAAAAAAAACCAAGTCCGAACCGCCACAAATTGTGTTGCATTGTGCTTGAAATTCGGTGTCCACGAATGACATTTTGTGTGTGCCGGCTGGACGGGTTCGCCCAACACATCGTTTTGCGTAGCCGACCACAACATGACCAAACGAGCTGACAATGACAAAACAAGCGGTATGGTACTGGTGCATCCTATGTGGGTTGGTTTTTTTGATCGCGAATACTGGGTGCGAAGAATCGACCAGCGGAAACAATGACGCTGACGTGGAAGATGCAACCGCCGAGCCCGACGTGAACAACGATGGAACCCTACCCGACGGGAGTTCTACCGATACAAAACTGCCCGTTGACGTGTTAAATAACCACGATGGGGAAGAGCAGCCCCTCGACGTGATAGAACCACAGGACATAAACGACTTCCAACAAGACGATACAGCAGTAGTTGGCGAAGATTCTTCGGTCCACGACGTAACAAATGCGGATGAACTGCAAACATGCGTGCCGACAGGACCGACGTTTTCGGTGATTTACGACAAGGTAATCAAACTTTCGTGCGTGTTCGCGTCCTGCCACGGCGCCGCACCCGCGAAGAAAAACGGATATCTGGACTTACGCAAAGACGTGGCATGGGAATCCATGGTTGGTAAATTAGCAACCAACCCAGCCGCTGCGGCACAGGGTCTGCAACTTGTTGATCCGTGCCTGCCTGACCAAAGTTTTTTAGTTCTCAAGTTGGAACTACCGGAAGGAGGAGATCCTGAATACGGTGGACCGATGCCAAAAGTAAATGGAGGCGGACTTCCGTCGGAGACAATTCAATTAGTAAAAGATTGGATCGCAGCCGGAGCAAAAAACGACTAACCGCTATCCGAGTCGACACGTCGCAACGGCACGACAAACCTAATCTCCGCGTTTAAATGTGCCCAAACTTATGTCGTCTTATTCACTTAAGACATATTAAGTTTGAGCATGGTGTGGATAACAGTGGGCAGGATATCGAGTTCTGCGATTCGTCTAAGGGCGCAACAAAAAATATTTAGTTACGTTTCTGAGCCATCTGCTGAAGTACTGGCAACGCCTCTGACAGCACTTTTTGGTAGGATGGACGACCGATGACACGTTGCGCGTAGGCGACGAGGTGAGGAAAGTCAGCAAAAGGATAAACCTGCTGCATGTAGAACAACGCCGGCGCCGCAGATACATCTGCTATGGAAAATTCCTCGCCTAACGCCCACGTGCGGGTAGCGTAGTGCTCGTTCATAACACGAACACTGGTCTCCAGAGTTTGCTTAGCGCGAGCAACTGCTGCTGGATTTTTTGCCTCTGGTGGTCGTATTTGATCGAGAAAGATCGTAACAGTTGGATCATTCAGGTAAAAATCCGACATTCGGTCAAAAAGGCGCGCACGGCGGCACTGGTCGGGATCGTTTGGGAACAACTTGGATCCCGTCGAAAAGCGTTGATCAATGAACTCAAGGATAATCGACGATTCCGGTAACGTACGATCTTCATCAACACAAATCATGGTGGGAACTTTTCCCCAGGGATTTACCGCCAAGTATTCTTGCCGTGCAACGGGATCCATTAAGTTAACCACGATGGGTGTGAAACTTACCTCTTTTTCATAAAGTCCCATCAGTGTTTTTTGCGAATAGCTGGAGATCGGATTGTAGTAAAGTTTGAGTTCCATGAAGCTCTCCTCAAAAGACCGGTGAAGATGTTGTGAGTGTCGTAATAAGCGACGTCACGAGCGCGATCAATGTGTATCCGTTCCTGACATCTTGCCGCTACGACAACACGTCGCCGAGCTTGGTGCAGAAATTGTGACTGTCACAGTTCTGTCGACGGTCAACGACCACGTTTGTATTCCCAATTTGCCGTCGGCGCAACCCACATTTGGCGGGTCGTCTTTGTGAGAGTGTTTAGTCCGGAATTATCACGGGTTTGCGGGCGAGAACTCCGACACGCCAGTAAATTTGGCAATGGTGGGCAATTTTTGCCCGGAAGCCTGACAGCATCATGGCGAGGATAAAAAGGTCTACCCATATCCCCGAAGATGCTGGCGGATCGACGCTAGTAACCTCAAACTCATAAAAATTCCGGGCTAGGTGGCTGGTGTTTTTTAGGCGAATTTTTGGCAAGCTGAATTTGAGCCGGAGCGTCCGGAAAAATCCTGAGTCATATCGCGAATATGGCGCAAGAATTTTTACGGGCGAGACGGCAAAAAGCAGCCAAAGCATGGAAATTCTCATGGTAACTTCGGACTTAAAGCTGATCATCTGAAAAGTGATACGTAGTACAAGAGGATGACACTTGAGGGTGAATGATGTAATGTTTCTTATGTGGTTGCTCCATTTTAGGATACTATGCGTGTATTGGTTACAGTCCCGTCATTTCCGGAAACACGAGGAGACGCGTGTTCACCGGCATTGGCCGAAACGATTGTTGCACTCGGCGAGTCGCACGATGTCGAGGTGGTAAGTCTCTTTTTGCCTCAACCTCAACGGACCTACCAAATCGATAACGTCCGGGTGTTTTCGCTCGGTGCTCACGAAACAGCGCCGTCAGTTCGCTGGGCCGCACCTGTAGCATCAGCGGTTGCCGCTGCGGCAAGGGCCAATCGTCGAAAGCGAGTAGATGTTGTACTCGGGTTCGGGATAGCTGACACCGGATTGGCGACCGTCGCGGCATCGCGAGTATTACGGGTTCCCTGTATTGTATATCTCGGGAGCAGCGAACTGATTACGCGCGAAGATATTGGCTATGGTTTGGCGCGCTTTGGTCTACGCCGTGCATTGATGCGCACGGTGTTGAGGGGCGCCGAACACGTGCTGGTTGCGAGCCCGGTGCACGCCGCGCTCGCAATGGTCGTCGGTAACGTAGCACCAGAGCGGGTACACTTAGCACCGTTAGGGATCCGCGCGGATCGATTCCTACCAAATACAATCGAAAACAACAAACCAGGCACGTCGGGCATCCCACCAATCATAGTCTCTGTATCTCCGTTTGCCCCCAACAAAGCTCCAGAAACACTGCTGACGGCGTTTGCACGCCTCTCTGATATTCCATGTCGGTTGCAGCTTATTGGTGGCGGAAAATACGAGTCTCTGGTGCGCCACAAAGCAATACGACTCGGAATAGAGTCGCGAGTCGAGTTTACCGGTACTTTGCGCCACGACGAAATCCCGGAACGGCTGAAGCAGGCGGCGGTCTACGTTCAGGCAGCCGATTGGGAGCCCGAGGGAGCCGCGCTGTTGGAAGCGATGGCAGTTGGTATTCCGGTCGTCTCCACTCCTACCGGATTGGCACCTGAAGCGATTGCGCACGCGGGATGTGGGATGCTGGTGCCGCACGGCGATGACGAGGCCATGGCCTCCGCGATTCGTGCTACTCTGGGGCAAATTGACGTGAAACAGCGCGCAGCAACAGAAGGTTCGTCAAAAATACGTGAACGATTCTCGGCAACAAACGCGGCGAGAGTACTAGCGCAGACACTTCGTTTCGCGATAACAAACAGGTAGTAATTTAAGAGGGTGTTTGTGAAAAAAATAACGGCGAGCGAGACAGTGGCCGTAGCGAGGCGGGCCTGCCGACCGAGGCCCACCGGAGGCGTACCCGAAGGT
>JABWCM010000092.1 GCA_013360285.1 Myxococcales bacterium
CCGTAGGTGGGAACTCCCCCCATGGAATTTCCGGTGGGGTCGGAAAAACCCAGGGCGCCTGGAGAAGACTGACTCGGACCGGTTGTAATCACAAACCAGCCCACTTTGTTATTCGCGTTGGTAAACTCGTGGCCGTCGTTGCCGTTGTCGAAGTCGGCAAACCAAACCGTTTCGTCACAACAAGCAGGGTTGGTGGTTTGTCCGGCGACACAGGTTTGGGCAACACAAATATCGGCAGTACAACTATCTCCATCATTACAATCAGACCCAACTGCACAGCATAGTTGGGTCACTGTACAGACACCATTGGCACCGCATGTGGTGTCTGTGCACGGGTCAGAGTCGTCACAATCGGCATCGGAAATACAGCAGTTGGTCTGACCCGTAGGAATGTGGATACACTGGCCGTATTTACAGGTATCCACGGTACACAGCAGGTCTCCGTCGTCGCAGCCGAGCTTGGTGCCGATACATTTTCCTGCGGTACAGGTATCTCCTTCTGTGCACGGGTCAAAATCATTACACGCAAGCGTGTTCTGGGTGTGGGTACAACCCTTACTCTGGTCACATTGGTCGGTGGTGCACACTAGCTGGTCGTCGCAGTCAGCCGCGGATTGGCAGCAGTTGGGCTGTTTGGAATAAAAACATTGTCCTTCTGTACACGTGTCGGTGGTGCATGGGTTCATGTCATCACAATGAACGTTCTGTGTGCAGCAACCAGTGGTTGGTACATGAGCGCAGGTGTTGTCGATACATGAGTCGGTTGTACAAACATTACCGTCATCACAATCGTTGTCCGCGGCGCATGCCGGCTTGGGGCACCCAATCCATATCCGCAAATCGTCGATGACGACTCCTTCACGATGGTTGGTCGACGCGTCTATCGTGTCGAATATAAACCGGATTTTGATGGTTTGACCCGCAAACTGGGTCAACGGCAGCGACATTTTCTGAAACTGTTGGGTGGGAGGTTTGCTGGGTTTCGTGAGCAGAACCGTCGGTGCGCCTCCCGATACCGGCGCCGCTTCTACAAAAAATACGTCGTAATCCAGACTTTGCTCGACATCAAGCCACAACGCAAACTCAAGAAAAGCATCGGTGGCGTTGGGAAGGGTGAACGCGGGGCTTTCTGCAGTGCCTTTGGCCAACCCGGCGTTGTAAGATAAGGTTGACGGGTCGCCAAAGTACAATGCGGACGGCGGCGAACTGAACCGGACAGAGGTTTGGTTCCATCCTGCTTTCGAATTGCTGTTGGTCAACTTCCAGCCGGACGCCGTAAGATTGGTGGAAAACGGTTCATCAACCAATACAAAGTTACAACATTCAGCACTTTTGTTAACAAGTGTGTAGGTGCAGTCACCGGCGACACAGCTTTCGGTGGTGCAACTGTTTTGGTCGTCACATTGAATGATTTGACCGACACAGGTGCCATTTTTGCATTGATCGTTCGTGGTGCAGGGGTCGGCGTCATCGCAGCTCCCAGCAATAGGCGGATGAGTGCATTCATGTGACGTGGAGCATACGTCTTGAGTACACGGATCGGCATCCAGACACTGTTCGTCATCATCGCAACAGCCTGGGGTGGTCATAAACTGGCAAGTGTTGGCTACACACAATTGGTCCGTACAGAATTTGTGGTCGTCACAGTCCGCGTCGGACTCGCAATACCAAAGCAAAGCATCCGATTGGCACTGGCCGCCGATACAACTATCGGTTGTCTCCGGAGCACCGTCGTCACATTGGCTGTCGCCGGGACCGGTGCAGACAAGATCGGTACACGGTACAAAGAGACGAATGTCGTCGACATAAACGCCTTCGCCGCTGTTGTTCACGTTATCGATGGTGTCAAATACAAATTGCAGCTCAATTCCACCCGCAGTTGCAAAAAATTCGGCGGGCGCTTTTACCCAAACCCATTGTTGCATCGGGAAATTTGCCGGCTTTTCCCAGAGTACAATCGATTTTCCTGCTGGTGATGTGCCGACAAGGCGCAGGATGTCGACCGTTGCTGCCGACTCCACTTCCATATAAGCCCAAAACCGAACTTCCAGTGCCGGGAGAGGCGGAAGGGGAACCATCGGGCTCTGAAGTATTCCAGTTGCTGCTTTTCCCGATACCGAATATTGGCCAAGTGCGCCGAATCGGGCAGAATACGGAAAAGTAGCCGCTTGTAATGACGATGGATGCCAACCCGGTGTGCCGGGCGATTGTACGGTGATCCACGGCGTTAAGTTGCCGGTGTCAAACCCAAATTGGCTGATTTCTTTGTGGCAGCATTGTAAAGATCCGCTTGGTTCAAACGTACACACACCTGACTGACAGGAATCCAGAGTACAATTGTCTTTGTCGTCGCATGGCAAAGGCACTCCGGCGCAACTTCCTTGGGCGCATTGGTCTTTCCAAGTGCAGGGATCTTTGTCGTTGCACGGTTTGGTGTTGAGAGGATGTTGGCAAAGATTGTTTTGGCACTGATCGGTGGTGCACACATTTCCGTCGTTACAGTCCGCGTTGCTGACACAACAATTTTCTACAAAAACGTGCACACAGGCACTGAACTCACAGGAGTCTGCGGTACATAACACACCGTCGTCGCAATCGAAGTCTTGCGCACAGGGTTCTTCAGGACAACTGGCAATCACCCGGATATCGTCAATAAATACACCTTTGCCGCTGTTTTGTGTGCCGTCCACCGAATCAAATTGATACTCAAGGCGGACCACTTCCCCCAGGTACGGGGTCAAATCGATATTGATTTCGGTCCACTGGCTGATTTCGGTTTTTGAAGACTTAAACCAAATCTCTTCTTTTTCTCCGTTGCTAAAAACCAAATAAATCCACAATCGATCTTTGACGACGGTTTGTTCGATATCCAGAAATGCATCCATCGTCACGCTCACCACGCCGGCGGTTGGGAGCAAAAACGGTTGGCTGATGACGACGCCCGATACCGGTGCCCCAGCGTCGTCGTAGTTGACGTTTTTTGTGTCGCCAAAATAAAGTGAACCAAAGGGCGACTTATAATACTGATTCTCGATTGTTTTCCACCCCACTTTGATACTCGGGTTGGTGGCGGTATATCCACCCAGCGTCCCGTCATCAAAAGTCCATCCGGCAACCTTGGTGAAGCAGCACGCAGGTGTCGGCAAGGGCAGGTATGTGCAGTCGCCGGCAACGCAGTAATCTTGGGTGCATGTGTCTTGGTCGTTACAGTAAACGACGTCTCCCGAACACTCGCCTTGAATACATCGGTCGTCTGTGGTGCACGTATCCAGGTCGTCGCAGGGGTTGGTGTTGTATTGATTCAGGCAGGCAAGACCCGGAAAACAGACATCGTCGGTACAATCGTTGTCATCATCACAGTTTTGGGCTGTGGGAGTACACGCTCCGTCTATACATCGATCTCCCGTGCTGCATGGATCACCGTCCGAACAAGGTTCGTTGTCGGCCAACACGATTACTTCACAGTCTCCGGTATCAAGATTACAAGAAGCGACCTCGCAAGGGGGGAGATTGGGAAACTGCAGAACACAATCCCCATTTTTTTTGCAGGCAAAAGTGGGTGGAATCCAAGGGGCCTGGTCCGGTTGTTCAACTGAGTCACTCAATCCCGCGTCCGCGGGTGACGTAACATCGTTTTCGGAAATGTCGGATTCGGTATCGTCGGGTGGGTTGACGGTATCGTCGACGGCGGAATCATTTGGCGAACCGTCGGACTGGGTGACGTCGATTTCGGGCCTCGTGTCGTCAACTACATCCGTTGTCGACGACCCATCCGGTGCCGTGTCCGGCATAATGTCACCGGTCGGCACGGCGTCTGCCGTTACGTCTACAGCGCTGCCGGAGTCCTCGGTGTCAATCGCCGAAGTATCCACCATATCGGTTGGTGCAGCCGTGTCTGCTGCCGCGGTGTCGGAAGTCGAAGCCGTGTCGGTTTTCGATGACGAACTACCACCGTCATCCGAGCCACACCCGATGATTCCTGCCAATAGCATCACCGTGACCCAGATAGGTTTGCGGAATAACATCAAATTCTCCTTGTAGACGGAAGGATTTGTTGGGATTGTGGCTAGGTATGTGGTGTTTTTTAGGGGAATTTTTGGCAAGTCGGATTTTTGCCGAATCGTCCGAAAAAATCCTGAGTCATATCGGGAATATGGCGCAAGGATTTTTGCGGGCGAGGCGACAAAATACGGCCATGATAAAAATTTCATCTAAAAACACCACACACCTAGGTATGTGGTGTTAGATCGCGGCTTTCATGAAATCATAACACCACACACCTAGAAGGCCGATACGACGGCACGGCAGAGCCAAGGGCTAAAACTTCATGCTTGCCAACAGGCCGAATCCCAAAATGTTGGGATCGATGTACCTTCGATGCGCGATGCCAAACTCGTCTTTACGAATCTGAGATCGATTGGGATCGTATGCGTAATTTAGCTCTCCAAGAAGTGTAAATTGACCGCCATAGGTGTACCTCAGGCCGGCTTTTCCGCGAATAATCGGCAACGGATCTTCACCTTCCGGCAGAATATCCCAGTCACCCGGGTCTAGTCCGCGCACAACCACCTTCCGGATTCCTTGTAATGACTCCGATGTATTTTGTCCCGATAACACTTTGCCTTCATAAACGGCAGGAAGTTGGAGGCCGATTTGCCCGAACGGTGTAAGTCCCACGTTACGAAACGAATGGTCGGCGGACAACACTGCGCTGAACTCAGGTGTCACCTCGGCTTCTTCGGGTAAAGCTGCATTGGGGATAAACCCGGGCACGTTGAAGGTGATGAAGCTTAACTCACGAAGACCGGCGTCTAAGTGAATCCGAGTATCCGCAAATTGCATGGCTGCGCTGAAGAATCCCGCCAAGCTGTATTCATTTTTGGTCGATCCGGGTTTGTCGATATCCGCGAGGGTTTGCATCAAGGTGGTGACTTCGGCAGCAAAACGAAAACTCACATCGGTGCTTTCGACCGTTGGTGCCGTGACGTCGAACCGGACCGGCGACTCCCGATATAGTTGAAGGTCGATACGACGTTGAATCGGAACGCCATGGCTGTAGGATAACTGTCCGGAAAGCCCCCACGAATGAACCGGTTTACCAAGAACTTCCGCTTTGTTGTTGGTCCCTTTTTCGAAGTAGCCGCCGTTGATTTCCAGCCACAGACCCGGCGTAAACAACTGAATGCCCGCGCCCGCGAACCCGCCGTAATAAGCTCGCTCCACAAACAACGTTGTATTTCCTTCATCGCTGTCCAATTTGAGTTCGGCAGCCGACCGAACCAGCGCCGTTTTTGCACCCATAAACGCGTAAAACTCACCGATGTCGATACCTAACTTAGCAGCGGGAACCAGTGATCCGCGGAAATTTTTAGGGAAAATATCCGAACCACCCCAACTGATTTCGTGGTGGTAACCCAGGCGCATTCGATCGGCGTCGATTGGAACAAGCTGGAGATACACCTTACGTTGGCGGTCTTCTGTGCCGTCCACAAAGTAATTTAACTGGATATAACTCGTGTCGTCACGAATTGTGCCTTTGTCGGCAACATCCAGTTTTAGATACAACGCGGCTTCGGGGACAAAGTGGTCGCCCAGGTCCAACGATTTGTACATTCCAAGATGAAGAAAACTGGTGTATCGAAGACCCGCGGGCGGTGTAAAGCTCGCCGACGGACTGGATTGCCGGTCTTCCCCTGCGTCCCGCAGGATGTTGTCGTCTGCGAACGGAAAGTCGATCCGCGCATCAAGAATATCGCCAGCATACGCAAGGTTCGGAGCCAAGAGCAGGCCCCACGCGAAAAGTCCCAGCCATTTATTCATCGATCATTCCGTCGCAATCGTCGTCGCTCCCATTGGTTGGTTTTTCCTGACCACCGGGGAACGTGTTTTTGTTGTTGTCGTCGCAATCGCCGTCGACCATTGTAAAGCCGTCTGCGTCCATGTCGGCGGTTTTGGACAATACCACGTCGCCGTCAAACCGTGGGTCCAATACCCAAAACTGAAGGTCGCATCGGTCCTCCTCCCAGTCAGCCGGGCACAGGTAGATATGGCGCAGCGTGCCTGTCACCGATTCCAGTGTTCTTTTGGGGCAGATGTACTGAAGAAAGTTTTTCTCGGTTGTCGATTTGGCACACAAGCCGTTTTGATCCACTTCACCGATGTAGTCGATTCGTAGTGGGCGGAATTTGTCGGCCAAGGCCACGGACGCAAAAATCTTTTTCTTTTCGTCAAGCAATCCGGCCCACTGTGCGAATTCAAAATAACCTTCGAGGTCCGTGCATAAGGGGTCGTCTTGGCATTCGTCCCGACATTCGTCTTCGTCACCGTTGTCGATGGAGCCGTTTTTGTTGCGGTCGCAGGCGATGAACTTTTCGGAAACCGCAATATTTTGGAACGTCACCAGGTTGGCTTCGTATTGCTCCAGCATTTTGGAATTCAGGTACACTTGCAACTCGTAGAATCCGCCTTCAGCAAGGCCCACTTCCTTCAATATTTTGTCGGTTACGTCGGTGGGATCCGGGGGTTTGATCGAGAGATCCAATCCGGGTGTTCCGGGATTACATCTTTGATTGGCCGGGTGCATGTCTTCGTAACTCGGGAACACCACTTGGGTCATGCCGACAAACTCGTCGACACCTCCGGAAAACTCACAGAGAATATCCCCATATTCGATATACTTAGGCTTAGAAAACGTGAAGATAAAGATGCCGTTGTACATGCGGTCCGAAACTTGTTCATCAAGGTCAACAACGAAAAACCCGTTTGCCAGCACGTTGACCACAACCATTCGACCTTCGGTAACGCGGGCCTGCTGACCGATGAGCGGCGAACCGCTGATTCGATCCGTAAACTGAATGTCGCGGATGCGGGGATTGTCAAAAAACAACGTATCTGTGGCTCCGGTGGCCATGGTGGGTTCGGATTCCTGGTCATCCGTCATGGACTCGCACCCGGGGTCCGCAGCGTCGATTAATCCATTGTCGTTATTGTCCAATCCATCATTACATTGGCCATACAGCACACCAGGGGGTAGAGGCACAAACCCGTCATGTTCAACCCAAATATTGGTTTTTCCAATCGCCCGATTGAGAAAGACCTCAACACCGGTTGCTTTTCCGCCTACCAACAACACGTATTCCGACGACGGAACCACCACGCCCGGTGTCACGTCTACGTGGACTATGCCGGTAAACGGGTAGGGGTTGCCGTCGGTGCCGATGGCCTGGATGTCGATGGACAGTTTGCTGGAACAGAGCGCGTCTTTGCACACCTGGTTGCCTTCACAGTCCTGGTTCCCTTGGCAATCTCGTCCGGAAACGTAGTCCAATGGCTCAGAATCGGTGCCGGCGGTTTGTTGTTCGCTATTACTTAGTGTGACAGAAAACGAAGATAAGTGGTGGTCTAGGCTGACTTCCTTGGTGCAGCCGTAAAACAAAACACCTCCCGATGTCAGGACCGCCACCGCGAATGCGAACGGCCACACGTGTGTGCGACGTGAGGGACTCATGTCAAAACGCATTCTTTAGCCCTCCGGATCGTCGGGGTCGACGTCGGTGGGAAGTTGATCCAAATTGGGGGGCAGCAGCCGTTTGATGCGACCGTCCGATTCGGCGCGTGGGCACGGTAAGGACAGACATTTCTTTTGTGCTTTGCCGATATTTTCCAACAAACAGGCTTCCTCACGTTCCACGCCGAACAAACACGGAGCGGGGCGGCACACTCCGTCGTCGCAAACCGTGTTTGCGAGGCATTGAGATGTGTTTGTACACCGAGGTCGGCATCGCTGATCTTCGCAGACTGCTGTTGGAACGACACAGCGCCCTTGAGCGCATACATGGCCTGCGGGGCAATGTTGGTCCACCTGGCAAGGACCGCAGGTGCCGACATTGGCGTCTGGGGAACACCAACCGTTGACGCACACGTCCGAACCCTCACAGTCGTCATTGTTGGTGCACAAGGTACGTTTCGGCAAACAGCGGCCGTTTTCGCACACGGAATCGGCGTCGGTGAGCAAACAATCCGCGTTTTTGGTGCACCCTTTGAGCGACCCCAGGCAAAGGAGCGCCGAGTCCATACACTCTCGCACGTCGTAGCACAAACGTCCGGCTGAGGGCATGCAGTAGCCGTCGCCGCTACCAGGTGTTTGTTCAATACACGTACGTTGTTCGTCCGGCACCAGCGTGTCGGCATAACAACCGGCGTCCGCTTTACACCGACGGTAGCAACGAGACGCGATGCAGGTATAGGAAGGAGATACACACACACCGTTGAAACACTCTTCATTGGCGGCACACTGTGCCGACGTCGTGCACGCGGGACAGCCGCCATTCGCGCAGGTTGCTTCAAGGCGGTAACAGTCCCCGGCATTTTCGCAATGCCCTTCATCCATACCGCAGTTGACGGGCACCGAAATCTGATTGGGCGCGGTTTCGGAAATGTGTTCACAAAATTGCCCTTCGTAGTTAATTAACGCTTCGACACAACCGGCGTAGGCCTCACAATTACCAAGCAAAAATGAACCGTCCGGCTGGCGACATTCCTCTAAGCACTGCTCCGAACGAACGATTTCTTCAAGCACTGCGTCCCGAAGGGGTACGTCCGTATTCACTTGGGTGTTGTTGATTTTGAGCACGGTAAAGCCGCTGCCGCCGTGTGCAATGTAGTCATTGGTCGCGACTTCGTAGATTTGGTATGGGTTGAGCGGTGTTTTGGTGCACAACGATTTGTCGATAATCGACGGATCGCCGCAGTTCGTCAAAAAGATGTTTTCGGCACGGGGAGGACAGTTGTCGCCGCATTCTTCTTCATTTTCCGCAAACGTGCAGTTCATTGTATATTCGATGCCGGAAACTTGCATTTGTGTTGCGCAGCCTCGGCCGGCACTTCGCCGTGTGGTATAGTCCAGCAACGCCTGAATATCAAAACCGCTCATATAAAGAGTCGTGATGGTATTATTAAAAGGAAAAATATTGTACAGATCGTCCAGCGTGATCGGGCCGGGAAAAATATCCGTACGAATTCCCAACGAATTTGTGATGCCGATATCCGCCCAGGCGTGTTTCCGTATCGCCTCTGCGACCAGATTGCCAAGGGGCGAATCGCCACCGTCGAAGTCAAATCGTCTGATATGTTTCGAGGCATAGCCGTAAACGGTTGTAAGATCGATCATCTGATTTAACTTAAGACGATAGGGTTCGAGAAGATCCAGCATCAGCGGATCTTCCGGGACGGTGCTGTCGATTGGAAATACTTCAAACTTGTGGTTTATCACCTCACCGTTACGGATGACCACGTCCAATTTTGCGACGTACTTTGCGAACGCGCCGCCGTGCGCCAGCACGACTTCCCGGCCCGCTTTGTCGATAATGACCTTGGGAGGATTCAGTACGATGTGTAAGTGGCCGCCCATCATCAGGTCCAGGCCTTCTGTACGCTGAATGATCCGTTCGTCTTCGCCCAAACCCGCATGACTGACGCCGACTAGGAGATCGACCTGCGGACGCAACACGTCGATCCATTCCTGAACAGTTTCAACAATATCCAGAGGAATGATCTCGAGCCCTGTGCCGACTTCGGTGATCGATGACAGAGAAGAGAAGTTGGCAATGCCGATAAATCCGATCCGCAGGCCGTTGACGTTGGATATAGCAAACGGCTTAACCAAATCACGCAGCGGGTTGGTGGGCTCAAAAAGGTAGTTGGCGGCAATCGTGGGAAAGCTTGACCAATCCTGCAATTGTTTCGCGTAATTTTTTAATCCCTCGTCGAATTCATGGTTGCCCACTACAACTGCGTCGGGCTTCAGGTAACTTAAGGCGCGGAGTTCGACTTCGCCGTGAAACGCGTTAAAGATGGGGGCTCCCTGAAAACAATCGCCGCTATCGACATACACAACGCGATCGGCGCGTCCACGTTCCCGCTGGATGATGTGCGCCATACGCGCCACACCGCCAAACGGTTCGTTGTCTTGAAGCAGGCCCATATCGTTGTCGGAAGCGCCCATTTGTGCCCGATAGGGGAGTAAACGGGCGTGAATGTCCGAGGTATGGAGAATCGTAAGCCGAATGTCCTGGTTTTGGAGATTTGGTGGTTCATGTTGCTCGGCACAAGCAAACAGCCCGAGAACGCCGAGGGTGACGAACCACGACGCAGATGCGTAGGAAATCAATTGGGGTAAAACACAACAGGAGAATAAAGGAGCCGGAAGCTGCAGCACATGATCTTTTTTTGCCATCTGGACGGACAACCTCCGGCGCGTCGACAGTTGAGCGTCCGTACCACACCGGAGTGCTATCAATCAAGTGACAACCGTGTTTCCCCGACTGGCCCGTACCTTGATTCCGGCCATCGTAGGCACCGGTCGCGGTTTTTGTGTTTGGTTTGTCTCACGACAGAGGTTCAAGAAAACGATGAAATTTCCATATATTGGACCGAAAATTCGAATGGTGGACGATGAAAATCCACCAGGAGATCTTGAATCGGGCTCACTTCGATGGAACACTCTGGGTGCGGTTGCCCGTGGCCGTGTTGTGAGGTTCTTTGCCGTTACGCGTTTTAGAGGGTGTTTGGGAAAAAAATTAACTTACTCGAAACATTGGCCTACTACGTCGGCCGTGCCTCGGTCGGCCCGACCGACTCGTTATGGCCACTGTTTCGCCCACCGGCAATTTTTTCCCAAACACCCTCTTACTGACGCCCCGGTTTCTCAGGAGATCGCATGCACCGATTGTTTTCGTCGTTCTTAACTGCTGCCTTCATCGCGGTCAGTGTTCCGACGTCGTCTTTGGCTACTGTGGTACTTCAAGTCGGTATTGATGAAATGACCCACACATCTCAGGTGATTCTGCATGCTACTGTGGAATCTGTTGAGACCGTGACGTTGCCGGATCGACCGGGTGCGGTATTCACCGATGTCACATTCGTTGGACTGGAAGCCTTGAAAGGCTCGGCGTTGCTTGTGAACAACCGTCTCACGGTCCGTGTAATCGGTGGAAAAACGGAAAATTACGAAGTTCGGATTCCCGGTATGCCCCTGTTTCGTTCGGGTGAGGAAGTCGTGGTTTTTCTTGAGAAAACAGAAGACAGTTTCGCGTTTTGTGGACTGGGTCAAGGTGTATTCCGGGTAGAAACCGACGGGTTGACCGGCGAAAAGGTAGTCACCAGAAACACCGGTGGGCTTGGTTTTGCAACGTTTGATCATCAGGGGCGGTTCGAAATGAGCGATGCTCCCCGTCCTCTCCGAAATCTGCCGCTCGCTATGTTACTTGAAGAGATTCGTATCTACGTTGATCGAGAAAACACAGCAACCCCCGTCGCACCGGTCGATGCCCCAAAAGCGCAGCTCCCTAAACTTGTTCCTCTTCCTTAACTTCCCCCTAACTCGTTATTGGTGAGGTTTTCACATGAATTTCCGCAAATGGGCGCTGTTTGCTCTCGTGGTTTTCGGTGGCTCGTTCGCCACGCAGACGGCTTTTGCTTTCGGGATCGCCTTGTCGGATGTGTACCAAAAACTCGTCCAGTGGAAAAAACAGCCAGTGAAGTACTATGTGAACCCTGCGGGTTCCGCGGATGTGCCGAACGATTCGGACATGAAAGCGATAGAAGAATCGTTTGCCGACTGGACGGAGTTGCCATGTGGTAACTTAACGGTCCAGTTCGCCGGCGATACGGACGCGACAAATCTCTTGACCGGCGAGCAACCCAACTACAAAAACGAACTGACCTTTGTCGAAACGTCAGCATGGAAGTACGGCAAATACGTTCTGGGCGTTACCGCACCGCTGTTTGGGTATAACGGAGAGATTTTCGAAGCCGACATAGCCTTCAATGGATATCTGCAATCCTGGGCAACTACTGGAAACTTTGGAAAAGTGGATGTCAAAGCGATAGCAATTCATGAAGTCGGCCATTTTTTCGGCATCCAACACGTGTTGGGTGGGTATTCTCAGTTCAACCCTCCTACCATGGCGCCTTCGTGGGACGGTTCGGTAAAACAACGTTCGTTGGAAGACGATGATAAGTTAGCGTTTTGTTATCTTTATCCTGCCGGAGGTACGTACACCTGCAAATCGGATGCGGAATGTCCTTACGTGGTGGATACCGACGCGCAGGGAAATGAATACAATGCAGCCAAATACACATGCGTTTCTGGGAGTTGTACGTTGGGTGGCGCGTCCGGAAACACCAAGAAAAAAATGGGGGAGGCATGTTATTCATCCCAAGAATGTGATGGAGGGCTGTTTTGCCAACCACTTAGCCAAACGGAAGCCATTTGTACTCACATGTGTACTCCCGGCGTTCCGGCGACCTGTGAGCAGGGGTTTGTTTGCATTGGTTATCAAAGTGGCCAGGGGGGTGCGTGTGTCACGGCGGGGCTTATTGCTGGCCCCAACGGAACCGATTGCGATACGGGCGCTGATTGCGACAGCGGGTTGTGCGCGACCAATCCGTTGACGGGCAACCCCAAATGCCAAGCGACTTGTGTGGCCGATGCGGTTCCAACTGGGTGCAAAACGTCGGAAGTATGTGTGGTGGGTATCAACAGCGCGAGTAATCAGGGGGCCTGCTGGCCAAAAACCGAGGTGGGTGGCGTCGACAAATTTGACGAAGAGCCATGCGACCTGGATTTTCAATGTTTGAGTGGGCACTGCGTTTTGGACGAAGTTTCCGGCCAGAGTTTTTGCCGCGCGGATTGCGACGTCGCCACCGCCAAATGCTCCGCCGGATTCTGGTGTATCGAACTCAATTTGGGGGTTGGCGCGTGTATCCCGGGTGAGCCGCCAAAACCGAAAGAAAAACGGGTGGATGGAGCCTTGTGTGATACTCACGACCAATGCAAAAGCGATTATTGTTACAAGCAGTTGGGCTCCAGCGCGGGGCAATGCCGATCAGCATGCGATCTGACCGGTGACGATTGCCCAGGAGAATCCTTGTGTATTGGGTTTGGTGACAGTAAGTTAGGGATCTGTATGGAAGCCGCACTTCCGGCTGGAAGCCCCTGTGATGAGGCTGCCGATTGCGCCTCACAACTGTGTCTTGCTGGGCTTCCTGCCGGGGCGGTTTGTTCGCAACCATGTTACGATCCTGGGGTGTGTCCCTGTGGGATGGCGTGTGTTGACCAACAAGACCTGGGACAGGTGTGTGTGCCATCCGACTCGATGATGGAATGTGTGTTGTCGGGTGATGTTTGTGTGACGGACCTTGATTGCGAAAATGGCGATTGTGTTGATGGAACCTGTGCAGGTGACCCAAACAGTGGTGGATCGGATGCGGGGGCCGTGTCACCCGAAACCGATACGGTTGGTGCCGGGTCGGCTGATGACACATCGAAGGGTGACAATGCTGACGATGTGCCCAACGCCAATCCCCCGGTGATTACAAACGCCGAGTCCGACGACGGATCAGGGTGTTCTGCAGCGGCCACACCGGGTTCGGTGCCTTGCGGTGGAATGTTCGTGTTGCTGTCGTGGCTTATCTTACGTCAAATAACCAGGCGATATGGTAAGTTTGTGGCATGATCGGCGCGGCCGACATCAGAAACAGGATGGTGCACCAAATGTACCGGTCAGCACGTGTGGGACACATTGATCGCTCGCGCCGGACACGGGTACAAAATCAATGTCAAACGTTCCATTCATCCACCCGTCCGTTTCCTCCCCGCTCCAGTCCACAACGTTGATGGTTCCCGCCTGAACTTCGTAATAACAATCCGAACCGCCGGTCAGAAACAGCGAAGCAGACGTAATCGTATTTTCACCTGATTTTAAGTCCTCCAATTGCAAAAACAAGGTCAGATCCTGCCCGTAGTAATTGAGCGAAAAAGTGGCGTCGGACCGGCGATAGGTCGCAATTCCGATCGGGCCATCGTCGTCGGTTCCCTGTATGGGGGAGCCATCCAGAAGTGCCGTTACCCAGCCATTCCAAAAATTTTGCCAATTAAATACCGTGAAATAGATGCCATAAATCGCGCACATCCACGCTTTGTATTCTACTGATTCTGGGTCCAGGTTGGACGGTAAGCCGCTTGACGGGTTCGATACTGTGGTATTGAACGTGCCACGAATCGTGACCGACCCGCCACCGGGGGCACAATCGGCGGCAAACGTGACGTCGAACGTCCCAGTCACGGTGTCTCCCACCGCATCGAATCCTTGGTCGATGGTAATGGTGGCTTTGCCAAAGGGGTCATTCGTGTCCATACCGGCCGCCAGTCGGTACACTTCGTCTCCTAACCCGCGTAATTCGCCAAGCGCCGAGTCCACTTGCCCGGACCATCGTACGCTTCCTTGGAGATTGTCGGTGGTGTAGGTCGTAGGCCCAGTTGGCGTACCGGGCAAACGAAGTTGGATTCGTGCTGCCGGATTGCCTGTCAGTGACGTGGTTGTGCCTGTGGGAAGCAAATTCAGCTCAAGGTACCACTGACCGGGTTCCGTACCTGCCGATGGGGTTTGGTAAACACTGATCCAGCCGGTATCGATCGTCAAAATCGCCGGATCCGCGCCGTTGACCAGGACCGGGTAGACTTCCAGGCCGCCGACATCGGTTAAACAAGGGCCAAAATCGACGTCGGATGTCGACGACGTGTCACCCAATACGATTGGTTCGGCTTCTTGGCAGTTCGGGCACGTGCCTTGGGCTGTGGGAACGAGTGACGTAATCCCGCTGCTTGTACCCAATGATGCGGTGATCGTCGCTACGGAATCCAGAGCGGCCGGAACACAATAGGAGCCGTTTTGATCGGTTGATACCGTAGCAGACGTTTTGCCGGTTACGACTTTGACCAACGCGTATTGAACGGGTCCTCCTGAGTCGTCAACGACGGTACCCTGAATACACGATTTACATCCCGCGAAGTACATGTCGTCACAATCATAGATTCCTTCGGTTGGGGTACATGGCAAGGTGATGTCGGCAGTTGCACACGGACCCGACTCACACGTCGATTCCACGTCCGGTGTTGTTGTTGCAACACTATGAACCAGCCGATTGGCGCCATAACCGTTTCCGGCCCACACCGTGACCGGGGAGTTGCGGCGTGCCGCCACGCAATAGTCTCCGCCGGCGTTGGTGCCGCCGCTGCTCGTGCCGTTATAGGCGTCGCTTTGAACCAGGATGTCCGCTCCCGGTGCGGGTGTGCCGTCGCAGTGGGTGACTCGGCCTTTGACACACGAGGACTCGTATTGTTTGTCGGCATTCCACCAGGAAAAGTGGGGAACATCGGCAACAAATACCAAGCGGGACGGGTCGGTCGATGATACCGCGACGGTTCCTTCACCCTGTTCAACCCATTGCCCTGCTTGTTCATCGTAATGCCACGCAGGGATCGTGTCTCCTGCCACAAAAGTGGTGTCTTCCGGAAGAAGCAGTTCGATTTTCGCGGTTTGTTGGTCGGCGATGGACAATGGATTTCCGTCGGAATTGGTGAGCACAAACTCAGCCATGCCGAAGGTTTCGATTCGTGTGGCGTCGCCGTTTTCCGTTACCGCAACAAAGTCTCCTGGCGCGGAAAGAACTTCTGCTCCCGTGATGTCCAACGGTGAAATATGAACACGAATGTCGGTAGCCGGAGCGCCTTCGTTATCCACGATAGACCCCGGAGTGACGGTAACGGCACCCCTGGACGTTTCTGCACGACCGGTGTTGTCGACAGGTACCGAAGGCGCGCGTTTTGTAAGTAGGGCATTGGCCGTGATGACACCCTTGTCGAACATTTGAACCGACTTACGCACCGTTAAGTAACCAATGTGTTCAAAAGTCATGGGAATGACGTCTTCGGCGGGAACCGAATCAAGATAATAGTAGCCGTCATAGTTGGATTTTGCTGTGTGTTGTTCACCGCCCCAAATGGCCGTGATGGTGGCTCCGGCAAGCGGCATGCCGTCGGTGGACATGATTTGCCCTAAAATCACGTCTTCGGAAGGTGGGGCAAACGGTACAAGTGGCGATCCACCACCTTGTGACGTGTCATCGCCAATAATCGATGTGTCGCTTGAGGCATCGGTGTCAGTTCCACCCCCTCCACAAGCCGAACTGAGCGCCAATAGAAACGCCAACGTGATCGATAGGCCATGAAAAGGAAAAAAGAACGATGGATGTGATATCATTTTGTTGTGGGGAACCATAACGTACCTCCTGCGTAACGAAACCTACATCAAGAGCAGGTGTTGTCAGTGTAGCCCCATGTTTGCTACGGGCAAGGGATGCTGCGAACTACGTTTGTTCAATCCCAGATGCAAATAAAAATTTTTTTGGAAAAAAAATGAACACAACGACAACGTGGAACCACTAACGATTGGGCCTACGGATTGGGGGACGGTGTGGATATTTCCGTCAATCGTTGCGCCGCAAAGTACGGCGAGGAGAATGAACATGAAGTGTCTGGTGTTTAAGTTACCGTTGTGCGTTCTGTTTTCCTTGGGATTCATGTTGGGAACGGGATGCGATTCCGGCGAGCAGGATCTCGCCAAAAGCGACGATTCGCAAATCCCGTTAGAGTTTGAGTCGGCTTCTCAGTTCGCTGCGATCACGGTTCCGAACACGTCCCTCTGCCTGTCGGGCACCTTGGATGTCTCGTTTACCAAACCGAATCAGATGATTGGCGTATCCTTTGCTGCGCAAGCCGGCGACCAGGCGACTGTTGCTGCCTCGGGACCGCTGGAACTAGATGTTTTGGTGGCGATTTTTGGGCCGGATGACGGCACAGGTTATTTCGGAGCGATTCCGATTGCTGCAAATGACGATGATGGGCCAGGACTTCTTCCCAGTTTAAGTTACTCATTTAAGGACACGGGAGCCTATTTGCTGCTGGTCACGACCTATGACGGAAACAGCAAGGGGGATGCCACTTTAACGTTAACACTCAACGGCGAGGCCGGATGCGGTGGCACGGCTGCCCCGCAATGTGATGATAATGACGCGTGTACCGACGATGTCGCCAACCCAGACGGAACCTGCACGTTTAGTCCCATCCCCAATTGTGGTGGTCCCAGTTGTGACGACCTGGATCCATGTACTCAAGATGTCCTGGACCCTTCCGGTGTCTGTACCTATGTGTGGGTCGAAGGATGCGGTGTGCCGAATTGTGATGATGGGAACCCGTGTACGGACGACCAAATCGCCGCGGATGGTACATGTGTTCATACAGCGATTGAAGGTTGCCCGTCGAACAATTGTGACGATAACGATCCCTGCACCCTAGACGAGATGGACCCGGCCACCGGTCAGTGTACGTCGATATCGATTCCGGCGTGTGGGCAAAACAATTGTGATGACGGGGATCCATGTACCACCGATGAAATCGATCCCAATGGGTCATGTATTCACGTGCCGGTGCCCGGATGCAACGGTCTGGGTGATTCGGACATGGATGGTATTGCCGATTTGAACGACAATTGCCCCGATCAGGTCAATCCCGACCAGTTGGATACCGACGCCGACGGTATTGGTGACCTGTGTGATGCCGATCAGGACGGAGATGGTGATCCAGATGCATCTGACTGTAATCCCACAAACGCCGCAGTCAGTCAGTTTGCGCCCGAGGTGTGCAATAGCATGGATGATGATTGTGATGGTGACGTGGATGAAGATATTGCTGCGGTGGGACAGACCTGCGTCGACCCCGCGGGTGTCTGTGGTGTGTGGTCGTGTGTGCCAGGAGCGTTTGAGCCGATATGTGTGCCGACACCCGACGCCTGTGACACGCCGGCCGAAGCAAGTGGTCCTATTTGTAACTTTAGCGACAAGTTGGCGGGGTCTATGGTTTATTGCGAAGTCCGTATTGCCAGGTTGGATGGGAGCGCTCCTGGAACGGCGATGCAGTATCTATTGGATTATGATGCCGCCACCTTAAAAATTCTGGCCGCCGTGGACCAGATCTGCTTTGGTCCCAATGGCACTGACCCATGCGTTGCTGTATCTTTGGTATACAACAATGGCGCCAGTGGGCAGCCGACGGTTCAGGGACATTCGGTTAGTATCACTCCATCTCCGCTCAGCAGTTGGAACGGTTTAGGGGGGATGGTCATCGTCAACCTACAATCCACTGAATCGCCGATGACCAATGCGGTTTATTTTACCGACGGAACCATCACAGGGAAACCGAAATTGATGACGTTACAATTTGAGGTGCTAAAAGACGTCGGTTCTCTTGAAACCACCACGGTCGGTGTCAGCAAGGTTGTCGTAGCCAATGCCGACGCGAACAAGTTGGCCGTGGAAATTTTGTCCGACGGGTTGTTCCTCACAAGTGATCCATAAACATCAAGCTACATCGGAGTCATATGTCCATCGGACCCGACCGTAACTTACACTTTCTATGCGCTGTCTTCGTAATGTCGGCGGCGGTCGGGTTCGTGTTGCCTCCCTCGTTCTTACTCGCCAAACCTACTTTGTCTCCTTCTTATCTTATTTGCGTCGAGTTCGAGTCCACAACCTGCGGTTTTCATCCCGCCGACTTGATTATGGCCATCCGCGTCGAAGGTCGAAAAGCCGGGACAGATTTGATCGTGCGGGATCGGGCGCACACGCCGGCGTGCTCAGCGACGTGTGTCCAAGTATTCGTTGACGGCATTAAAGCGAGTGTGTCAGGGCCTTCAACCGGTGAGACCGTGTTGATGTTCGCCCCCATCGAGCCGATTGATCGGGCGCCGCGGTTGGCGGAATTGGTGGCGTCGACGGCAGCCAAAACCGACCCAACGCCGGAGTTTCTGTTAAGTGAGTCCGAGCGGTCCGATCCCAACTCGATGCGTCCGGTTCTCAACATCCACAAGGACGGGTCTATCGAGACCACTCCTGAAGTGAAGACGGTACGAATCAATGCGATTTTAGGCGGAAAGTACGCTTATTTTGTAGGACCAGAACTTCATTTAGGCGGCGCGGAAGCAGCGTTGGAGGCGGCGTTGTTTCGAGGCGCTTTGTCGTTTCGACTTTCCGGTGCCTGGATTCCTTCTCAGTCGACCCGAACCAGTCCCAATGCGTTTTGGTCGGCCGGAGAGTTGGGAATGACGGTATATGGTGGATTCCGTTGGGACGCGGTCCTCTTTCGGGCTGGATTGACGCTGGGTTGGGAGTGGCGCACGCTGGAAGTGGATTCAACGTTTCGCTTCAACGAGCCGGAAATGTCGGCATCCGTACCGTGGATAGGGGGCGAGGTCGAACTATCGTGGCCTGTCGTGGGATTGTGGTGGATGGGGTTTGCAGCGGGAGGAAGGGGGTATCCCGCGGGAGACACCCTGGATTGGGCTGAGCAGCCGTGGATGTCGTCCGTTGCCGGTGCCGTGTCGATTACGCTCAGAACGGGAGTAACATTATGGTGACCCCCCATGTTGGATGAACACGAAACACGTCTTGTTGAACGGTGCCGCAACGGGAACGAGGCAGCATGGGCTGAACTGTATCAAACCCATGCGCCGACTGTGACTCGATTTATCGCCCGGATGTTGTTGCCGAAGGACGTCGTAGAGGACCTTGTGCAACAGGTTTTTGTCGAGGTTTTTTCCAGCCTGAAGCGGTTTCGTGGAGATTCAAAAGTCAGTACCTGGTTGTACCGGGTTGCGGTTTTTCAGGTTCAACGACATCTGCGTTCGGAATGGCGTTTGTGGCGCCGAAAACGTGCGGCGGCCGATGTGTGTACGGTTCTTGGTATTTTTTCGTCCGATAATCCGGCAATGCACGCGGAGATGGTGGCTCAGTTGCGTGTGTTGAAGTCCACTTTGGATTCCATGAATTCCAAACATCGATTTGTGTGGGTGATGAGGGAATTGCAGGGCCTTTCTACGGAAGAGGTGGCTGCGGTGTTGGATACCAAAGTAGGAACGGTTCGGTCACGATTATTTGAGGCGCGGCGGCAGGTGTTTGCCGCGTTCGGAAAGGCCGGGTTTGCGACCGATGGGTTGTCCTTTCCGCTGGGGGGGATTCATTTCGATGAAATCGCCGCCAAAACACGAGGTGCTTCACAATGAAAACGTTATCGTGCAGCGAAGTTCAAAACCTGCTTGCTCGTGGAGAACCGTTACCTTCCGCGGACGTTGCCGATGCTGTTGCAGTTCACCTCGCGGATTGCACACGATGTGGCGTTCTTGACAACACCATACGCGAAAGTATCGGGGTCTTTCGAAAGGCGACGGAGGCGAGTGCGCAGTGGGCTCCTTCGTTCCAGGCGGTACGGGACGCCGCTGTCGAGCGTGGTTCGGTGTCAGGAATAGGGGTTTGGTGGAAGCCGGCGTCCGTGTTGATGGTCGCGCTGGTCGTTGCCGTGTGGCTGTATCCTCGATCCGAAGTGGTGGACGGTGGCGGAATCAACGCACCCAATGATCTGCGTGTCGAAGATGTCCACGGTTTGGCAAGCCAATACGGACGGGACTCGGAGGTGGCATCGTTGGTCAAAAACGCCCGGCTTTCGGAAGGAGCGGTTGTAACCACTGGACCCGCAAGCCAGTTGGTTGCCAAGCAAGCCGGTATCGCGTCGTGGTCGTTGTTGGCGGATTCGATGGTCCATATCGTGACCTGGTCGGAACAACATGTTGCGTTGGGGTTGGAACGGGGAGAAATCCGACTGCACGTCGACAAACTCGAACCCGGCGAAACGTTTGAAATACGCACCGAATACTGCACGGTCACTGTGGCTGGAACCGCCTTCACTGTCCATCATCGACCGGGTATACAAACGGAGGTATCGGTGTTGTCTGGGGTCGTGCGGGTTGACTCGATAGCGCAAGGAGTGAGGTTTGTGCACGCCGGAGAAACGGTTGTAGTCACAAAGACGGAACGATTTGTCGCGAAAACGCCGTTACCGGATTCTCCGGCTGCCGAACTTTCTGAATCCGAGGTCCTCGAAGGGCAAGACGATTCGGTGGTGGTCTTACGAAGAGACATAGATGCATCACAATACCCGCAAGAACGTCGTGAAGGGGAACGTACACACCACCACGCAGTGGAAAAGCCAACATTGAGCCCACGTGAGGCGAATCCAGAGATTTTTGTCCCAGAGACAACAACGGTAAACAAGCCGGAAACCGACCCACCCCAACAGCGAACGGAAGGCGAATTGCTGCGGATTGGGCGAACTCTGTTGTCCAAAGGAGATGACAAACAAGCGATTACACTTCTGGAAACGGCGGTAAACGATGGACTCGGAACCCCAAGATTGTTGGGGCTGCTTGCCGATGCCCATCGGCTTTCCGGCGATACCGGTGCGGCCAAAGCTGCATATCAACAGGCGTTTGTGGCATCGGGAACCGCTGTTTCGCCACAGTTGCTGGTGGACTTTGCAACCTTATGTGAGCAGCGCGACGAAGCTGAGGAAGCGGCTCAGATGTGGGAGAAATTGCTGTCGACAAACCCCACTCACCACAAAGTTCCCGCCGCGCTGGCCGCGTTGGCGAAACGAGCGGAACAGTCCGGAGACCCGGTGTTGGCCCGACGGTTGAGGGCGGATTTGTGTGGGCGGTTTCCTGAGGCTTCGGAGTGTACGAAAGGGTTTGTAAGTACGGGGCGATATTTCTTAAATAAGCGAGACTGGGAGGAAGCCGAACGGCATTTTGGCTCTCAGATTCAATCATCGAACCAAGCGCTGAAAGAAGCGGCATTCGTTGGCCTGATCCGTACAAAGTTGGGAAAAGGAAACGTGGACGAAGCACGAATGTTGCTGAAAACCATGGACAATGTTGTGACAAATTCCACTCGTATAGAAGAGATCAGTGCGATCCGTGAAAGCCTGGGGGATCCGTAAACCCGGAGGATCGCCTGGCGATATCCCGTGTTGATGCCACTTACCGTAACGAATGGTTAGCGAAAACGGCAAGCGGAGGACTCCGGTAAGGGTTTTCTTGGCAACAAACGACAAGCGGAGGACTCCGGTACGGGTTTTGTGTGAAAAAAACGGCAAGCGGAGGACTCCGGTAAGGGTTTTGTTGGCAACAAACGACAAGCGGAGGACTCCGGTAAGGGTTTTGTGTGAAAAAAACGGCAAGCGGAGGACTCCGGTACGCGTTTTGTTGGCAACAAACGGCAAGCGGAGGACTCCGGTACGCGTTTTGTGTAAAAAAAACGGCAAGCGGAGGACTCCGGTACAAACTTTCTGAGAGGGTGTTTGTGAAAAAAATAACGGCGAGCGAGACAGTGGCCGTAGCGAGGCGGGCCTGCCGACCGAGGCCCACCGGAGGCGTACCCAATGGTA